>JAFUUB010000125.1 GCA_017483985.1 Bacteroidales bacterium | reverse complement strand
CTGGTAGTCGTCCGGCACGCGGTCCGACATCATCACGGTCCAGTCGATCGCCCGGACCAGGGAGTCCAGGTACTGCTGTCCGTAGCCGAACGAATACAGGCCGGCCACGAGGCCGCCCATGCTCGTCCCGCCGATCAAGTCGACCGGGATGCCGAGTTCCTCCATGTAGCGGAGGACGCCCAGGTGCGCCAGGCCGCGGGCACCGCCGCCGCCCAGCACGACGGCCACCGTGGGCCGGTACTGCCGGATCGAATCCATCCGCGCCCGCATCCGGGCGATGGCCTGCTCGTCCCCTTCGGGGTCCACGCTGGGCATGACCAATCCCTGCTGCGCAAAGGCCGTCAGCGAAAGGCCCAGGAGCAGCAGTGTCAATATCCTCTTCATCCGGCTATGCTGCGCTGAAATCTTCCTTGCCAACGCCGCAGAGGGGGCACACCCAATCCGCAGGGAGGTCCTCAAATGCGGTTCCGGGGGCGATGCCGTTGTCCGGATCACCGACAGCAGGGTCATACTCATACCCGCAGATGTTGCATACGTACTTGCTCATAATCAGTTGTTTAGTTAAAGCGTCAAGGGATTGTCCACCCAGCGGGCCACCACTGTCCGGGCAAACCCATTATGCAAATATAATAAATTAATTTGCGTATCTTTACAAAAACTGACCACGAACCATGAGACCTTTGCTGCTCCTGCTCACCTGTGCCGCGCTCCTGCCGGGCACCGCGTACGCGGCCGCGCCGCGCCATTTCGAACTCGCTTCGCCCGACGGGCACCTGCGCCTCGGCGTGGACGCCGGACCGCAGATCACCTACACCCTGGACCGGGACGGCGTATCCGTCATGGCCCCGTCCGGGCTGTCCGTGCAGCTGGCGGACGGGACCGCCTACGACGGGTCCGTCCGCTTCGAGAAGGCGCTGCGCCGCAGCGTGGACGACAGTTTCGCCACGCCGGTCTACAAGCGCGCGACCGTGCGGGACCACTTTAACGAGCTGACCCTCAGGTACAAGACCTTCGACCTTGTCTTCCGCGCCTACGACGCCGGCGTGGCCTGGCGCTTCGTCTCCCGCGCGAAGGCCGGCTTCACCGTCCGCGACGAGCAGGCCGAATTCCGCTTCGCGGAAGACGTCGAAGCCACGGTCCCCTATGTCCGGCACGACTCGCAGGCCGACCCGTACCTGAATTCGTTCGAGACCTACTACCAGATCCACCCCCTGAGCGCCTGGAAGGACGATATCGCCCTGCTGCCCACCAGTTTCGCCATGCGGAACGGATGGCGGGTCAACATCACGGAATCCGACCTGCTGGACTATCCGGGCATGTACCTGAAGCACCTGGGCGGCACGGCCCTCGGGGGCGTCTATCCCCCGTATCCCAAAGAAGTGGTCCAGGGCGGGCACAACCGTCTCCAGGGCATCGTCCGCTCCAAGGAAGACTTCATCGCGAAGCAGCCCGCGGGCGCGGTGCTCCCCTGGCGCATCGTGGCCGTGGCCACGAGCGACGTCCGGCTGCTCGACAGCGACCTCGCCTACGTCCTGGGCCGGCCGGCGGCCGGCACCGACTGGAGCTGGGTCAAGCCCGGCAAGGTGGCCTGGGACTGGTGGAACGACTGGAACCTCTACGGCGTGGACTTCCGCGCCGGAATCAACACGCAGACATACAAGTACTATATCGACTTCGCCGCGGCCCACGGCATCGAATACGTGATCCTCGACGAAGGCTGGGCGGTCAACCTCCAGGCGGACCTCTTCCAGGTCGTCCCGGAGATCGACCTGCCGGAGATCGTGGATTATGCCGGAGCCAAGGGCGTGGGGATCATCCTCTGGGCCGGCTACTGGGCCATGAACCGCGACATCGAGGGCATCTGCAAGCACTATTCTGAAATGGGCGTCAAGGGTTTCAAGGTGGATTTCATGAACCGGGACGACCAGCAGATGGTGCAGTTCTTCACCCGCGTGGCCGAGACGGCCGCCCGCTACCACCTGCTCGTGGACTTCCACGGCGCGTTCAAGCCCAGCGGGCTGCAGCGCCCCTACCCCAACGTCATCAACCATGAGGGCGTGAACGGCCTGGAACAGATGAAATGGGCCGCGGCCGGCACGGACCAGGTGACCTACGATGTCCAGATTCCCTTCATCCGCATGTTCGCGGGCCCGCTGGACTACACGCAGGGCGCGATGCGCAATGCCACCCGCGGCAACTACCGGCCCGTCAACAGCGAGCCGATGAGCCAGGGCACGCGCTGCCGCCAGCTGGCGGAATACGTCATCTTCGAGGCGCCGCTGACGATGCTCTGCGACTCCCCGTCCAACTACCTCGCCGAGCCGGAGTGTCTGCAGTGGATGGCGGAGGTCCCGACCGTCTGGGACGAGACCGTGGCGCTGGCCGGCCGGGTCGGCGACTATGCCGCCATCGCCCGGTGCAAGGGCGATACCTGGTACGTGGGCGCGATGACGGACTGGGAGGCCCGCGAACTGGAGATCGACCTGCGCGCCTTCCTGCCGGCAGGGCGGTATGAGGTGGAGATCTTCCGGGACGGACCCAACGCAGACCGCGCCGCGCGGGACTACGTCCGACAGACGCTGACCGTCACCGTGGCCGCGGAGCGGCACATCCTGCCGGTCCGCATGGCTCCGGGCGGCGGCTGGACCGCCCGGTTCAGGAAACTGTAGCTAGCGCTTCGCCAGCCGGCTGAGGACCCAGTCGGCCTTGACCTTGTCGATGATGGCGGTGACCACGCGGTAGGCGGCCGACTCCTGCGTGTAGACGGCCGGCACGGCGAACGCCACGCGCCCCTGGCGCTTGAGCTTCGCCGCCGTGGCCTTCTTGCGCTCGTTCTGCGGGTCGAAGACCGCGATGGAATGGCCGCCGAACATGCCGACGATCTTCATGCAGGGCACGTCGGTGTCGCCGTCGCCGAAATAGATCATGTGCGTGAACGGGATCCGCTTCTTGTCCTCGGCCATCGAGTCGTTGACCTGCTTGTTGTCGCGGGCGCTGAAGATGCCCTTGCTGATCTTGAAGAGGAACTGGGTCTTGGTGGTGTAGTCCACCGAGATGCCGGGCCACTCGGCCTCGCCGTTCGCATCGTAGATGAAGGTCCCGGCGAAGATGTGCTTGAACTCATGGGCGATCGGGCTGCCTTCGATGATCTCCTTGAGGCCGGAGGAATTGATGTAGTGCTCGATCCGTACGCCGTGCTCCTCGCCGTAGCGGTTGATCAGGGAGAACCACTCGCGTACCCCGTCGAAGAGCTGGATGTCCTGTCCGAAACGCATGAAATCCTCCCGGCGGAGCTTGATGCCGTTGCGCCGGGCCTCGTCGAACATCAGCTTCATGTACGCCAGCACGTTGGAGGCATCCTGGCCGATGGCGATGCTGTCGCTCATCCGCCAGAACTCGTCGGCCGTCTTGCCGACGGCCTGGATGAATCCGAATTCCTGCATGTTGCCCGGGGAGAGCGTGCCGTCATAGTCGTAGATCAGCGCGACGATCGGTTTTTTCTGGACCATAGTTCACCACATATAAAATGATTTCGCCCCAAATATCGGAATAATTCGCCACATACACACGCGAGGCTTTGCAAAAAAACCGCCCGGCGCTTAAATTTGTGTGATCAATCAGAACGAAAATGGAGAAATATCCTCACTACCTCGAGCGGTTGCAGGAAGCAACCCGCAAGTACTGGGACAAGGCTGCCCTCAACACCCTCGGCGGCGTGTCCTACACCTACGGCCAGATGGCCACCCAGATCGAAAAATTCCACCTCGTCTTCGATAAACTCGGCATCAAGAAGGGCGAGAAGATCGCCCTGTACGCCCGCAACGGCGCCTGCTGGGGCATGGCTTACCTCGCGGTCAACACCTACGAGACCGTCATCGTCCCGCTGCTGGCCGACTTCACCCCCGAGAACGCCTCGTTCCTCGTGAACCATTCCGAGAGCATCGGCCTGTTCACCAACGAGGACAAGTTCAAGCAGATGGACCTTGGGAAGATGCCCGAACTCAAGTTCGCCGTCGACGTGGACACCTGGAGCCTGCTCTGGTCCGCCACGGACGAGATCGCCGCGGCGTTCGCCGCGATGGAAGACCTGTTCGCGGCCAAGTGGCCGAAGGGCTACGGCCCGCAGGATGTCGTCTTCCCGACCGACAACTGGGATAAGCTTTCCACCATCAACTACACCTCCGGATCCACCGGCGACCCGAAGGGCGTCATGCTCATCTACCGCAACTTCAGCTCCATCGTGGACTACAGCCAGCGCCATGTCCCGGCGGGCGACAAGATGGTCTCCATGCTGCCGATGGCCCACATGTACGGCCTGGTGATCGAGTTCATCTACCCGCTCTGCAACGGCACGGCCATCTACTGGCTCGGCAAGGCCCCGACCCCGGCCACGCTCCTCAAGGCGTTCGCCGAAGTCAAGCCCTACCTGCTCATCACCGTGCCCCTCGTGATGGAGAAGATCTACAAGTCCAAGATCAAGCCCACCCTCGACAAGCCCGCGGTCAAGTTCCTGCTCAAGGTCCCGGGGCTCAACCAGATCATCTACAAGAAGGTCAAGGACGGCCTCGTGCAGGCCTTCGGCGGCAACGTCCAGGAGTTCATCATGGGCGGCGCCGCGCTCAACCCGGAGGTCGAGCGCATCTTCAAGAAGATCAAGTTCCCCTACCTCGTGGGCTACGGCATGACCGAGGCCTGCCCGCTGCTGGCCTATGAGCACTGGACCAAGTACGTCCCGGGCTCCTGCGGCAAGCCGGTGGACTGCGCCACCGTCCGCATCGACTCCGAGGATCCCGAGCACATCGCCGGCGAGATCCAGGCCAAGGGCGAGAACATCACCATCGGCTACTTCAAGAACCCGGAGGCTTCCGCCAACGCGTTCACCGAGGACGGCTTCCTGCGCACCGGCGACCTCGGCATCATGGACAAGGAGGGCAACATCTTCATCAAGGGCCGCTCCAAGAGCATGATCCTCACCGCCAACGGCCAGAACGTCTATCCGGAGGAACTCGAGGCCATCGTGAACAACCAGCCTTGCGTCAGCGAGTCCGTGGTCGTGGACCGCGCCGGCAAGATCGTCGCCCTGGTCTACCTCGACAAGGACGCCATCAAGGCCGCCGGCCTGGACGACGAGGCCGTGGCCGACCTGCCGGAGAAGATCCGCACCGGCGCCAACCGCCAGCTCCCGAACTACAGCAAGATCGCCCAGGTCGAGACCGTGCTCGTGCCCTTCGAGAAGACCCCGAAGATGAGCATCAAGCGCTTCCTGTACAAATAAAACCCGAGAAGCAAGGATTCCGAAACAGCCGTCCCGCCGGGGCGGCTGTTTCGTTTACATATTTTCTCAAACGGCTCAAAATAGAACAATATCGACATAGTATTGCATGAAAATGCGAAAGATCTCGGTACTGCCCATTATTTTTTTAACTTTAACAAGGGAAAATCCTAAAAAACAAGACGTTTGCCATTATTATTTTTAGTTTACACTGTGAAACACACGGATTGCCATGACGCTCTCTGTTGACCAATTGCATCTCCTGGTTATGAATGTCGGCAAATCTATACACAATGCCGACTGGAATTGGGTGAATGTACGCTCGCCTTTCCTTCGCATCTATTATGTTGTAGAAGGAGAAGCCGAGGTGGAGATCAGGCGGCAGAGACATCTCCTCACTCCCGGACATCTATATTTGATACCGGCCCATGTTACACACAGCGACCGTTGCCGTGGACCGTTCATACATTACTACGCTCACGTTTATGAAGACCGCCAGTCCCAGACCGGCCAGTTGGAGAGTTTCTCCCTGCCTTTCGAGGTGGAAGCATCGGGCCTGGACAGGATGTTGTTCGAACGCCTCATAGAAATCAATCCGGCCAAACGCCTGCAACTGATTGACCCCAAGGAGTATGACAACTTCTCGACATTACTGAAATCCATCCATGAGAATCATGAAGACTCCTGCCCGCTGACGATAGAGAACCGCGGAATCATTTACATCCTGCTATCCAAGTTCCTCGGTCGGGCTGTCCCCATGCAAAGAGTCTTCGACGACCGGATCGGAGAAGCACTGAAATACATTCGGACCCATATCATGGAGAATCTCGAGATCCAGGAGATTGCCAGGAACGTCGGGCTTAGCAAAGACCATTTCATCCGGTTGTTCCACAAGGAGGTCGGTGAAACGCCGACACAGTTTATTATCGGCAGAAAAATCGAAAAAGCCGAATTGCTGCTGATTACGGAAAGTACCCCCATCAAAAGTATTGCCTACGCCCTCTCTTTCAAGGACAGCAGTTATTTCAACAGGGTCTTCAAGAAACACACGGGCATGACTCCGCTGGTATACCGGAAATCCAATTATAACGTACCCCAATAGAACATTATCGTGATTATGTATTCGTTGTTTCGTCATCTCAAGTCCCTCCTTGCCCTGCTTTCCGCTGTCGCGGTCTGCTCGTGCTCAACGGACCATTTGATCAGTGACCCCTCCGTCAGGAACACCGTTCAGAAGAAACTGGCGGAGAAGAAGGCGCTCCTTCCCTCTTCGGATGTCTGGCAGACATTGTCCACGGACATGACCCCGATGGAGAAAGAATCCATGCAGTTCCTGTATGCGAACATGTCAATCGCTGACATCGGAGACTATGACGGAGCCTTTTTCCTGGAGAATGTCAAGTACGCCCTGAAGGCAAAAAAAGAGATGCCCTGGGGCGGGGACATTCCGGAAGTCGAATTCCGCCACTTCGTGCTTCCTCCGAGAGTCAACAACGAAACGCTGGACCACTTCCGGAGCACCTACTATGATGAGTTGAAAACCCGCGTGGAAGGGATGTCCCTGTATGATGCCGCCCTGGAAGTCAACCACTGGTGCCACGAGAAAGCGACCTATTCGTCCACGGACGGCAGGACGCTCGGCCCCATGTCTACCATCCAGACCGCACAGGGCCGATGCGGCGAGGAATCCGTCCTCACCGTTGCGGCGCTGCGCACGGTCGGCATCCCTGCGAGACAGGTCTATACCCCGCTGTGGGCCCACACCGACAGCAACCATGCCTGGGTCGAGGTCTGGGTGGACGGGGAATGGCACTTCATGGGGGCCTGCGAGCCGGCTCCCGTCCTGGATTACGCGTGGTTCAATTCCACCGCCTCCCGCGCCATCATGCTGCACACCTATGCTTTCGGAGACTACAAAGGGAGCGAGAACGTCGTCCAGCGGAGCAACTGCTTCACGGAGTTGAACGTCACGGACAATTATGTCCCGACCCGCAACTCCACCGTGACCGTCCTGGATATGGACGGCAAACCGGTAGAAGGCGCCACCGTTGACTATAAGGTTTTCAACGGCGGACGCTTCGGCGACATCGCTTCACTCAAAACGGACAAGAACGGACAGACCTCCCTGCTGACGGGACTGGGCGACCTGCTGGTCTGGGCACATCACGACGGCCGGTTCGGGATAGGCAAGTGCGAATCTGAGATGACGACGGTCTCATTGGAGCACAAAGACGGTGATGCCTTCTCGCTCGACTACGATATCGTGCCGCCTCCGGAAGGCATGATTCCGTATGAAGTGACCGATGAGCAGGAAGCAGAAAACAACGCTCGGCTGCAGCAGGAAGACCGGATGCGGAACTCCTACATAGCCACCTTCTACTCCGCGCAGGGCAGGAATCAGCGTGAAGACAGGCTGCTGACCGCCGCAAGGGGGAACTGGAAAGCCGTCCAGGCCTTCATAGAGAACAACCGGGAAACCCGTCTTGAGGATGCCCTCGCGCTGCTTGAGTCCCTAACCCAGAAAGACATCGCCGAACAGCCGCTGTCCACCCTCCAGAGCGTCCTGGATGAGACACCCCGGATAGATGGGATGGACTATGCGCTTTGGAGAAGCAGCATCCTTCCTCCCAAGACGGGAAACGAATATCTGGTTCCATGCCGGAAAATGATCCGGGAAGAATGGGACGCGGTCTCCGGAGGGCTGGACCTTGCCCGGATCGCAGACGACCCGGAATCACTGGTGAAATGGGTCTCTGACAACATCAAATGCCTGGACGAATACAATCCCCAGGGACTCAACATGACGCCTGCCGGCGTGTGGAGACTCAAGGCCGGAGACAGTGCCGGCCGTGCCCGGCTCTTCATCACAATGTGCCGTGCGTTTGGCATCCCGGCCTCGCAGAGAGGGGGCATCCAGTATTGGAAAGACGGGAAATGGTATGAGGTAGATTTTGGGAACGGACGTGCCGAAGAAGCACGTTACGAGATGGGGAACCTGAAACTTGTCGTGAGCGACGCCGACCGCAAGTCCCGGCTTCGCATCTTCCCCGGTCTTATTGAAAACGGCGCACCCAGCCGCAGCCGGGGATTCTTCCCGCGTGGCGGTTCCCAGGGCAATCCGGATGTCCTGTCCCTGCCGACCGGTTATTACCAACTCACTTCCGGATCCCGCATGGCCAGGGGCAACGTGCTAGTCCACATGGACTTCTTTAACGTCCGCCAGGGTGCCGATACTACCCTGCCGCTCACGATTCCCAAGGCCAGGAGCGAAGACGTTGCAGTCATTGGCAACATCGACACCGAAATCAACGGGAAATTCCTCCGGGAAGGAGACCGGGAAGAAGGCACCCTGATTGCTACAACCGGCCGGGGTTACTTTGTCCTGATGATCTCCGGGGCGCACGACGAGCCGACCATGCACATCCTGAATGAGATGCCCGGGACATCGGCGTCGACCCTGAACTCCTGGGGCAGGCCGTTCATCGTGCTGACGAGGAACGCACACGATCTTGCGGACCTGGACAAGTCCAAACTCGAACCGATCCACGGGATTACCTATGGCATCGATACGGACGACACCGTGCTCAACATGGTGCTTCAGGCCGCGCAAAGCGACCGCAAGACGCTGCCGGTCTTCATCATCGCCGACAGTTTCGGCCGCGTCGTCTATTTCTCGCAGGGATACAACACCTCCCTGGGAGACCAGATCAATGAAGTCATCTCCAAAATCCGATAGTCATGAGAATCAGATCCTTCTTGTTGAATGTAGCAGCTCTCGTCTGCGCCGCTTGTGCATCCGGCCCGAAGCCGGACCAGACCTACGTCGTCCTCGCGAGCGAAACCGTGCACCAGGACAGCGAGTGGAATGCCGTCGCCGAAAAACTGCAGGCGAAACATTCCGCCAAACTCTTCTATTTCAACCGGCAGCCCAGGGAAGCGCTGGACCAGGTCCGGAACCTCTCGCCCCGGTATGTCGCCATCGTCGAGAAACCCGAGAACATCAATGACAAATATGTCATCGACCTCGCCAAGATGAGCCGCGAGATCGACGATGACATCTATGCCGACTATCTTTGGGGCATCATCACCGGCTACACGGCGGAATCCGCCTCCCGCATGCTCGACAATAGCACGGAACCGCTCACCATCCACAATTGCGTGTCCGACATCGCCGAACTCAACAGCGGGAAATGGTTCGACAATCATGCCTGGGTCGACGACCATGTCAAAGGACAGGCCGGAGAGAAGAAAGGTTTCGATTCCGAGGTCAAGGTTTATCAATTCAACTTCGACGACGAACTCAAGGTCTTCAGCGATTTCTTCAAGCCCTATGCGCCTGACCTGTTCGTCACGGCGACGCATGCGAATTTCAACAACCTGACCGTTCCCTTCATGCCTGCCAACCAGAGCAAATTCGTCTCCCACGAAGGGAAAGTTTACAAGGAGTACAATCTCCAACGCGGCGAAGAAGTCAGTTTCGCCGGGAACCGCAATGTCTATTTCGCCGTCGGGAACTGCCTGATCGGAGGCATCAACAATGATCCCAACAGCATGCCGCCGGCTTGGATCAACCATGCCAACAGTGCGACCATGATCGGATATGTCGTGACCACTTGGTACGGAAGGAACGGCTGGGGCGGCCTCAAGTACTGGATCACGAATCCGGGACGCTACACCCTGTCCCAGTCCATCTACCTGAATCAGCAGGACATGATGGCCCAGATGAACCGCTGGGATCCCGCCTTCGACACGATTGACTTCCCGTTCACCCTGACCGAAGAACAGCAGGCACGGGTCAACGAGTCCAGGAAGCAGATGGAAGAATTCCTGAAGAAACACAAGCGGGAAGAACTCAGGACCCTTCCGCCGGACCAAAGGCCTCGTGTGCTCAGCGACAATGCGCTGGCCATGGAGACCATCGAAACTTTGCCGTCCATTGACAAGGCCGACATGGACATGGTGGGATTCCTCTATGACCGGGATGTCCTTGCCTATTATGGTGACCCCCTTTGGGATGTACGCATCCAGGAGCTCAAGGGAGAGACCGACTTCAAGGTGCAGCAGCGCTGCAGGAAGGGCATCTGCACGCTCACCATCACGACGGACCAGGATTTCAGCCTCGAGCGGATGCAGGGCGGACATTTCAAGGAAGAACATGTCCTGGACCTGCCGTTCAGCTATTTCCTCCCCGCAAGGCTCAAGAACGCGCGTCTTGTCGAAGGACAGGACTGGGATGCCGTCGTGGACGAGAATTTCGTACTCGTCTACAACCCGGGCTTCGAGCCGGGCAAGACCTATACCATCAAAATTGCTTATGACCAATAAGTCCATGAAACATCGCTTCATCAACAGGACAGCACTGTCCCTGGCATTTTTCCTCACCCTGCTCCCGGGTATCGCCCTGGCGCAGAATGATGTGTATGTCCCTTCTGCTGAGAACCTCAAGTCCAGGCAGGAGTTCAATGACGCACGCTTTGGAGTCTTCCTGCACTGGGGCATTTATTCCATGCTCGCCTCCGGAGAGTGGGCCCTGAACGATAACAACCTGCTCTTTGAAGATTACAAACAGCTGGCAGGAGGATTCTTTCCTTCCCAGTTCGACGCCCGGGAATGGGTCCGCCAGATCAAGGCCTCCGGCGCCGGTTATATCTGCCTGACCTCCCGCCACCACGATGGATTTTCCATGTGGGACACGGACCGCTCGGATTTCGACATCATGGACGCAACCCCTTTCCGCCGCGACATCATAGCGGAACTCGCCCAGGCATGCCGGGAGGAAGGGATTCGCCTGCATCTCTATTATTCACACCTGGACTGGGGGCGTCCCGACTATCCGCTCGGGAGGACCGGCCGCAGGACAG
Source organism: Bacteroidales bacterium (assembly GCA_017483985.1). The sequence goes on along the minus strand of JAFUUB010000125.1, from coordinate 6,509 downwards.
GACGCCCGACGGGGCAAGAGAACTATGACCAGTACCTGGCCTTCATGAAAGGGCAACTCGAAGAGCTCCTAACCAAATACGGCCCGATCGGTGCCATCTGGTTCGACGGCATCTGGGACCACGACATTGACCGCACCCCCTTCGACTGGCGTCTCAGGGAACAATATGACCTGATCCACAGGCTTCAGCCGGGATGTCTGGTGGCGAACAACCACCATAAGGCCCCCTATGAGGGCGAGGACATCCAGATCTTTGAACGCGACCTGCCCGGAGAGAACACCGCCGGGTATTCCGCAGGGCAGCAAGTCAGCAACAAACTCCCCCTGGAGACCTGCCAGACCATGAACGGGATGTGGGGTTACAAAATCACGGACCGCAACTATAAGAGCCCGGCCCAGTTGATTCAGCTCCTGGTCCGCACGGCGGGGAAAGGCGCCAACCTGCTGCTCAACATAGGCCCGCAACCGAATGGGAAACTGCCCGCAGCAGCTGTGACGCGGCTTCAGCAGATCGGCGAGTGGATGAAGATCTACGGGCCCACGGTCAAGGGCACACAGGGCGGTCCTGTCGCACCGCATGCCTGGGGCGTGACGACCTCCCGGGATGACAAAGTCTATGTCCATATCCTGAATCTGGAGGACACGACCCTCTTCCTGCCATTGGAGAAAAAGATCGCGAAAGCGGTCTTCTTCAAGGACGGCTCCGCCGTCAAATTCACCAAGGTGCCCGGCGGCATCACGCTCTCCCTGGGCGAGCTGCCGGCTGAGCCGGACACCGTCATCGAACTAACCATCAAATAGTTCTGTTTTGCCCATAATTACATGTAAGCACACTAATATTTCAATAGGTATGAAAAAACTCATCTCTTTTCTGACACTCTTAATGGTCACCGTCCTGACTTTGCATGCACAAAGCATCAGCATCAAGGGACGTGTGACGGACGTTTCAGGAGAACCGGTCATCGGGGCCAGTGTCCTCGAGAAAGGTTCGAACACCAATGGGAATGTGACCGGGACCGACGGTGCTTTCACCTTGTCGGTCAGAAGAGGTGCGACCCTTGTAGTTTCCTGCATCGGTTACGTCACCCAGGAACTTCCTGCAGAGTCTTCCATGAACATCGTTCTTGAGGAGGACAATGAATTCCTCGATGAAGTCGTCGTGGTTGCTTACGGTAGTGAGAAAAGGAAAAATTTCACCGGTTCAGTCTCCGTCCTGAACGTGAAGAGCGACCAAGGCGTCGGCCTTACGGTTCCGACAAACGCTTTCGACATGCTGAGAGGTACGGTGAACGGTATCACGATGTCGCAGAGCGGAGCCGCCGGAGCGGCCGCTTCCATCCAGGTCCGCGGCCAGAAATCCATCAGCGGCGGGAGCAGCCCGCTTGTCGTGGTCGACGGCGTGATCTACAAGGGGTCCATCAACGACTTTGACCCCTCGATCATCGAATCCATGTCAGTGCTCAAAGACGCCACGTCACTGGCCGCCTATGGTTCACAGGCCGCCAACGGCGTCATCATGATCACCACCAAAAGAGCCCGTGAAGGTGAGCCCGTCATCAGTTTCAGGTCTTCTGTCGGCCTTTCCACGCCGAACTATTCACCGGATTTCCGTGACGGATATGAGTATATCGAATTTGTCAATGCCAGGAACGGCCGTGACCTTGAAGACATCAGCTGGCTCACTTCCATCCAGCGGGCGAATTACGATGCCAAGAAGCAGACCGACTGGGAGAAAATCACCCAGCGCACGGGCGTGATCCAGAACTATTCGCTCAATGTCTCGGGCAAGGCGCGGAATTATGATTATCTGATCGGAGGTTCCTATACGGACAACCAGAGTTACATTATCGGCAACGAATACAAGCGTGCCACCGCGAATGCCAGGGTCAACACGACCATCAAGAAATACTTCAAGCTTGGCCTCAACTTGAATTTCTCCAAACAGGATTCCCAGGATCCGCGTGTCAGCTACAACTACCGGTACTCTCCCTGGAGCGCACCTTACATGGAAGACGGCGTCACCCCGAGAAACTGGATCAACGGCACCACGGCAGACGAAGAGAACCCTCTGTGGAATTACTATACCGCCAAGAACCAGGGCACGAACTCGAACGTCACGGTTGGAGCGAGCCTGGAGATCCTGATTCCCTGGGTCACGGGACTGAGCTACAAGGTCACCGGCAACTATTCCATCCGGAATTCCAAGAGCAACAGTTTCACCTACGAGGAGAATTTCATCACGGTCGCCGATGAAAATGCCGGCCTGAGCAATTACGACAAGTATCTGAACAAGGCCAACGGTTCCATCCAGAACAGCAAGAGTACCTCCTATGTCCTTGACAATATCCTGACCTACACCCGGGATTTCGGCGAGCACTATGTCAATGCCACGGCCGTGTTCACCGTCGACTCCCAGGAAAGTGAATCCAATTCTATGACGGGAACCAACTTCTCCGACATCGGAAATACCAACCTGGGATGGTATGGACTGAACAATGCCGCTCTCCAAAGCATTTCCGGCATTTCCTACAGCCTCCACAATGATGTCGGTATCCTGGCCAGGGTCAGTTACTCCTACAAAGACACCTACCATTTCAATGCCTCCTTCAGACGTGACGGAAGCTCCGTGTTCGGGAAAGACCACAAATGGGGCAACTTCCCCGCCGTCGGCGTCGCCTGGTCCATTTCTAACGAAGACTTCTTCAGGAACAACATCGACTGGGCTTCCAATACGAAAATCAAGGCATCCTGGGGCAAGAACGGCAACCAGTCCCTCAGCCCCTACCAAACGCTGAGCCGGCTCAGCATGGGCAAGACCGGGCGCCAGGGCTACTATTTCAACAGCCAGGCCCACTATGGAGAAATCGTTTCGACGTTGGGTAACCCGAACCTCGGATGGGAAACGACGACTTCTTTCAACGTCGGATTGGAAACGGACCTGCTCAGGAGCAAACGCCTCCACCTCGAGATCGATGCGTACAAGTCCAAGACGACGGACCAGATCTTCTCACGGACCATTCCGTCCATGGGCGCCGGCATCAGCAGCCAGTCCGCCACCATGGGACGCGTGGACAACTGGGGCATCGAGGCCACCCTCAATGCCAACATCCTCCGGAGTGAAAGAACGAACTGGACCTCCACTCTGATGTTCACCCTCAACCGCAACAAACTGGTTGACCTGTACGGTGACGGGAAAGATGAAATCAGCGGAATCTACAATTCCTATTTCCTCCAGAAATCCCTCGGTGCGATCTACACCTACAAATGGATAGGCGTCGTGCAGACCGATGACAAGGAATACATGGCCGCGAACGGTGCCCGTCCGGGCGATCCCATGTACGAAGATGTGGATCAGGACGGCAAGATCAAAGCCAGTGACCAGACAATCGTGGGATTCAGGAAAGAAGCTTTCCGGCTCAACTGGGCCAACACCTTCACCTACAAGAATTTCTCCATCTATGCCTTGTTCAGCGGCGTTTTCGGCGGAGGCATGTATGGCAGGGAAGTCAACCGGGTCGCATACGCCGGCGACATCCAGACCAAGGACAAGATCAATGTCGTCGACCACCCCTTCTGGACTCCGGAGAACAAGTCGAACACCTACCTCGGACCGAGCGCGGACGTATCGAAATTCTATCCTGTCCAGAGTTATGGACATGTCCGCCTGCAGGACCTGAATATCTCCTACAATTTCCGCGGTCCCAAACTCAGGAAGGCCGGCATCTCCCAGCTGCAGTTCTATCTTTCCGGAAAGAACCTGTTCTTCATCGCTCCCCACTGGGATTTCTCCGATCCTGAAGTCAGGGACAGTAAATCCTATCAGCTGAATCGCACATACACCCTCGGTTTCAACTTGTCATTCTAGATGTCCAATCTTTAAAAAACCGCATATATGAAAACCATCAATAGATTTCTTTTGTTCGCTGCGACCGTCTTGACGACCGGTTTATTGACCGGGTGCGAGGATTTTCTTGCCGAGAACCCGAGAACGATTTTCACCGTAGAGACGGCTTTTGAGAAAAGCAGCCAGGTTGACGCAGCCGTCACGAGTACCTACAAGTACTTCGCCAACCTGAACAGCTGGAAATACTCAGGTTACACCGGAAACAGCGCCAACCTGCTCAACGGCATCGGTACCGACACGATGGACCGCAACGCCCGTGCCGGAAGCGCATCTACCTGTGTTTCCAACTTTGCCAGCCTCAATTCCGCGACCGGTCTGTTCTACAGTCTCTGGAACGACCTCTACAAGCTCGCTGCGCAGGCGAACCTGACGATGCTGGGCGCCGAACAAGTGAGCTGGAGCGATGAGAGTGCGAAAACGTATGACATCGCCCAGGTCAAATTCCTGCGCGGCTGGGCCTATCTCCGGCTTGGAGAATGCTTCGGCGGGGTGCCGATCGTCGAAGAATATACCGAAACCCTCCGCAGGGATTATGTACGTGCTCCCCGTGCGGATGTCTATGCCTTTGCCATCCAGAATTTCGAAGACGCCCTCGGCGGACTGCCCGACTACCCCAAGGAAGACGGCCGGGTATCGAAAGGCATCGTGTATCACTTCCTGACCGAAGCGTACATCGCCCTCGGCATCGAAACCGGACAGACCACCCATTATCAGAAGGCTATCGACTATGGCAAGAAGACCATTGCCCTCCATCCGATGATGTATAAGAGATTCGGTGTGCGGGCAAACCCCGCTGACAAGGGGACAGGCTACAACGGTGTACCCAACTACAAGCCGGACGGCAATGTATTCTACGATCTCTTCCAGATTGGCAACTACAATTACAGCGAGGGCAATACGGAAGGCCTGATGGAACTCATCGGCTGCACCTATGAACAGTACTCGGAGTTGAACAACTGGAGAGCCTTCACCCTCTTCCCCGAGCCCAACTGCTGTGGCGAGGCCATTCGGGACATCGTGTACAACCAGGAGAAAGCCGCTTGGGTAGAATCCATCAAGAAAGCGAATCCGAGTTCGAAGATTTCGACCTATCCGCTGCTCAACAACGGACTTCCCGGCGGATCCATGAGTTCCTGGCTGGGCGGAGGCACCTGGGCCGTACTTGTATCGACGGACTATTGCGACGAGATGGTATGGCAAGGAGAATTCGCCGAAGACATGCGCAACGAACAGGTCAACCGTTGGGATCCGGTCGTGTTGGACGTCGACAATCCGGACCACGGCAAACTGCTCAGGAAGGAAGACATCTCCGATCCGCCCATGCTCATGCGCGTTTCCCACAAAGTCACCATGCAGGACGGTTGGGGCTGGACGGAGAACAACGCGGACTGGTATGCCGAGAACTTCACGATGAGCTATGGCCGTGATTGGCATGTAGCACGGTCCTCAGAGACCTGGCTGCTCATGGCAGAGGCCTATATGAGGCTGAATGACCAGGCCAATGCGGTTGCCTGCATCAACGAGGTCCGCAGTCGTGCCCAGGCCAGTTTCAAATACTCCGGTTCGATCGACATGTATGATATCCTGGATGAGCGGGCCCGCGAGTTGTCCTGGGAGGAACAGCGCTGGGCGACCTACCTTCGTCTGACTGACGGGGCCGGCAAGAACGAATACATGGCCAACAATCTTGCGAAGTATACCATGTTCGGTCATGACATGGGGAACAACAACGGCGCTCCCGCCTGGACGCTCTTCCCGATCCCGTTCACCACGATCAACCAGAACACCGAAGCTGAACTCGCACAGAACCCTGGATGGTAACAGTTTCCGTATGAAAAGGAACATATAAAGCATGAGAAACAATTATCCGAAAATCGGTATCAGACCTACCATTGACGGGCGCCAGGGCGGTGTCCGCGAAAGTCTGGAAGAGAAGACCATGGCGCTCGCGCATGCGGTTGCGGACCTGATCAGCACCAACCTGCGCAACGGCGACGGCTCCCCGGTGGAGTGCGTCATCGCCGACACCACGATCGGCCGCGTGGCGGAGAGTGCCGCCTGCCAGGAGAAATTCGAGCGTGAAGGCGTCGGTGCCACGATTTCCGTCACCTCCTGCTGGTGCTATGGTTCAGAGACGATGGACATGAATCCCCACTGGCCCAAGGCCGTGTGGGGGTTCAACGGCACGGAGCGCCCCGGCGCCGTGTACCTGGCTGCCGTGCTGGCCGCGCATGCCCAGAAGGGCCTGCCCGCCTTCGGCATCTACGGCCATGACGTGCAGGACCTCGCCGACAACAGTATCCCCTGCGACGTCGCAGAAAAGATCCTCCGTTGGGCCAAGGCAGCCATGGCCGTCGCAACCATGCGCGGCAAGTCCTACCTCAGTCTGGGCAACACCTGCATGGGCATCGCCGGCTCGATCGTGAACGCCGATTTCCTGCAGGACTACCTCGGGATGCGGACCGAGTACGTCTCGCTGGTGGAGATCCTCCGCCGCGTGGACTTCGGCATCTACGACCATGAGGAGTTTGAGAAGGCGATGGTCTGGGTGGATAAATACTGCAAGCCCCAGGAAGGCCACGACTACAATGAGGACCGGCCCCTCT
>JAFUUB010000124.1 GCA_017483985.1 Bacteroidales bacterium | reverse complement strand
TCTTCTGCCCCGGCCTCGTGAAAACAACTGCCAGGGGCAAATCAAGGCCCCACAGCCCCTGGCAACGTGGAAAACCGCCTGCCAGGGGCAAAGAGGCCAGTTTTTGCCCCTGGCAGAGAGGAAACCAGGTCGCCAGGGGCGGAGATAGGGCAGTGCGCCCCTGGTAATGCCAAAAAGGTTGTAGCCCGCAGCGGTGGGAAACAAGGATGCCGTTCTGACGATCTCAGTTGGGCCCGGGTGTTTCCCAAGGGCCGGATTTCGGCCCTTGGGAAACACGGACACCCCGCAGGCCTTTTCTATTGGGTGCTCCTGTTTCCCACAACATACATTTGCCGCTGCCGACACTCTCTCGCTCTCCTCTCTCCTCTCTCCCTCGGCGACGAAGCGTGATGAGGAAGTAATTGATACTGTGCATCTTTTCGAAATCAGTGGTATTTTCAGCAATAGTAATTTTTAGTTCTTGTTGATAATCAGCGACTTCCTTATCACGCAAAAAAGGGCTTTGCGCACCACGTTGTCTGTCCCGGTCCCAGGGTTAGGAATCGAATCCGACAGGGGAGCCCGAGGGGAGAAGAGCCCCGCCCCGGACATCTTTGACGTCTTTTTATTATTAACCTGTCACCACCTTTCGAAGCCGGTTTCAATCACGCGCAGTATGCGTGCTACGGGGATTACCTTGACCTGTCACCACCTTATCGGAACCGGTTTCAATAAAGTGGATATAAATGCAAATAAATCAAATGCTTACAGGGTGTTTTACCAACCGAAAATGTCAATTATACCGGATATCGCGGGAGCGACAGGGGGTTAGAGAGATTTGGGCGGCCAGAGGCCGGGACAGGGTAGTACAAAAGAAGCCAGTCTTGCGACTGGCTTCTTGCGGTGCGGACGAGGCTCGAACTCGCGACCTCCGGCGTGACAGGCCGGCATTCTAACCAAACTGAACTACCACACCAGGTGTTTTGCGTTGAATGCGGATGCAAAGATAGGCATAATTTGGAAAACCGCAAGCATATTTTCAAAAAAATCTGAATTCGAGGACTGATTTGGTTCTGACGCGGAAAAGCAGTATCTTTGTATGTTTTATAAGTAATTGTCAAGAAATCAGTTTAGGCATATGAGAAAAAAGGGTTTGATTGCGGTCATCATAATGTGTTCCCTCTCCTTGGGTGCATATGCGCAAATGACCGATGACCAGGTTGTTAGCTATGTGAAGTCCAGCCTTGCTGCAGGTAAGTCCCAAAACGAGATCGGCAAGGAACTACTTGCTCGCGGTGTTACCCAGGCGCAAGCGGAGCGTATAAAGGCAAAATACGAAGCAGAGCAGACTTCGGAAGGGACGGTAACCGATCAAGCTCTTTCTCATGGGACGATATCCCGGGATTCACGGGCGGAAGCGGTCGCGCCAGGTGATGGTGTGTTAGACTCCGTGGCGGCCCAGGCTGCGGATCCCGAGGAAGGATCCGGGGTGCAGATTTACGGACACGACCTGTTTCGGGGACAGCGATCCTTGACGTTCGAACCGAACGAAAACGCCGCGACGCCGCAGGATTATCGCCTGGGGCCTGGTGACCAGGTCATCATAGACATTTGGGGATATAGCGAGGGAAGCTATACTCTGACGATCTCGCCGGAAGGGCGGGTCTATATCAGTCAGATCGGCCCGATTCAATTGAGTGGCCTTACCATTGCGGCCGCTACGGAGAAAATCCGGAAAGCCTTGGTTTCCAAATATTCGAGCATCGGAGGTAGCAAGCCCAATACTTCTGTCAGTGTGACATTGGGGTCGATCCGAACGATCCAGGTGAACGTGATGGGAGAAGTCAGAACTCCGGGCACTTTCCGCCTTTCTTCTTTTTCATCGGTTTTTCATGCGCTCTACCGCGCAGGTGGCGTGACCTCCCGGGGAACCCTCCGAGCCATCAAGGTCATCCGGGGCGGGGAACAGATTGCGAGCGTGGACGTATATGACTATTTGATCGAGGGTCGGACGGATACGGATATCGCTCTGCAGGAAGGAGATGTCGTCATGGTACCTCCTTACGTCAATATCGTGACTGTCAGCGGAAAGGTCAAGCGCCCGATGTCGTACGAATTGCTGGGGGGAGAGAGTCTGTCGACCTTGATCGATTATGCGGGAGGTTTCTCCAGCGATGCGTTCCGGGAAGATTTTCGCTTGATTCGGCAGACTGGTCCGGAACGTCAGGTCTTCAATGTCAAGGCAGACCAAATCGATGGTTTCCGAATGGAAGACGGTGACTACGTCACGGTTGGAGCCAGCATGGACAGATTCGCCAACAAGGTAGAGGTCCGGGGATATGTTTTCCGTCCGGGGATGTTTGAGCTCGGCAAGGAGATCGCGACGGTGCGCCAACTCATTGCCGGTGCCGGCGGTCTGAAGGAGGATGCCTTTACGGGCCGTGCCGTCATCATGCGTGAGAAGGATGATCTCAGCCTGGAAACCATCTCCGTGGACCTGTCGGGTATCCTCTCTGGAAAGGCGGATGATGTCCTCCTGCGGAAGAATGATATCCTGGTCGTCTCGGGTATCCACGAAATCAATGACCGGGGAACCCTGACCATCAATGGTGCCGTGGCCAGTCCGGGTGTTTTCCCTTTCTCCGAGAATGCGACCGTGGAAGACCTGATCTTGCAGGCTGGTGGTCTGTTGGAAGGCGCTTCCTATTCCCGGGTGGATGTAGCGCGACGCGTCACCGACCCTTACAGTACGATGCCGAAAGATACGATTGGAGAGACATTCTCTTTTGCCATCAAGGATAACCTGGCGATTGACGGTGGGGAGAACTTCTACCTGCAGCCTTATGATGTAGTTTCCGTGCGTCGCAGCCCGGCCTACCGTACACAGAAATTCGTCCGGATCGAAGGGGAAGTCGCCTTCCCGGGTGAGTATGTCCTGCTGACCGAGGGTGAGCGTCTCTCAGACCTGCTCAAGCGTGCCGGCGGCAAGACCGACCGGGCATTCCTGCACGGCTCCACCCTGACCCGCCGCATGAATAAGGAGGAACAGAATCTTCAAAGAACCATCCGCCGGATTGCCTCTTCCAGCGCCATCCGGGATTCTCTCGACTTGGACCAAGTACTTGCTGACCAATCCTATACGGTTGGTATAGAACTGGACAAGGCGGTTACGAAGCCCGGCTCCGAGTATGATATGATCCTGCGTGACGGCGACCGGATCTTTGTGCCGGAAGAAATCATGACCGTACGTATCAGCGGTGCTGTCATGTTTCCCAACACAACGGTCTTTATCCCCGGCAAGAACCTGGATTATTACATCGATGCAGCCGGTGGTTATGGAGAACGTGCGCGTTGGAAAAAAACATATATCGTCTATATGAACGGACGTGTGAAACGAGCCTCTTCAATAGGCGCCAAGATTGAACCCGGTTGCGAAATCATTGTTCCGGCAAAACCGGAACGTGCTCCGATGTCTGCTCCCCAGGTGATGTCCCTGGGCACGTCGGCCGTTTCGCTGGCTACCATGGTGGCGACGCTTGTCAATCTGTTTACCCGATAAAGATTCCTTGCCTTATGATGGAAGAAGACAATAGGTCCCTCTATGTAGAGGAAGAATACGAAGAGATCGACATCATGGTGTTAGTCCGCAGACTCCTTCGGGAATGGAAGCGTATCCTGGTATGGAGCGGTATCGCCGCCGTGGTCGGACTGGTGATTGCCTTCAGCATCCCGAAAGAGTATACGGTATCTTCAAAGCTGGCACCCGAACTTGTCGCTAAATCCGGCACTGGCAGCCTGGGATCGTTGGCGAGCCTGGCGGGTGTCAACCTGGGATCCATCAGCACGTCCGATGCCGTCTATCCCGACCTGTACCCTGACATCGTCTCGTCCACGCCCTTCATCGTCGAACTGTTCCCTGTCCAGGTGGAATTCAAGGACGGGAAGGCGGATTATTACACCTACCTGAAAGAGCATACCCGCAGCCCCTGGTGGACGGTCGTAACTAGAGCTCCGTCTATGGCCATGGCTTGGATCAAAGGCCTTTTCCAAGAAAGGAAGGATCCCATAACAGGCTATGCCAACATGGATCCTTTGCGTCTTACCGCGGAACAGTCCCGGATTGCCAAAGTCATCAGGAACAGCATCTTCCTTACGGTAGAGAAAAAGACATCCGTAATCTCTCTTTCCGTCACCGCTCAAGATCCACTGGTGGCCGCCCGGATATCGGAAGAAGTAATCAACAAACTGCAATCCTATGTGGTCCGGTACCGTACGGAAAAATCCCGCAAGGACCTGGACTACTACCAGGGTCTTTATGACGAGGCCAAGGAGAATTACTACAGCGCCCAGCAGCGGTATGCCAGCTACGTGGACCGCAACCAGGGCGTCGTCCTCCAGCGGGTCAGAACCGAGCAGGAGCGCCTGCAGAACGAAATGAATCTCACCTTCCAGCTTTACAACAGCTGCGCCCAGCAGCTCCAGGCGGCCAAAGCCAAGGTCCAGCTGGAGACGCCGGTGTTTACCGTGATCAACCCGCCTCAGGTCCCGCTCAAGCAAAGCAAACCCTCCAAGGCGACCATCCTCGTTACCTGTGTGTTTCTCGGAGCGGTCCTCGCTATCGTCTGGGTGCTCTGGGGCAGGGATTTCCTGGCCGGCCTGAAGAAGAAGGAAGATGAGGAGGAAGAACCGGCAGCTCCCGCCCAGGCTTGAACGTGGAAGAATACATTGAAATCAAAGGCGCCCGGGTCAACAACCTCAAGAACCTGACCCTTCGGATCCCGCGCGGCAAGTTCGTGGTCATCACGGGCGTGTCCGGATCCGGCAAATCCTCGCTGGCCTTCGATACGTTGTATGCCGAAGGCCAGCGGCGTTTCTCGGAGAGCCTCTCCTCCTATGCCCGCCAGTTCCTCGGCCGCATGACCAAGCCGGACGTGGACGGCATTGACGGCATCCCGCCGGCCATCGCCATCGAGCAGAAGGTCTCCACGCGCAATCCGCGTTCGACCGTGGCGACGACGACGGAGATCTATGATTTCCTCCGCCTGGTATACGCCCGGATCGGGCGGACCTTCTCTCCCGTTTCCGGCCGGGAGGTCCGCCGGGATTCCGTCCAGGACGTGCTGGATTTCCTGGCGGGAGCCGGGACCGGTACCTACTATATCCTGGCCGACCTGCGCTGGCAGGGCCGCCAGGACCGCACCGAACTGCTGCTCCAGCTTAAGGAGGACGGCTATAACCGTCTTTATTGTGCCGGGGCGCCCCTCCGGATCGATGACGCCCTGCAGCAAGGCGCAGATTCCCTGGAGGATGCCTGGCTGCTGGTCGACCGCGCCCGGCTCTCCGGCGCGCCGGAAGGCGATGCGCGCACGCGCCTGCTCGCTTCCGTCGCCGATGCGTTCGACCGGGGCTCCGGTACGATGGCCGTGGCTTCGGATACCGGTGAACCGCATCTTTTCTGCAACCGCTTCGAACTGGACGGCATCACGTTCCGCGTCCCGGATGAGTACCTGTTCAGCTTCAATTCCCCGCTCGGCGCCTGCCCGACCTGCGGCGGCCTGGGCAAGATCATCGGGATCAGCGAGGACCTGGTCATCCCGGACAAGACCAAGAGCATCTACGACGGGGCCATCGCCTGCTGGCGCGGCGAGAAGATGGGCTGGTTCAAGGACCACCTCATCGAGGTGGCCGGCCATTACGGGATTCCGGTCTTCGAGCCGTACTGCAACCTCTCCCGCGAGGCCAAGGACCTGATCTGGAACAGCAAATATGTCGAGGGCGACCCCAATTCGATCTGCGGCATCAACGATTTCTTCGCCTGGGTGGAGACCCAGCGCTACAAGATCCAGTATAAGTACATGCTCAGCCGCTTCAGCGGCCGCGCAACGTGCACGGCTTGCGGCGGCAGCCGCCTGCGCCGCGAGGCCCTGTGGGTCAAAGTGGCCGGGAAGACCATCCAGGATGTCCTGGAAATGAATGCGGAGACGGCTTTGGACTTCTTCCGGAAGGTCGACCTGACGGAAACGGAGCGGAGCATCGTGAAGGAGCCGCTTGCGGAGATCGTTTCGCGCCTGCAGTGCATCGTGGACGTCGGGCTGGGCTACCTGACCCTGGACCGGGCCTGCAACACCCTGTCGGGCGGCGAGAGCCAGCGTATCAACCTCGTGACCGCGCTGGGCTCCAGCCTGGTCGGTTCGATGTACATCCTGGACGAGCCGAGCATCGGCCTGCACCCGCGCGACACGGACCGGCTGATCGGCGTGCTCCGGCGCCTGCGCGACATCGGCAATACGGTGATCGTGGTCGAACACGACGAGGAGATCATCCGTGCGGCGGACCTGCTGATCGACATGGGCCCCTTCGCCGGCCTGCATGGCGGTGAGGTCATCTACAACGGGAAAGCATCGTCGGCCGGTCCGGCCGATATCGCCAAATCCCTGACGCTCCAGTACCTGAACGGGGAGAAGCACCGGTATGTCCGCGAGAAGCGCCCCTGGCATTACAATATCACCGTCCTCGGGGCGATGGAGCATAACCTGAAGAACATCGACGTCCGTTTCCCGCTGGGCGTCCTGACCGTGGTGACGGGCGTGTCCGGCTCCGGCAAGTCCTCGCTGGTGGGCGACATCCTGTATCCCGCCCTCTACCGGCGCATCCACGAAGCCGGCGACCAGCCCGGCACCCACCGGGGCCTCGCCGGCAACCTCGACCGGATCACGCGCGTGGAGTATGTGGACCAGAATCCCATCGGCCGCAGTTCCCGCTCCAACGCCGTCACGTACCTCAAGGCGTATGACGGAATCCGCAAGCTGCTGGCCTCCCAGCAGGCCGCGAAGATTGCGGGCCTCTCGGCCAACCATTTCTCCTTCAATACGGACGGCGGCCGCTGCCCGGAGTGCCAGGGGGAGGGGGTGGTCCGGATCGGCATGCAGTTCATGGCCGATGTCGAGATGGTCTGCGAGGAGTGCGGCGGCAAGCGCTTCAAGCCGGAGGTGCTCGAGGTCCGCTACCGGGGTCTGAACGTCGACGACATCCTGAACCTGAGCGTAGACGAGGCGATCCGCTTCTTCTCCGAAGGTCCGGAAGACGAGGCGAAGTCCGTGGCGGCGCTGTTGCAGCCGCTGCAGGATGTCGGTCTGGGCTACCTCAAGCTCGGCCAGAGCAGCTCGACCCTGTCGGGCGGCGAAAGCCAGCGCATCAAGCTCGCTTATTTCCTGTCCTTGAGCCGAGGCAAGGGCAGGTCCGAGCGGATCCTCTTCCTGTTCGACGAGCCGACGACGGGCCTGCATTTCTTCGACGTGGAGAAACTCCTCCGGGCGTTCGACGCGTTGCTCGCCGCGGGACATTCCCTCGTCGTCGTCGAGCACAATACAGATGTCATCCGTGCGGCGGACTGGGTCATCGACCTCGGCCCCGACGCCGGCGACCGTGGAGGCAGCATCGTCTTCGAAGGGACGCCGGAGGACCTGCTCAAAGCCGGTACATTCACCGCAAAATACCTCTTATGAAGAAGATAGCCGCACTGACCATGGTCCGCAACGACGACTTCTACCTGCGTAAATGGGTAGAATATTACGGTGCACAACTGGGCCGGAAGAACCTCTATATCTATTTCGACGGTCTGGACCAGCAGATCGCGGATTTCTGTGCCGGCACGCACGCCGAACTGCACGAGAAGATCGGATCGCAGGTCGTTTCCGCGGAGAAAGGCCGTTTGAAGTTCCTTTCGGCGCAGGCTGCGGGGCTCCTCTCGCAGGGGTATGACCTGGTCATCGGCGTCGACGCCGACGAATTCATCGTCGTGGATCCCAAGCTCGGACTCACTTTGCCCGAATATCTCTCGCGCCAGAAAATCGGGGTTTCCATCTCGGCGCTGGGCCTGGACTTCGGCCAGAAGCTGGGTGAGGAGGGCGATATCACCGACGCGGAGCCCTTCCTGCGGCAGCGGCATTATGCGCAGATCGGCACGCG
>JAFUUB010000018.1 GCA_017483985.1 Bacteroidales bacterium | reverse complement strand
CAGCGATGCCCTTGAGCGGAAGGTAGTAATTCATCATGGAGAACATACCCTTCTTCATCTCACCACCGTACCAGGTGTTGAGGATGACCTGCTCGCGGGAGGTCACGTTGAAGGCGACGCAGGTTTCGCTGCGGAGGCCGAGCTCCTGGTAGTTGTCAACCTTGGCCTTGGCGGCGCAGTAGACGACGAAGTCAGGCTCCTGGTCGAATTCCTTCTGGTTCTTCGGGCGGATGAACATGTTGGTGACGAAGTGGGCCTGCCAGGCGACCTCGACGATGAAGCGGACCTTCATGCGGGTGTCGGCGTGGGTGCCGCAGAAACCGTCAACCACGAACAGGCGCTTGCCGGAGAGCTGCTTCTGGGCAAGTTTCTTGACCTCTTTCCAAGTCTTCTCGGACATCTTGTGGTTGTCATTCGGATAACCTTCGGTGGTCCACCAGATTTCGCCCGGGGCGCCTTCCTTGGTGGTCTTGTCGTAGACGATGTACTTGTCTTTCGGGGAACGGCCGGTGTAGATGCCGGTCATGACGTTGATAGCGCCGAGTTCAGTCACCTGACCCTTGTCGAAACCTTCGAGGCCGGGTTTGGTTTCTTCGTTGTAGAGGACTTCGTAAGACGGGTTGTAGAGAACCTCCTTGACGTTCTTGATACCGTACTTGCTCAGATCGATTTTGGACATGATGTTTATGTGTTTTTTAATGAAACTTTATATTGCTTTCTATAGTTCGGCAAATTTACACAATTAAATTCATTACCTTTGCATACGCACTGCAAAATTTTTGCCATCCGCGAGATAAATGTCAGATATAAAAGGTTTTAAGTGAACAAAATGCTGCAACCTGTCGACGTTTTGAAAGAATATTGGGGGTTTGAACGTTTCAGGCCCATGCAGGAGGAAATCATCCGCTGCGCCCTGGACGGAAAGGACGTCCTGGCCATCCTTCCGACCGGCGGCGGGACGTCCGTCTGCTTCCAGGTTCCGGCCCTGATGCGGGACGGCCTGGCCCTGGTCGTCACCCCGCTGGTGGCCCTGATGAAAGACCAGGTCCGCAACCTGCAGGACCGGGGGATCCGCGCCCTGGCGATCCATGCCGGCATGGACCGCCACCAGGTCGACCTGGCCCTGAACAATGCAGCCTACGGGGACTACAAGTTCCTGTATGTTTCCCCGGAACGCCTGGGGACCTTCCTGTTCCAATCCTACCTTCCGGTCCTGAACATCAACTTCATCGTCGTGGACGAGGCGCATTGCATCTCCCAGTGGGGCTACGATTTCCGGCCGGACTACCTGGAGATCGGTTCGCTCCGCTCGAAGGTCGACGCGCCGGTGATCGCCCTGACCGCCACGGCGACGCCCCAGGTGGCGGATGACATCATGCAGCGGCTCGGATTCCGGGAGAAGAACGTCTGCAAGACCGGATTCGAACGGCCCAACCTGAGCTACATCGTGCGGCGCTGTGAAGACAAGACCGGCCAGTTGCTGGACATCTGCCGGGGCGTGCAGGGGACGGGCATCGTCTATGTCCGCAACCGGCGGAAGACCGAAGAAGTCGCGTCCCTGCTGACGGCCGACGGCATCAGCGCTTCCTTTTATCATGCCGGACTCGGCCACCAGAGCCGGACGGAACGGCAGGAAGCCTGGCGGAAAGGGGAGACCCGGGTGATGGTCTGCACGAATGCCTTCGGCATGGGCATCGACAAGCCGGATGTGCGTTTCGTCGTCCACCTGGACCTGCCGGATGCGCCGGAGGCCTATTTCCAGGAAGCCGGGCGGGCCGGCCGCGACGGCCTGCGTTCCTATGCCGTGCTCCTGTGGAACAGCTCGGACGTGCAGCGGCTGCACCAGTTGGAGCGGCTCTCCTTCCCGCCGCTGGACCAGATCGAGGACATCTACCAGAAGGTCCATGCCCTGGCGCAGATCCCGTACGGGGCCGGCAAAGGCCGCCGGCTGAAGTTCGACCTGGATGAATTCTGCCGCCACTACAAGCTGCAGCGGCCCCAGGTCCATTATGCCATCAAGGTGCTGGAACGGGAGGGTCATTGGACCTATACCGAAGACCTGGATGTCGCTACGCGGGTCCGTATCCGCGTCAGCCGTGACGAACTGTACGGCGTCTCCCTGCCGGATCCGCGGATGGAAGTCCTGCTGGAGCTGCTGATGCGCCGCTGCGAGGGGGTGTTCTCCTTCGCCGTCGAGATTGACGAGCCCTGGTTCGCCGCCCAGGTCGGTGCCGATGTCCCGACGCTCCGCCAGCTGCTGTACCGGCTGTCGCTGGAGCACCTGGTCAATTATATCCCCGCAGACCGGTCCGATGTCCTTTTCCTGCATCATGAGCGCCTGGAACCGGGCAATGTCGCCCTGGCGCCGAAGCGGTACCAGCTCCTGCGGGAAAGCGCCCATGCCCGCAGCCAGGCCATGCTGGATTACGTCTCGGAGGAAGATACCTGCCGGTCGCGGTTCCTGCTGGCCTATTTCGGCCAGGAAAAGTCGGAAGACTGCGGGACCTGCGATATCTGCCGGCATACCCGCGTCTCGGTGGAGA
This sequence comes from Bacteroidales bacterium, assembly GCA_017483985.1. The sequence continues at coordinate 37,991 of JAFUUB010000018.1, read as the reverse complement.
ACCGGCTGCGGGAATGGATCCGTTCCCAGGGCGGGGTCTATACGCTGGACGGATTGCGCAGCGCGATGGACCTTCCGGACGGGCCTGCGCCCGGACGTTGGGCGGACGTGCTGCGGCGGCTGATCGACGATGGCGCCGTCCCTCCACCGGCGGAAGAAGAATAATCCACGTTTGTTTGCATATTTTGCAGAATTCTGTATCTTTGGGCATATAAAGGGTTTAGCGATGAAAAAGTTTCTGCTTTTGGCAGCGCTGCTCCTGCCTGCCTTGCTCGTTTCCGCCCAGCCTGATTCCCTCCGGCTGGTCCACTCCGTCCGCGGCGTGGTCTCGGACTTGCAGAACGGACGCCGTCTCGAATCCGTCCATGTCTCCGTTCCCGACCGCCATTACGCTACCGTAACGAATGCCGACGGCGTCTTTACCATCAAATCCGACCGTCCGATCCGGGAACTGGTATTCTCCTATGTCGGGTACAAGACGGTCCGGCAGCAGGCTTCCCCGGGCGAGATGAAGGTCTACCTGGTTCCGGAAGTCTTCGCCCTGGATCCCGCCACGGTCGTCTCCGGCGATGCCCGCCAGATCGTGGAAGCCGCCATCGCGCGGATCCCGGAGAACTACAGCCAGCAGCCGGAGCTGCTGGAGTGTTTCTACCGGGAGACGATCCGCAAGCGGCAGCGCTTTACCTATATCTCCGAAGCGGTGTCGCGGATCTACAAATCGTCGTATGGCAATGGGATCGCCCGGGACCGGACGGCGTTGGAAAAGAGCCGGGTCTTGCTCAGCCAGAAGCGGACTGATACCCTGAGCGTCAAGGTGATGGGCGGACCGACACAGGCCGTGACGCACGATGTGGTCAAGAATCCGGAGATCCTGTTCCATCCGGAAGAACTGCGGCATTACCATTTCGAAATGGACGCTCCGGTTTCCATCGATGACCGGCTGCAGTTCGTGATCCGGCTTTCGCCGGGTGAGGAATGTGAATATGCCTTGTACAACGGGACTTTGTACATCGACCGGGAGCGGCTTTCGTTTACGCGTATCGAACTGTCCCTGGATATGTCCGACCGCGGCAAGGCGACGCGGGTGATGCTGGTGCGTAAGCCGTTCTCGCTGCGGTTCACCCCGCGGGAACTCTCGATCCTGGTCAACTACCGGTACGACGGAAACGTCAGCCGGATCAGCTATTTCCGGACGACGATGCGGTTTGCCTGCGACTGGAAGCGCCGGCTCATTTCAACCAATTATACTGCTGTCAATGAATTGGTAGTCACCAATCTGCGGGAACCGGTGGAACCCATCGCCCGCAGTGACATGTTCCGGACAAGCTACATCCTGGACAACAAGGCAAAGGAATTCCTCGACCCGGATTTCTGGAAAGATTACAACATCATCGAACCTTCCGAGAGCCTGGAAAATGCCATCGGCCGGCTCAGGAAACAGCGCTGATCACCAGTCCGTCATACGCAGGCCGGACCTGCGAGGCGATTCCCCGTTCCCGGCACATCCGCTCCAGGTCACGGCAGAATTGTTCGTGACAGGGGAAATTGTGGCTCAGGTGGGTCAGCCAGGTATGCCTGGCTCCGATCTTCCCGGCCAGTTCCAACGCTTCGTCCAGCGAGAAATGGGAGTGGTGCGGCTTGTACCCCACCGTATTGAGGGTGACATGCTCGAGCCCTTGCAGTTTGGCCATTTCCTCTTCGGGCAGCCGGCTCATGTCCGTGATATAGGCGATCCGGCCGAACCGGAATCCCAGCACCGGCATGTCGTGGTGCCACCCCCGGATCGGGATGATTTCGACCCCGTCTCCGCGCAGTCCCTTGGCCGTGCCGGTGAAGAGCGGGTCCTCCACCCGTTCCGATTCGCAGAGGATCTCTCCCGTCGGGACCAGGCTTCCGTCCGGGAGCCGGTACCGGTAGCCGACGTCATGGACCCAGGTCAGTTCGCGCGGCTCCTTCTCCGGATAGAGGACGAAGGGCTGCTGGTCGATGGCGTGGACATGCCATTCGGGGGCGCCGGGGTACTTGTCGGCTGCGAACGCGTAGCCGTATTCCCGTTGCAGGGTGTTCAGGACCAGCGGCTCGCAATAGATCTCGACGGCGCGGCGGTCTATGTAGTTGAGCGAACGGACATCGTCCAGTCCGCCCGTATGGTCCTTGTGGTTGTGCGTCAGCAGGATGGCATCCAGGTGACGGACCCCGGCGCGGAGCATCTGGGCACGGAAATCGGGACCGGCGTCAACCAGGATGGTCAGGCCACCGTATTCGACCAGGACGGAGGCGCGGAGCCGCTTATCCCGCGGATCGGCCGACTGGCACCGGTCGCAGGTGCAGCCGATGATCGGAATGCCTTGGGATGTCCCCGTGCCGAGAAAAGTCAGTTTCGCTTCCATCACAGGAGGATGTCTTCGAGGGTGTTGATCCGGGCGGGGTCGAAGGGCCGTTCCACCCGGATGTAATTGCCGGTATACCCGGCCATCTTGCCGTCTTTCCGGTCCGATTCCCACAGGACCTGTCCGTGTTTCCCGCTGTGCCGGGCGACAAAGCTATCGTGCAGTTGCTTGCACAGTGCCTCGAGCCGGGCGACCCGCTGGGCCTTGACCGGCTCCGGGACCTGGTCGGGCATGGCGGCGGCACGGGTTCCGGGACGTTTGGAATACGGGAAGATATGGAGGAAGGCCGGCCGGATCCGTTCGGCGAGGAAGCGGTAGGTATCCAGGAACTTCTCTTCGGTCTCCCCGGGCAGGCCGACGATGACGTCGATCCCGAAGAACACTTCCGGCCCGTCCGGCCGTTCCATCCGGGCGCGGATGCGGTCGATGCGGGAGGCGAACAGGGCGGTGTCATAGCGCCGTCCGACCTTTCGGAGCAATTCGTCGTTGCCCACCTGCAGCGGGATGTGGAAATGCGGGAGGAATTTCGTGCCGGAGGCGATCCAGTCGATGATTTCGTCGGTGAGCAGGTTCGGCTCGATGGAGGAGATCCGGTACCGCTCGATGCCTTCGACCCGGTCCAGGGCTTTCAGCAGGTCCAGGAAGGATTCCCCGGTGGTACGTCCGAAATCTCCGGTATTGACCCCGGTCAGGACAATCTCGCGGACCCCGGCGGCGGCAATGGCTCCGGCCTGTTTCACGAGTTCGCAGATCGGGATGTTCCGGCTTTCGCCCCGTGCGTAGGGGACGGTACAGTATGCGCAGAAATTGTTGCACCCGTCCTGGACCTTGAGGAAGGAACGGGTCCGCTCGCCGGTGGAGAAGGCCGGCAGGGTCTCGGAGGAAATATCCCGGTATTCCTCGGCCAGGCTGCGTGTCTTGTACGAGTCGTCGGTCCGGACCTTCGCCCCGCTGAGGAGGGACAGGGTATCGGCCACGACGCGGGATTTCTCCTTGGCGCCGAAGACCAGCCGTACGCCTTCGATGGCTGCGACTTCGCCGCGCTTCAGCTCGGCATAGCAGCCGGTGACCACGATGGCGGCGCCGGGGGCGGTCCGGTGGCATTTCCGGATGATATTCCGGCATTTACCGTCCGCCGTATGCGTTACGCTGCAGGTATTGACCAGGTAGACGTCCGCATCGGACCGGTTCCAGGGAACGACTTCCCAGCCGGCTTGCAGGAAACCGCGTTCGTAGGTGGACGTCTCCGCGTAATTGAGCTTGCAGCCCAGGGTCAGGAATGCGATTTTCATGGGAATCAGGCTAGGAGGAGGAAGACGCAGGGACGTTTCCCGATGGTGGGTTTGTCTTGTTTCCACTGGCCGATGCTCCGGGTGCGGACCAGGGCATCCGGCAGGGTCAGGTCCGCGGCGATGCACAGCCGGGTACGGGCGTCGCAGACGGCCAGCAGGTCCGCCAGCAGGGCGTCGTTGCGGTAGGGGGTTTCGATCAGGATCTGGGTCTGCCGTTCGGCGGCCGAACGTTTTTCGATGGCTTTGATGGCCTTCCGGCGCTCCTCCGGCTTGGCCGGGATGTAGCCGCAGAAGGCGAAGCACTGGCCGTTAAGGCCGGACGCCATCAGGGCCAGCATCAGCGAGGACGGCCCCACGAAAGGCACGACCTCGATGCCATGGCGGTGGCAGAGGGCCACCAGCAGGGCGCCCGGATCCGCGACGGCGGGCAGGCCGGCCTCGGAAATCAGGCCGACGTCGTTCCCGTCGGCGAACAGGGGCAGCAGCCCTTCCACGGAGGCCGGATCGGTGTGTTCGTTGAGTTCATGGAAATCCAGTTCCCCGACATGGCCTTTCCAGCCGGCGGCGGAGAGATAGCGCCGGGCCGTCCGGGTCTCTTCGACGACATAGGTCCGGATCTGGCGGATCCGGTCCAGCACCGGGGCTGGAATCACATCGGCCGGTGCGGTGTCACCGAGCGGGGAGGGGATGAGGTAGAGTTTTCCGTAGTCCATGTTTATTCGTTTTCCGTGTCCGGCTTTTCGATGCGGATCCGGTTCCGCTCAGGCTCCACGGCCTCGATGACCGGACGGTTCTTCCGGCGGGTGAACAGGTACCGCAGGAATTCGCCGAAATTGTTGTATTCCTGCTGATAAGTCAGACCGACGCCGTTGCGCTGGAGGTTGTCCAGGTAGTTGGTATACTGGTCGGCGGAGTGGGAGAACAGCTTCAGGCGGAAAGCGCCCGGCTTGTCCAACTTGATCTCGATGTCCAGGTCGCCGACGACTTCCTGGCTGGACGAACCGGAACTGTATTGCCGGTTGCCGATCACGCCGTTGACGATGACCCGGTTGTTGAAGAGTTCCGTACTCACGGCCACGTCGAAGATGTCGTTGCCGGCGGAATTCTGCTGGTAATCCAGCCCGAGGTCGATCGGGATGTCCAGTTTCTGCAGGATGTTGGACAGCTGGCCGGCCATGATTTCCAGCACGGTGCTGTTCAGCATGGTGGAGTTGTTGACGATACCCGACTGCTCGTCCGGCAGGAAACCGCCGGCGATCAGCAGCGAGATGAACTGTTTCTGGACCTTGTCTTCCGAGTTGAGGGCGTCCTGGACGCGGGCCTGGGTCGCGGGATCCAGGTCCGGAACCTCGATGCTGAAGGCGATCCGCGGGTTGCGGAGCTTTTCGGTGATGCCGATGCCGCACTCGACGTTGCGCCGGGTGGAGACGGAGGTGGTATCCGCAATCAGCGGACCGAGAGAGGCTTTCGTATGGTACAGGGCCTTGATGTCCAGGTCACTCTCCATGATGTCGCCGCCGAATCGGATGGTACTGCCGTCCTCGATGGTGAAATCGCGCCGGGCGATGTCCAGGGCGGAGAAGTGGAAGAGGCCGTCCGTCAGGGTGTAGTTGCCGTTGATCGTGAAGCCCGAGGTGCTGGGACGGACCTCCACGTCGATGCTGCCATGCCCGTGTCCGCTCAGCATGTTGCCGGCTTCCTTGTCGATCTCGACGAAGGCCTGGACGGCCGTGTTCGGCCGGACATGAAGCTTGACGACCAGGTCGTTGCCTTTCTTCTGCCGGGGCCCGTAGGTGTTCATCATCAGGTCGTAGGGATCGATGTACAGGTCCTGGTAAGGCTTCTTGAACGTCAGCAGGTCGGAGGTTCCGGCGGTTCCGGTCCCGTCCAGCGGGATGTGGAAGTCGCCTTCCTTCGCCGTGTCGGCATCCACCTCCAGCAGGATGGCGTTGAGCGGGCCGGTGATGCCCACCTTTCCGGTGGCGAACAGGTGCCCGTAGAAGGGCAGTCCGGCGGATTCGGCGATATCCAGGGCCTCGACCTGGGTCATGTCGATGCCCAGGTGCAGGGTCATGTCCTTGAAGTGGTCCCAGTCGATGCTTCCGCGCAGCCGGCCCTGGGAGCCGTACCGGTCGCGGAGTTGAACGTTATCGAATGTCAGTCCCTTCGAGGTCAGGGAGAGGGGACCGTTGGCATAATAGGCGACATTCGTGAAATCCACCCGTAGCAGGGCGTCCTCGAACCGGAGATCGCGGCTGGACAGTTCCAAGGCGTCCATCGGACCGGAGAAATCGATCCCTCCGGAGAGATAGCCGTCCATCTCGCTGAACAGGGAGGACAGGATGGGCTCGGCGTAGGTCAGGTCCAGCCGGTCGAGGTCCAGCCGTCCTTCCACCGTCTTGAACGAAGAGGGGATGAAGGCCTGTGCCTGGAGGTTGCTGCCTCCGTTCAAGAGGTTCCGGACCCGGATGTCGAAGCCATTGCGCGCGTCGTCCCAGGTACTGCCGATATCCAGGGTACCGAGCGCCTCTCCGGCGATGGAGGCCTCCTTGACTTGCAGGCTGGCCAGGACGCCGATCCGGTCTTTCAACGGGGATTCCAGCCATACGTCGCCGGTTGCACGGCCCTGCAGGTCCAGTCCGCCGCCGATGAAGGTATTGAGGGCACCGAGGTCGAAGTTGTCCAGGTCGACATGCAGGGTATCGCTCCGTTGGGAGGAATAGCCGCCGTCGATCCGCAGGCTCTGCAGGTCGTTGTCGAACGTCAGTCCGTTCACCTTGATGTCCGGACCGTAGATGCCGATCCCGGCGCGTTTGATCGACCAGGGGTCACCGTTGAGATAGATTCCGGAAGGCAGGACTTCCGCCCGCAGCAGCAGGGAGTCGCTCTCGGAGCGACCGAGCTGGCCGGACAGCAGGAGTTCGCCCTTGTTGGCGGCTTCCGTCTCGTTGTCATAGCTGAATCCGACGCCGACGTGGTCATCGTCGGCCAGCAGGATCATCCGGTTGGACAGCGCCCGGATCGGGGATATGTTGAGCTCGCTGCCGGTCAGCACGCCGTTCAGCGCTCCGCCTTCGTTGTCGAGCGTCAGTTTCATGTCCTTGAGGTATTTGTCATTCAAGGCGATCCGGCGGGACTGGACCGTCGCGTCCAGACTGCCGACGTCGTCGATCCGCAGGCGGATATCGGTGGAATCGGCCACGTAGATGCCCGGCTTGAGGAAGGCCAGGATGGCCTGGGTGTCATGGGTCTGGAAATGGATGTCGTAGGAATTGCCGGCCCATTCGCGCGGCTCCTGGCGGAAGAGGGAGGGGAGTTCCTTGCGGACCGTGATGTCCTGCAGGTCCTGGATGAACTGGGTGACGAATCCGGTGCCGATGTACGTTCCCTCGGCGAACCGGGACTGCAGGCGGATGCGGCTGACGTCGTCGCTGGTATGGGATGCGATGGAAATGTCGCCGATGTCATGGTGCCCGTTCATGTCGGTCAGCTGGACATCCTGGATATCGATGTTGCCGATCAGGTCGTTCCCGTCGACCCGGTTGAAGTTGGCGCTGGTCCGCAGGCTCACGCGGGAGGTGCCGCGCTTGTCGATGTTCAGGGCATTCAGGTCGGCATAGCCGAGGTTGGCATAGAACTTATAGACGGCGTTGCGGGTCTTCGGCGAGAGGGTGAAAATGCCCTGGAAGAGGAAGTTGAGGTTCGGGTCGCTGCAGATGATGCGACCGTCGAAGGCATTTCCGGAATAGGATCCGGTGGCGGCGATGCCGGTGTAGTCGTACCCCAGGGCATGGAGCCGGTCCACCGACAGGGTGTCGATCCGGACGGTCGGCGAACTCCCGGCGAGGGTCGCCTGCAGGTTCGTGGACAGGCTGACAGGACCGAGGGCTTCGATGCCGGCGATCCGTCCCACGTCGAGGTCTTTCGTGCGGAGCCGTCCGCCGATCAGGATCGGCCGCTTGGGATCGGTGACATTCCGCAGGTCCAGTACGGTGCTGAGTGCGCCGACGCCCGAGGTGATGTCCCCGTTTACCGCCAGGCGGTTGATCGGGCCGACGGCCGTCCCGTTGAAGGTGAAGGTCTCACCCTTGGCGTATTTGTCCAGGCCGATCCGGACACCGGGGGCCCAGCCGCGGATGAATTTCTCCAACTGCGCCAGTGTGAAGGACAGGCCGTGGATCTTATAGTTCAGGAGCATGCCGGTGGCATCGGGAAGGCCGATGAGCGAGCCGTCGACCCGGGCCGATACGCCGCTGTCCAGGGTGTTGAAGCGGAGTTGCTTGACATGCAGGTCGTTGATGTATCCATGGACTTCACCGTCCAGGTTGGTGACCAGGGACATCCTGCGCAGCGTGGGCGCGAAATACCCGATGGTCTCGAGGTTGAGCCGGCTGCTGCGGATGTCTCCGTCGAGCCGGACCTCTTCCAGGAAGTTGCTGAAGGCGCCCATGCCGTCATAGGTCATCTGGAATTCGCCCAGCTTCAGGTCGCTGTAGCGGTCCCGGATCCGCAGGTCCTTGATGAGGGTCTTTCCATCCCCGACGCGGGCCTGGCCGCTGATGTGGTGGATGACCATGCCGCTTTTCTCCCGGCAGGAGAGCTCGTCCGCGATCCCTTCCACGACCTTTCCGTGCATCCGCAGTTTCCGGCCTTTCAGGTGGATGTCGCTCACGTCCAGGTCCGCCCAGTTGATGGCGTCGGACGGGACCGATGCGGTGCTGTTGTAATTGCGAAGGCGGAAGCGGAACCCGTTGATTTCCACGCGTCCGACCCGGAGGATCTCCTTGTCGTCCGGTTCCTTGGGCTCCTTGGGCTTCGGATCGCCCTGGCGGAAGATCCGTTTGAGGTTGCCCTGTCCCTGCGGCTCGTTGGTCAGGACGAAGTAGCCGTTCTCCACATAGGCTTCGGTCAGGTCGATGACCCCTTGCTTCAGCAGGGTGGAGGGCTTGATCCGGACCGTGATATAATCTGCTTTGGCGAAAGTGTCCAGGGGCTGGATCCCGTCGGCGGCATAGGGCGCGCGGTCCACGATGGACACGTCTTTGAGGACCACGGCGTCGAAGGGACGGATGTGCACTTTCCCTACGGAAATGTCGCCGTCGATGACGCTGTCCAGCATCCCGACGACCTTCCGGGTGGCCCACGTCTGCGCCATGGGGGACTGCAGGACGATGAGCAACAGCAGCAGAAGCACCAACAGGATGCCTGCCACATATCCGGTTATCTTCAGGAGCCTTTTCATTTAACTTACAAAAATAGGAAATAATTGCGGTTTCCCGTGCGCCTGCGCGGATATTTTTGTATCTTTGCAGCCACAATAGTTCTTTCAGAAAAATGGCAGACATCATTCTCGGAATCGAATCTTCATGCGATGACACCTCGGCAGCCGTCATCCGCGACGGCTATCTGCTCTCCAACGTGATTGCCAGTCAGCAGGTGCACAAGGATTTCGGCGGCGTAGTCCCGGAACTGGCGTCGCGTGCGCATGAGGCCAATATCGTTCCTGTCGTCAGCCAGGCCCTTTCCAAGGCCGGAGTCGATCCGGCCGACCTGACCGCCATCGCTTTCACCCGGGGACCGGGCCTGCTCGGGTCCCTGCTGGTAGGCACTTCCTTCGCCAAGGCACTGGGCGTGGCGCTCGACAAGCCAATCGTCATGGTCAATCATCTCCAGGGACACATCCTGGCCAATTTCATCAAGCAGGAAGGGGCGGAGAACCGCCAGCCGGCTTTCCCGTACCTGTGCCTGCTCGTGTCCGGCGGCAACTCCCAGATCGTCCGGGTGGATAGCCTGCTCGAATTCGAAATCCTCGGACAGACCATCGACGACGCTGTGGGAGAGGCCTTCGACAAATGCGCGAAAATGATGGGCCTGGGCTATCCCGGCGGACCGGTCATCGACCGGCTCGCCAAGCAAGGCGACCCGACCCGCTTCACCTTTGCCAAGCCCCACATCCCGGGCCTGGACTACAGTTTCAGCGGCGTGAAGACTTCGCTCCTGTACTTTGTACGGGATGAGATGGCGAAGGATCCGCAGTTCATGGAAAACAACAAGGAGGACCTCTGCGCCTCGTTCCAGAAGACCCTGATCGACATCCTGATGGACAAACTGGTCAAGGCCGCCAGGCAGACGGGCATCCGCGAAATCACGATCGGCGGAGGCGTCTCCGCCAACAGCGGGCTGCGGGAACGGATCCTGGAGGAAGGCCGCCGCCGTCGCTGGAATACGTATCTTCCCGAATTCAAGTTTACCACGGACAACGCCGCGATGATCGCCATCGCCGGCTATTTCCATTACCTCGCCGGGGAGCGGACCGCCCTCGATGTCGCCCCGGTCTCCCGCATGTCAGATTTTTAACATGAAAACATTCGATATCACCTGTCCGATGGGCCGCGAACCGCGCCTGGACGACATCCGGCGCAAGGCCGCCGAAGAATTGCGTCTCCGCCGGGGCGCCGTCATCAACGTCATCGACCCGTCCAAGTCCTACCAGCCGACGATGGTCGGAGCCGATGCGGTCTGCCGCATCGCCCACCGCTCCGTCGATGCGCGGGGCGAGGTCCGGATGGTCTATCGGATTGAGGCGTTCAAGAATTATGAATACAAGGAATACCAGCCGGCTCCTTATCAGGATGTTACGGATGCGGAACCGGTGATCGTCGTCGGTGCCGGCCCGGCCGGCCTGTTCGCCGCCCTGAAACTCCTGATGCTCGGCTTCCGTCCGATCGTGCTGGAACGCGGCAAGGACGTCCATGCCCGGAAGACCGACATGGCCCGCCTGTCCCGTACCGGCGTCGTGGATCCGGACTCGAACTATTGTTACGGGGAAGGCGGCGCCGGTGCCTTTTCCGACGGCAAGCTGTTCACCCGCTCTTCCAAACGGGGTGATATCCGGGAGGTCCTGTACCAGTTCGTCGGTTTCGGAGCCGACCGCTCCATCCTCATCGACGCCCACCCGCACATCGGGACGGACAAGCTCCCGAAGGTGGTGGAGGGCATCCGCCGCTGCATCGAGGAACATGGCGGCGAGTACCATTTCAACTCCCGGGTCGAGGACATCTCCCGGCTCAAGACCACCGGCGCCTTCAATGTGAAAGTGACGGACCAGAACGGTCCCAAACCGAAAAAGGTGACGTACAAGGCGGCGGCCGTCATCCTGGCGACCGGCCATTCCGCCCGCGATATCTACGAGATGTTCCGCGACAAGGGCTGGGAACTGGAGGCCAAGGGCTTTGCCATGGGCGTCCGGGTAGAGCATCCGCAGTCGCTGATCAACAAGATCCGCTACCGTGGCCAGTGGGAACCCGGCATGCCAGCGGCGGAATACAACTTCGTCGAGCAGGTCGTGGCGCCGGGTCCGGACGGGGAACCGGTCGAGCGGGGTGTCTTCTCGTTCTGCATGTGCCCGGGGGGTATCCTGGTCCCGTCTTCCACGGAGCCCGGAACCCTGGTGCTCAATGGCATGTCCAATTCCTCCCGCAACTCCAAATGGGCCAATTCCGGCGTGGTGGTGTCCATCGAGCCGGGCGACGAACCGGAGCCGTACAAGGCCGCGGGTGCTTTCTCCCTGCTGGATTTCCAGCATGACGTCGAAAAGAAGATGTATGACTATGTGCAGTCGCATTCCGGCGAAGGCGACAACCTGATGAAGGCCCCGGCCCAGCGGATGGTCGATTTCTGCGAGGGCGAGCTGTCCGAGAACCTGCCCGAGACGTCCTATCATCCGGGCGTGGTCTCCGCCCCGCTGCACGAACTGCTGCCGGCCCATGTAGCCGAGCGGCTGCAGGAAGCCTTCCCAGCGGTCAACATGCACGGCATGCGCGGGTATTATACCAATGACGCCCTCCTGCTGGGTGTCGAATCCCGGACCTCTTCTCCGATCCGCATCGTCCGCGACCCGGAGACCTTCCAGTGTCCGCAGGTGCCGGGCCTCTTCCCGGGCGGCGAAGGCGCCGGGTATGCGGGCGGCATCGTCTCTTCCGCATTGGACGGCATCAATTGCGCCGTCGCGGCAGCCCGCTACCTCCGTCCGGAACCGGCCGAGGCTGCGGCGCAGGCGCCTGAAGCGGAGTAAGAATTTGTTTTTGAGGATATTTTCCGTATATTTGAAGTCCACATAATGACACGGCTATGACAAATCGGAAAGTAGAAATCAATTATACCGAATACGCGGACATCGAAGAACTGGACCCGAAAGACCAGGCCCTCATCAAGGCGGCCCGGCAGGCGCAGCTGACTTCCTATGCCCCGTATTCCCATTTCAACGTCGGCGCAGCCGTCTTGCTCGAGAACGGCGAGATCGTCAAGGGGTCCAACCAGGAAAATGCAGCCTCTCCCTCCGGCCTGTGCGCGGAGCGGACGGCGATGTTCGCCGCCGGTGCGCAGTACCCGGGCGTCCCGATGGTCTGCATCGCGATCGTGGGCGGTCCTGCCTTCGGTGTGTGCGACACGCCGGCGACCCCGTGCGGCGCTTGCCGCCAGGTAATGGCTGAGTATCAGAAGATTGGAGGCCGTCCTATGAGCGTGATCATGACCGGCGGCAAGTCCATCTGGAAATTTGAAAAGGTCGAAGACGTCCTGCCGTTTATTTTCGACAGCATCTAGCGAGTTTTTCCAACGCCTCGGCCAGGACGGTCCGGGGCGTTCCGATGTTGAGGCGCATCCATCCGGGTGCGCCGAATATTTCTCCGTCGTTGAGGGCCAGTCCGGCCCGGTTCACAAACAGGTCGATGAGTGCGTCGTGGCTCAGTCCCAGTCCGCGGCAGTCCAGCCAGACCAGGAAGGAGGCCTGCGGGCGCAGGGGACGGATGGCCGGGATGTGGGCTTTCAAGAATTCTTCCACGAACCGGACATTGTCCTCCAGGTAGGCGACCAGTTCCTCCCGCCAGGGTTCGCCCTGCGTATAGGCAGCGACCGTGGCGATGGGGGCAAAGATATCCGGTGCACCGAACTCATTGGCTTCCAGCCAGTCATAGAATTTCTTCCGAAGGGTTGGATCCGGTACGACGGCGTAGGAACTGACGATGCCGGCGATGTTGAACGTCTTGGAAGGGGCGCCGAAGGTGATGCTGATGGCGGCGGCTTCCGGGCTGACGGTCGCGAAGGGAACGTGCTTGTGCCCGAAGAGGGCCATGTCGCAGTGGATCTCGTCCGAGATGACGGTGACATGGTGCCGGTGGCAGATTTCGGCGAGTTTCTGCAGGGTCTCGCGCGGCCAGGCGATACCGGCCGGGTTGTGCGGGTTCGAAAGGATCAGCAGCCGGCAGGCCGGATCCTGCAGGACGGATTCCAGGTTCTCGAAATCCATGTCATAGCCGCCGTCTTCCCGCAGGACCAGCGGGTTGAAGGCCACCTGGCGGCCGTTGTGCTGCGGGACCAGCCGGAACGGGTGATACACAGGCGGTTGGATGACGACTTTGTCGTCCGGTCCCAGCAGGGCGTTGATGACCATGCCGATCCCTTTGACGATCCCCGGGATGAAAGAGAGCCATTCTTTCCGGACGTCCCAGCCATGGCGGTCGCGCAGCCAGCCGATGACGGCCTCGTACCAGGCCTGGGGCATGACGGTGTACCCGAAAACAGGATGCTCCAGCCGTTGTTTCAGGGCGTCTACGATGAAGGGCGGCGTCTCGAAATCCATATCGGCGACCCAGAGGGGCAGCAAATCCGCCTTTCCGAAATAGGCGGGGAGGGCTTCGTATTTGACCGTGCCGGTTCCGCGTCGGTCGACAACCTTGTCAAAATCGTACATGGGATGGATGGTTAAATGGCTCCGCTGCCGAGCATCTCGTCTCCGTCATACCAGACGGCGAACTGTCCGGCGGTGATGCCGCGCTGGGGGGTGTCGAACAGGATGTACAGGCCGTTTTCCCGGCGGACCAGGGTCGCGTCCTGCAACGGCTGACGGTAACGGATCCGGACCCGGTAGCGCCGGATGTCCCCGGGGACCATGGCCTGGTCCGGACGGATCCAGTGGATCTCTTCGGGCGCAACGCGCAGGCAGCTGCGGGACAGCCCTTTGTGCCGGTGTCCTTCGCCGACGTAGATGAGGTTCTTTTCGACGTCGGTGGCAATGACGAAGAGCGAATCGGCGTGGCCGCCGATGTTCAGGCCCTTCCGCTGTCCGATGGTATAGAACTGGGCACCTTCATGTTTGCCGAGGATCTTGCCGAAAGGATTCTCCTTGTAACGGGTCTTCTTGACATGGTGCTTGCCGCTTCGGTAGGTCTCCGTCTCGAAGGTCAGGTCATAGGTGACGGGCTGGCTGAGCCGCAGCCAGTCCTCATCGGGGAGAGCGGCCAGTTTCTCCGGATCATACCGGTTGGCCGCCCCCTGGCCGGAGCCCTTGTCCTCGGATACATATTCGGTGATCATCCGGGCCGGTTGGCCGTCGGCGGTCAGCGAAGAGAGGGTCTCCTGCAGGAAACGGTATTGCGCATTATCCTGATAGTAAGCATCATAGACTTCGATGACATCGCCTTCGCGGGATTCCAGTTTCTGCTGGAGGAAGGTCGGGAGGTCGACCTTGCCGACGAAACAGATGCCCTGGGAGTCTTTCTTGTCTGCGGAAGGCAGGTCGGCTTCATGGGCGATGCGCCGCACCTCGGGCTTGAGAAGGTCCCCGATCGGGAACAGGGCCTTGGAGAGCTGCTCCTGGCTCAGCTGGCAGAGGAAATAACTCTGGTCCTTGTTCGGATCGGTGCCGGCCAGGATGCGGTATACCGGTTTCCCGTCCGGACCGACGGTCTCCTCTTTCCGGCAGTAGTGGCCGGTCGCCACCCTGTCCGCTCCCAGTTTCTTGGCCGCTTCCCAAAAGGCGTCGAATTTGATTTCCCGGTTGCAGAGCACGTCCGGATTCGGCGTGCGTCCCTTGGCATATTCGTCGAACATGTAGTCGACCACGCGCTGGCGGTACTGCTTGCTCAGGTCCACGAAATAGAAGGGGATGCCGATCTTGCGGGCGACCAGTTCGGCGACGAACCGGTCCTCTTCCCACTCACAGTCGCCGTGCAGGGTCGCATCGGCGTCGTGCCAGTTCTGCATGAACATGGCAAAGACATCATAGCCCTGCTGCTTGAGCAGCCAGGCCGCTACGCTGGAGTCCACGCCTCCGGAAAGTCCGATGCAAATCTTCATAAAGAAAAAAGGGAAAGCTTAGCACATCGCACCGCTACGACCTCCTACCCTTGCTGCCTTCCGGCCCTGGGGGAGTTCAGAGGGAGCTGGTCGTGTACGACTTTCCCGATGCAAAGGTACGTTATTTTTCGAGATTCGCAAAAATCATTTGAGACTCTTTGCCGCCCCCTGGCCGGCAAGCAGTCCGGTGCAGAAAGCCAGCTGGAGATTATATCCGCCGGTATCCGCATCGATATCAAGGATTTCCCCGCACAGATAGAGTCCCGGACACAACCGGGATTCCATGGTTTTCGGGAACACTTCGTCCGTGTCGATGCCGCCGGCCGTCACGACGCAGCGCTCGTATCCGACGAAGCCTTCGATGTCCATCGGCCAGTCCTGCAGGGCGGCGCACAGGGCGCCCATGTCGATCCTTTCGTTGCCCCTGCGTCCGCTCAGGATCTGCGGGTTGCAGCGGATGAAGCCGGAGACGAGTTCGCGGGGCAGCAGTTTCCCGAGCAGGATCCGGAGCACTTCCTTGATGGTCGCATTCCGGCTGCGGGGATCCTTGAGGATGTCGTTGCAAAGGCCCTTGAGCCGGGCGGTCAGTTCATCGGGGTCGACGCCGGGCTTGAGGTTGATCCGTACGCGGACTTTCGCCCCGTTCAGCAGGGCCTTGACCGCATCGCGGCTGAGGGTGAATCCGACAGGTCCTTCGAGGCCGCCGTCGGTGAAATCGATGTCTCCGAACTCGCTCCGGATCTCGTCATTGCCGGCATAGAGACTGACTTCGACATTCTTCAAAGCATTGCCGCAGAGCAGTTTGCCGATTTCGGAAAGTTCGGTGCTGCGGTCGATGTACCCCTTCGGGGAGGGGTAGCCTTCGGGCAGGGTCGAGGTCCCGGTGCCAGGGAGTTTGTACCCTTTGGGGACCAGGGCCGTCAGGGACGGGAAGCACGGTTTGCAGGTGTGCCCCAGCTGGCGGGCCCAGGCGTAGCCGTCGCCGCTGGATCCGGTGCCGGGGTAGGAGAGCCCGCCGGTGGCCAGGATCAGTTTCCGGGAAGTGAATTTCTTGCAGTAACATTCTACGGTGAATCCGTCTTCCGTGGCTTCGACGGCCCTCACGCCGGAGCCGGTCTCGAGGCGGGCGCCGGCCATGACGGCGGCTTTCTGCAGGGTGTCCACGACCTCCGAGGCCTTGTGGCTGGCCGGGAAAGCCCGGTCGCCCCGCTCGGTAACGGTCGGAAGCCCTTCTTCTTCCAGTAGATGGATGACGGCCTCCGGCGGGAAATTGTAGAAGGCCGGGCGGACGAAGTTGGCCTTGCTGCGGATGTGCTGCGAGAACTCGTTCCACGGTTTGACATTCGTGAAATTGCAGCGTCCCTTGCCGGTAATCATGATTTTACGCCCCGGCCGGGGCATCTTTTCCAGCACGATGACCGATGCGCCTTCTCGGGCTGCCCCGTATGCCGCCATCAGGCCGGCCGCACCGCCGCCGATAACGATAATGTCATATTTCACCATCGAATCCGTTGTTTGATTCAAAAAAATCCTTATATTTGCAGTCCCAATCCACCAGTGGTTGGCAAAGGCCGCTTTAGCTCAGTTGGTAGAGCAGCTCATTCGTAATGAGCAGGTCGCGGGTTCGAGTCCCGTTCGCGGCTCTTTCAAGGACTTCTTCGGAAGTCCTTTTTTCGTTTCCGTCCGCCCCGGATCAAAGCGCTTTGGGTTTCCGGATCCGGTTCGGAATGTTTTCCGGAAGCACCATGGAAAGCTCCATGAATCCGGCATATTCCTCCCCGTCATACCACGGGCACTGGAAGATCAGTTTCTTGACGCCCTCCTTCTCCACCGTATAGACATTGGTACGCGGGTTTTCCAGCATGTCCGCCAGCAGCGAACGGGCCGGCTCCGGGTGGCAGTCCAGCACATTGTTCCCGATGATGTCCGGCATGCCCGGTTTCAGGAACGTCTTTTTTGATTTTCGGTTCATATCCAGGATGGTCCCATCCTTGGCGCAGACGGTGACGGCGACATCCGCCCCTTCGAAATAATCTCTTTTCATGGTGCAAAAATACGGTTTTTTCTGCGGATTTCGCTATCTTTGAGCGGTAAACAATCATGTGGCTGAATGATGAAAAACAGATGTAAAACCGCTCTTCTTGCAGCGGTGCCGGTATTGTTGCTCCTGGCCCTCATCCCCTGGTGCTGTCACCGGAGCACCCATGGCGGGAAGACCCCGGAAGTCAGCAGCGGGACGCTGGTGGAATTCCCCGATTTCCCTTCGGAGAATGTCGGCCCCAGGAAGGTTTCCGTGTGGCTGCCGGACGGATTTGTGTCCGGGGATTCCTGTGCCGTGGTCTATATGCAGGATGGCCAGATGCTTTTCGATGCGGAAGTGACCTGGAACCACCAGGAGTGGAAGGTCGATGAGACCCTGGGACGCCTGGTGGCGGCGGGCAAGGTCCGCCCGTGCATCGTCGTGGCGACCGACAATACCTCCAAGCGGCTGACCGAGTATTTCCCTGAAAAGACGGCGCGGTATGTCGGCGGAGGAGAAAAGGCCTCCTTCCAGGGCGACGCCTACCTGAAGTTCATCGTGGAAGAGCTCAAACCGTTCATTGACAGCCATTACCACCCGCTTTCCGGACGGGAGGATACATTCGTAGCGGGCTCCAGCATGGGCGGTCTCATCTCCCTGTATGCCCTTTGCGAGTATCCGGAGGTGTTCGGCGGCGCGGCCTGCCTGTCGTCCCATGTCTCGATGGCCATGCTCAAGTTGCCGGGGGACAACGATCAGTGGGCGGACGCATTCGGAGACTATGTCCGGGACCATCTTCCTGCCGCCAATTCGGCCCGGGTCTACATGGACCATGGCACCGAAGGGCTCGATGCGAACTATGATCCTTGGCAGAGGAAAATCGATACGCAGTTCCGAGAAAGCGGCTGGGATGATTCCCACTTCCAGAGCCTGGTATTCGGCGGACACGACCACAGCGAGACCTCCTGGGCCGCGCGCCTGGATGAACCCCTTACCTTCCTGCTGGGCACGCCGGCCGCTGCAGAATAACCGGTCGCTGCGCAATAAAACTTAAAGAACACTCATCTTCTTTTCATGAGGCTGTAGCCTCTACCCCTGTTCTTTATCCATCGTGATAAATGGGGATAAAGAACACAGACTACTATCTGGGACCAGCGAATCCATTATCGCTGTTCTTTAACTTTTTCTAGTTATCTTTGTTTGGAAACCAGCCGAGGGCGGAAAACAGAATATGAGCCGGTCTTACCATACAAAGAACAGATTCAGGTATAAAATGGATCAACTCGAGCAGCGACGCCGGGAGATTGCCCGAGCGAACGGTGCCGATTATTCAGATATGGCATTGTCCACCTTGGACCTGTATTACAGGGAGTTAACGAGTAATCGTTCGGCCATGAGCCGGCATCCGGGCGGAACGCGGGCGAAAGGCCTCGGCCAATTATACCGGGGGAAAACCGCAGTGAAAGCAGTCCGCAACCGATTCGGTCTGGCGGAAGAACAGAGTTCCCGTCTGCGCAAGGTGCGGCGTGCCGCTCTCCATGCTGCCCGGCAGAAGGTCGGACGTGCGTGCAAGAATGCATTGGATTCTGTAAATTTGTAGCCGGAACATGGAAGAAGCCCGGACCTATATCGCGATCGACCTGAAGTCGTTCTACGCCTCGGTGGAGTGCGTGGAGCGGGGGCTGGATGCGCTCACGACCCACCTGGTCGTAGCGGATGCTTCACGGACGGACAAGACGATCTGTCTGGCGGTGTCCCCGTCGCTGAAGGCGTACGGTATCCCGGGGCGGGCCCGTCTTTTCGAAGTGATCCGGCAGGTCGCGGCCATCAATGAACAGCGGCGGCAGAAGGCCCCGGGGCGTCGCCTGGAGGGGAAATCCTCCGACAGCCTGGAACTGGCCGCCAACCCGGGCCTGGCGTTGGATTACGTTGTGGCGACCCCGCAGATGGCCCATTACATGGCGGTGAGCGGGGAAGTGTATGCCACGTACCTGAAATATGTCTCCGCCGAGGATGTCCATGTCTATTCGGTCGACGAGGTCTTCATCGATGCGACCCAGTACCTGCGCATCTACAAGACGACAGCCCACGATTTCGCCCGGACGATGATCCGGGACGTGCTGGCCACGACCGGCATCACGGCGACGGCCGGCATCAGCCCCAACCTGTATCTGGCCAAGATCGCCATGGACATCGAGGCCAAGCACCAGACGGCGGATGCGGACGGGGTGCGGATCGCGGAACTGGACGAGATGACATACCGGCGCAAATACTGGAGCCACCGGCCGCTGACGGATTTCTGGCGGGTCGGCCACGGGATCGCGGCCCGGCTCGAGGCCAACGGGATGTTCACGATGGGCGACGTGGCGCGGGCTTCGCTCGGTCAGCCGTACCAGCGGCTGAACGAGGAACTCCTGTACAAGTTGTTCGGCGTCAATGCCGAGCTGCTGATCGACCACGCCTGGGGCTGGGAACCCTGCACCCTGGCGGATATCAAGCAGTACCGTCCGTCGGCCAACAGCATGAGCATCGGACAGGTGCTGATGGAGCCCTATGACCATGAGAAAGCCCGGCTGATCATCAAGGAAATGACGGACCAGCTGGTGCTGGACCTCGTGGACAAACGTTTGGTAACCAGCCAGGTGGTCTTGCATGTCGGCTATGACCGCTCTTCGCTCGAAGCGCCCGGTTACCACGGGGTAGTGACCACGGACTGGTACGGCCGCAAGGTCCCGAAAT
The DNA here is from genome assembly GCA_017483985.1 of Bacteroidales bacterium. The sequence continues at coordinate 18,415 of JAFUUB010000018.1, read as the reverse complement.
CGGCGCACGGGTCGGCCCGGCTGGACAATCCGACCTCTTCCACCTCGTTGATCACCAAGGCAATGATGGAAATCTACGACCGGGTTGCCGATCCCTCCCTGAAGGTCCGCCGGATCTATGTCATCGCTGCCCAGGTCATCCCGGAAGAGAAGGTGGAGGGGATTCAGCTCGGCCTGTTCGAAGAGCCGGTCGACACGGAACGGGAACGCAGCCGGCAGGAGGCGATCCTGGCCATCCGCCGGAAATTCGGCAAGAACGCCATCTTGAAAGGGATGAATTTCGAGGAAGGGGCGACCGCCCGGGAAAGGAACCAACAGATCGGAGGACACAAGGCATGAATTCCGAGGACCACAAATACGACGATATCATAGGTCTGCCGCACCCGACGTCGAAGCGGCACCCGCGGATGCCCCGCGCCGACCGGGCGGCCCAGTTCGCCCCGTTCGCGGCCCTGACCGGCTACGGCGACGTGATCGCCGATACCACCGTGCGGGAGGAAGCCAAATACGACCAGACATGGGACGAAGAATACTGATAATCTGCACCTTGCTGCTGACGGCCTGTTCCGGCCGTCTCCCCAGGTCCGCATCGGGCTCGGGGATGGATTACGCGCAGTGGTTTGACTTGGTACCCGAGGGGGTCGTGACCATCGCCCCTTCCGATGGCCATCGGGATACGCTGGCGCTGACGCGGCCGCTGGACCGGCTGGTCTGCATGTCCTCTTCTTACCTGGCCTATCTGGACGGAATCGGCTGCGATTCGGTCGTCGTGGGCGTTTCCGGCATCGGCTATGTCACCCATCCGTCCCTCCGGGCCCGGTATGAAGCGACCCGTCGCGGGGAAGCCCGGATACCGCTCTACGATATCGGCTACGATGCCGATCCCGACTATGAACGCATCGTCGCGCTGCAGCCGGACCTCCTCATCGCCTACAGCGTTTCGGCCGCCGAACCGGCCTGGCTGTCCCGGCTCCGGGAACTGGGGATTCCGGTCCTGCTGCTCTCGGAGCATCTGGAAGACCATCCGTTGGCCCGGGCGGAATATGTCCGGCTGTTCGGGGCGCTGACCGGCCGACGGGAAAAAGCGGACAGCGTCTTCGCCGCGGTCCGCGACCGCTACGAATCCCTCCGGGTGGAGACGGATACGCCGGTGCCGGTCCTGCTGAACATGCCCTATGCCGACCAATGGTTCGTGCCCGGAGCGGACAACTACATGGCCCGCCTGGTGCGGGATGCCGGCGGCGAGGTACTGGGCGCGAAACCCGGCGAGTCCGCTTCCCGGATCATGACTTTGGAAGAGGCCTGGATGCTGGCCGGTCAGGCCCGGGCCTGGCTCAATCCGGGCTGGTGCCGCAGCCGGGAACAGCTTTCGGACCAGCTTCCGTCCTTCTCCCGCTTCGACATCCCCGTCATCTACAACAATATCCGCCGGAGTACTGACGGCGGCGGCAACGATTTCTGGGAGAGTGGCGCGCTGCGGGCGGACCGTGTACTGGAGGACCTGGTCCGCATCCTCCGCTTGGCAAAAGAAAATCCCCGGGAAATGGTTCCCAGGGACTCCCTATATTACTTTATTCCGGTTGAGTAAGACCCGCTAACGGCCGCCGAAATGGCGGATCAGCAAGTCTGCGGCATCGTCGAAGTCCTTGCCGGCCAACGGTTTGGCGGCTGCGGCGCGCTTTTCCTGCTGGAACTGTTGGCGCAGGCGGTCGAACTGGCGTTTGGTGTCCAGGGTAAAGTCGCCCTGGGCGATCCAGGCGAAATAGGATGGCTCGGTCTGCCATACTTCGCGGGCGGTACGGCCCTTGTGCTTGCCGAAACTGACGACGGCCTCGCCGTCTTCCCGGTAGATGAGCCGGCCGGCGTAATCCACGTTCTTCGGCCTTCCGCCGAAGTTGGCCAGGAATCCAACGTCATTCTTCAGGGTATCCCCATAACGGTCCAACTGGCCTTTCAGCACCTCATAGGTGGCCAGTGTATCCGCTTCGGCGGTATGGGCGTTCTCGAAATCCTTGCCGCCGCAATAGAAACGGTAGGCGGCCCGCAGGTTGCGGGGCTCCATCATGTGGTAGATGGTCTGGACATCCACCATCCTCTTGTCATGGAGATTGATATCGAGGTCGTTGCGTCCGGCGGCCCGGACCCGTTCGATCTCCTCCGCCAGCATGGGCAGGTCGAACTTGGCGGAATTGAAGCCGGCCAGGTCGCTGTCGGACAGCCAGGAGACGACTTCGTCGACGATGTCCATGAAGCGGGGACAATCCGCCAGGTCTTCGTCCTTGATCCCGTTGACGGCACTCGCGCCCGGAGTCATCGGAAGCTGCCTGCCGGCGGCATAGTCCCAGGGTTTGACGCGCCAGGTCCGGATCCGCTGTTCTCCGTCCGGGAAAACTTTGACGAAGGAGAGTTCCGCGATGGCATCAGTGGCAATGTTGAGGCCGGTGCTCTCGATGTCGAAAAAGAGCAACGGCCTTTCCAGGTTCAATTTCATAGCGAGGTTTTTATCGGACCATGATCGGCATGATGATACCGAAGACCTTGACCTGCGCAGCCTCTTCCTCGGAAGGGAGCAGGAGGGCGGAACGGCGCTTGTCGGCGAATTTCATGACGATTTCATCGCAACCGAGGTTGCTGAGGATCTCGATGATATGGGTCGACTTGAAGCCGATCACCAGGTCTTCGCCGTCATACTGGCAGGCGACCTTCTCATGTGCGGCGATTTCGAATCCTACATCCTGGGCGGAGACCTCGAGGCAGCCGGCGGTCAGCTCGAACTTGATATGGTTCGAGGCCTTCGGGGAGCAGACCGCGATGCGGCGGACGGTGTTGAGCAGCTGCACGCGGTTGATCTTCAGGATATTGGAGTTGTTCTTCGGGATGATGGTCCGGTAGTCCGGATACTTGCCGGTCACCAGGCGGCTGACCATGGTGGTCTGGCCGAAGCGGAAGATGACGACCTTGTCGTCGAACGTCACCGTGACGGTGTCCTCGGTCTTGCCGAGGATGGCCTTCAGGACGTTCGCATGGCGCTTGTTGAGGATGAAGGAAGCCTCGGAGGCGGCCTTGACGTCATCGGCGGTGAAGCAGATCAGCTTCTGCAGGTCGGAGGCGACGAGGGTCGTCGCATCGGGCTTGATGTCGAAGAAGATGCTGTTCATGATCGGACGGTTTTCCTCGTCGGAGGAGGCGTAGACCGTATTGGAGATGCCGTCGACCAGGCTCTGGGCCGGGACCTCGACGGTGACCTTTTCGGCACCGGTCCCCGGGGTCTGGGGATAGTCGTCCGGATTGAAGTAGGGGAGGGTGGATTCACCGCTGGCCCATGCGCAGGAGAACGAGCTTTCGCCGAGGGTGCTGATGGTCAGCGGCTGGTCCGGCAGTTCCTTGAGAAGGTCGGTGATCTGGCGGGCCGGGATGGCGATGCTGCCTTCCTCTTCCGTGGCGACCTCGAGTTCCGTCTTCAAGGTGATTTCCATGTCGGAGGCGGTCAGTTCGAGGACCTTGCCCTTGAGAACGAGAAGATAATCTTCGAGGATGGCTTCGGTAGCCTTGGCCGGGACGGCTTTCTGGACCGTCAGGATGCCTTTCAGGAGATCTGCGCTGGAAACTGAGAATTTCATATGATTGTCGTTTTTATCTATTCAAGGCGGGCCCCGTCAGGACGGGGGCATAGTAGGTAACAAAGATAGGAATATTTTTATCATTTGCCAATCCTGCCGCTGGAAATCTTTTTGGCACAAAGTTTGACTTTATCCCCTTCGGCGGGATCGGAGCTTCGGCTCCGGCTTGTTTTTTTTGCCGCCATGAAAGACGTGAAATCTAAATGCATGAATTATGAATAAAGGTGTTATTACTGTGTTCGCTTCTGCCGTGATCGCAGGGCTGACCGCTTACGGAGTCGTCAAGGCTTGCACTCCGTCTACCGAAACCACCCGTACCGTCGTATCCTCCGACGGATCCGTCTACCGGACTGTCAATCTGACAGACACGGACTATCCCGATCTCACCTATGCTGCCGAATCGGCCGTGGACGCCGTCGTCTTCGTCAAGGTGACCGTCAAGACCCAGGGATATGCCATCGATCCTTTCGAATATTTCTTCGGCTTCGGCCGTGGCCAGGGCCAGATGCAGGAGCGTGAGCAGCAAGGCAGCGGCTCGGGCGTCATCATCCGCCCGGACGGCTATATCGTAACCAACAACCATGTCGTCTCCGGCGCCTCCAAGGTGGAGGTGACCATGAACAACAACAAGACCTTCGAAGCGACGGTCGTCGGTACCGACCCGGCCACCGATGTCGCCCTGCTGAAGATTGATGCAGAAGGACTTCCGATCCTTCAGTTCGGCGATTCCGACAAGCTCCGCCTCGGCGAATGGGTCCTGGCGATCGGCTCCCCGCTGGGCGAGCAGCTCCGCGGCACCATCACGGCCGGCATCGTCAGCGCCAAGGGTCGTTCGATGCAGCAGAGCCGCGAGGAATTCAAGATCGAATCCTTCATCCAGACCGATGCGGCCGTCAACCCGGGCAACTCCGGCGGCGCCCTCGTCAACAAGGCCGGCGAACTGGTCGGCATCAATACGGCGATCATGTCCCAGACCGGTGCCTATTCCGGTTATTCCTTCGCCGTCCCGTCCAACATGGTCAAGAAAATCGTCAGCGACCTGATCGATTTCGGCAATGTCCGCAGGGCCCTCCTGGGCGTGACCATGCAGGCCATCGACGACCAAATTGCAAAAGATTTGAAACTTTCTTCGATGAATGGCGTATATATAAGGGAGGTTATGAAAGGTTCTGCCGCTGAGAAGGCCGGTATCAAGGAGGCCGATGTCCTCATCGCCATCGACGATACCCCGCTCAAGAGCATGACCGAAGTACAGGCCAAGGTGAATTCTTACCGTCCTGGTGACAAGGCGAAAGTCACCGTCATCCGGGATGGGAAGACTATCGACCTTGACGTCGTCTTCCAGGAAAGCAGCGACCTGACCGGTACCACCGTCGCCGACGGTTCCGTATCCTTCTATGGTGCGATGCTCAAGGAAGCGTCCAAGGAGACCCTCGACGCCCTCGGACTGAAGAAAGGCGTGGAGATCGTTTCCATCGGTGCCGGCAAGGTGCTGGATGCGGGCGGTGCCCAGGGTATGGTCATCCTGTATGTCAACGACGAACCTGTCAGCAAACCTGAGGATGTAATCAACATTGCCAAGAAGGCGAAGCGGTCCGTCATGGTTGAAGGTGTGACCGCCTCCGGCAGGGTGACGCGCTTTGTCTTCGGCAAAGACTAAAGACATACGATGAGACAACTTAAGATCACCAAATCGATCACCAACAGGGAGAGTGCCTCCCTGGACAAGTATCTCCAGGAAATCGGCCGTGAAGAACTGGTCTCTCCGGAGGAGGAAGTGGAACTCGCCCAGCGTATTCGCAAGGGCGACCAGGAGGCACTCGAAAAACTGACCCGCGCCAATCTGCGTTTCGTGGTATCCGTTGCAAAACAGTACCAGAACCAGGGTCTGAGCCTGCCGGACCTGATCAACGAGGGCAACCTCGGCCTGATCAAGGCGGCGGAGAAATTCGATGAGACCCGCGGATTCAAGTTCATTTCCTACGCCGTATGGTGGATCCGCCAATCCATCCTCCAGGCCCTTGCAGAGCAGTCCCGTATCGTACGGCTCCCGCTGAACCAGGTGGGCTCGCTGAACAAGATCAACAAGGCGCTCTCCAAGTTCGAGCAGGAGAATGAGCGGCAGCCTTCGAGCGAGGAACTCTCCGAGATGATCGATGTCCCGAAAGACAAGATCTCCGATACGCTGCGTGTGTCGGGACGCCATGTCTCCGTGGACGCTCCTTTCGTGGAGGGTGAGGACAACAGCCTGCTGGACGTGTTGCCGAACGACGACTCCCCGATGGCCGACCGCGGCCTCGTGAACGAGTCCCTCAATACGGAGATCGAACGGGCCCTTTCGACCCTTTCGAGCCGTGAGCGCGAGATCATCAAGTCCTTCTTCGGCATCGGATGCCAGGAGATGACCCTTGAGGAGATCGGCGAACGTTTCGGCCTGACGCGTGAGCGCGTACGGCAGATCAAGGAAAAGGCAATCCGCCGTTTGAAGAGCCCTTCGCGGAGCAAGCTGCTGAAAGGATACTTAGGTTAATTTCATGAGCCGGTCGTTTCGAGGCCGGCTTTTATTCGTTATAGGACATGACACCCGAACGCTTTATACAAGAAAAGGCCGCAGCCGCCGTCAAAGCGCTGTATCAGACTGACATTGACGCATCTTCCCTCCAGGTGGGCGTCACCCGCAAGGAATTCGAGGGCGATTATACCCTCGTCGTATTCCCGCTGCTGAAAATCTCCCACAGCGCCCCGGAAGCCACGGGCAACGCCATCGGCGCCTGGCTGGTGGAGAATGTGCCGGAAATTGCCGGATACAATTCGGTGAAGGGATTCCTGAACCTGCTGTTCAGCGCCGTCTACTGGGACGAGATGTTCGCCGGCATCGCTGCGGACGAAGATTTCGGACAGCTCCCGCCGACCGGCCGCAACGTCATGGTCGAGTTCTCCTCGCCGAACACCAACAAGCCCCTCCACCTGGGCCATATCCGGAACAACCTGCTGGGTGATTCCGTTTCCCGCCTGCTGAAGGCCGGCGGCAACCACGTGATCAAGTCCACGATCGTCAACGACCGTGGCGTGCACATCTGCAAGTCCATGCTGGCCTGGGAGAAGCTCTTCGAAGGCAAGACCCCGGAGTCGACCGGCATCAAGGGCGACCACCTGGTCGGTGACTGCTACGTGGCCTTTGACAAGCTGTACAAGGGCGAAGTGAAGCAGCTGATGGAGCAGGGGATGACCGAAGAGGAAGCCAAGAAGGCGGCTCCGTCCCTGAAGGAAGCCCATGAAATGCTGGTCAAATGGGAACAGGAAGACCCGCACGTCCGCCAGCTCTGGTCCATGATGAACGGCTGGGTGTACAAGGGATTCGACGAGACCTATGCCGCCCTGGGCATCACCTTCGACCAGGTGGACCATGAATCGGAGACCTACCTGCTGGGCAAGGAACTGGTGCAGAAGGGCCTTGAGATGGGCGTCTTCGAGAAGGAAGCCGACGGTTCCGTCTGGTGCGACCTGACCGCCGACGGCCTGGACCGCAAGCTCGTGCTCCGCGGCGACGGTACCTCCGTGTACATTACCCAGGACCTGGGTACGGCCGAGCGCCGTTTCTCCAACTACAAGCTGGATTCCCATGTCTATGTGGTCGGCAACGAGCAGGATTATCATTTCCAGGTCCTGAAGCTGATCCTCAAGAAACTCGGCTTCGCCTGGGCCGACCAGATCTACCACCTGTCCTATGGCATGGTGGAGCTCCCGGAGGGCAAGATGAAATCCCGTGAAGGGACCGTCGTGGATGCGGACGACCTGATCCAGAGCATGTACGAAGAGGCGAAGAAGACCTCCGAGGAAAGCGGCAAGCTGGCAGACCTGTCCGACGCCGAAAAGGAAGAACTCTACCACATGATCGGACTGGGTGCCCTGAAATATTTCATCATCAAGGTCGACCCGAAGAAGACCATGCTCTTCAACCCGAAGGAATCCATCGACTTCAACGGCAATACCGGTCCTTTCATCCAGTATACGCATGCCCGTATCTGCTCGATCCTCCGCAAGGCGGCGGAGCAGGGAATCGCCTACGGTCCGGCCGACGTGACCACCGACCTGGAGCCTTCCGCCAAGGAGATCCGGCTGGTCAAGCTGCTGGGACTCTTCCCGGGCAAGATCGCGGAAGCGGTCGCGGCCCTCAGCCCGGCCGTCATCGCCAACTATGCCTACGACCTGGCCAAGGAGTTCAACCAGTATTACCATGATACCCCGATCCTGCGCGAGGAGGACCCGAAGCTCCTGGCCTTCCGCCTGGAACTGATCAGCGTCCTTGCCCGTACGCTCCGCCGTGCGATGGATATCCTCGGAATCCAGCTTCCTGAACGGATGTAAATGCCTATGGCGGAAGACCGGAACTATATGTTCCCGACCTCGAAGAAGGAGGTGGAGGCGCTGGGATGGGATTACATCGACGTAATCCTGTTCAGCGGCGACGCCTTCATCGACCATCCTTCCTTCGGGACGGCGGTCATCGCCCGCTGGCTGCAGAAACACGGTTACCGTGTCGCGGTCGTCCCCCAGCCGAACTGGCGGGATGACCTGCGGGACTTCAAGAAACTGGGAGTTCCGCGGCTTTATTTCGGCCTGAATTCGGGCGCCATGGATTCCATGGTCAACCACTATACCGCCGGCAAGCGGCTCCGCCACGACGACGCCTATACCCCGGACGGGAAGTTCGGCCAGCGTCCGGACTATGCCGTCACGGTCTACACCAAGATCCTCAAGCAGTTGTTCCCGGATGTCCCGGTCGTGATCGGCGGCATCGAGGCTTCGCTGCGCCGTGTCACCCACTACGATTACTGGCAGGACCGGCTGTTCCCGTCCATCCTGGTGGATAGCGGTGCCGACTGGCTCATCTACGGGATGGGGGAGCGGCCGATCCTGGCCCTGACCCGGGCAATCGAGGCGGGGTGGTCCCGTCATCAGACGGAGCAGATCCCGCAGATCGCATTCCTGCGGACGGGCCGGCCCAAAGAGCGGGAAGGCGTCCTGATGCTCCATTCCTATGAAGAGAGCTGCGCCAGCAAGAAGGCCTTCGCCGAGAATTTCCACTGGATCGAGACGCATGCCAACATGATGCATCCGGATACGATCATCGAGCCGGTCGGGGACGGCTATGTCCAGATCAATCCGCCGTATCCGCCTGCAACGCAGGAAGAAATGGACTCGTTCTGGGATATGCCCTATACCAAGCTGCCGCATCCCCGGTACAAGGGGAAGCGGATCCCGGCCTACGACATGATCAAATTCTCGATCAATACGCACCGGGGGTGTTTCGGCGGCTGCAACTTCTGCACGATCGCCGCGCACCAGGGGAAGTTCATCCAGAACCGCAGCGAGGCCTCGATCCTCAAGGAGGTGGCGGACCTGAATAAGCTGCCGGATTTCGCCGGAAACATTTCCGACCTCGGTGCCCCGACCGCGAACATGTACGGGATGCGGGGGAAAGACCGGAAACTGTGCGAGATCTGCCGCCGCAAATCGTGCCTGTTCCCGTCTCCCTGCAAGAATATGGACCGCAGCCATGCCCGGCTGCTGAACCTGTACCACCAGGTCGATGCCGTCAAAGGCATCCGGCATTCCTATATCGGCAGCGGCATCCGGTACGACCTCTTCCTGGATGAGAACGGCTATGTGGACAAGACCTCCAAGCCTTACCTGAAAGAACTGGTGCTGGACCATACGTCCGGCCGTCTGAAGGTCGCGCCCGAGCACACCGAGGACAAGGTCCTCTACTATTTGGCGAAGCCCTCTTTCAAGCTGTTCGAGCGTCTTCGGGTCGAGTTCGACAAGATCAACCGCGAAGCCGGCCGCCACAGCGGGATCGTCCCGTATTTCATTTCTTCCCATCCGGGCTGTACGATGCACGACATGGAGAAGCTTTCGAAGCACCCGGCCCTGAAAGGGCTGTACATGGACCAGGTGCAGGATTTCACCCCGACGCCGATGACCACTTCCTCGGTCATGTTCTATACCGGACTGGACCCCCGGACCCTCAAACCGGTCTTCGTGGAGCGGGATCCGGAGAGGAAACGGATGCAGAAATCTTATTTCTTCCGCCGGAAATAGAAAAAAGTTCGCAAAAATGCATTTGCGCTATTGCAGCAACGGAAAAATCGTGTTAATATTGCAGCGCAAATCAACGAACGAAACCTATAACCATGGCATCTGCACCCAATAAACGACGCGCCGTCGTCAGTTATGAAAATATGTTGGCCAAACCCGAGTTGGCCGAACTGGCAGCGGCCTTCGCCGCGAAGTATCCGAAGGGCTTCAATGACTATCTTCCCGACCTGATGCGGTATCCCAAGCCGGACGGGACGGATTTCTATGCGGTCCCGATGGAAATTACGGATGCGATCTACCTGGTCAAGATCAAAGTCAAGACCGACAACATCGATGATATCGAGCGTTGGCTGGACGGAGAGGACAACAGCGACGATGAGGGCAGCGGCAGCGGCAGCGAAAGCGGCGGCGAGCTCCCGGACGACAACATCTCCCAATATTCCACCGGGGAGGACGATTCTTCCGACATGTAATTCAAAGGATATAGGGTCCGCCGGCACCGCCGGCGGATTTTTTTTGTATATTTGTCTGATGATGGAACAGAAGACCAGAGAATCGTTCCTGGCGAAGTGGCGCCTGAAGTTGATGAGCCTCCCTGAAAAGAACAAGTTGCTCATCCTTTCGTTGGTGGTCGGCGTCTGCAGCGGCCTCGCGGCCGTGATCCTGCATACCTTGATCCATTGGATCCGTGCCGGCCTGTCCGGCCTCCTGGAAGACCGGTCGGATTTTCTCCTCTACTTCGTGCTGCCGGGAATCGGTATGCTGCTTTCTCTGTTGATTGTCAGATACTTGATTAAAGACAACATCGGCCATGGCGTGACCAAGGTGCTGGTGGCCGTTTCCAAGAACGAGTCCCGGATCAAACCGCACAACATGTGGTCTTCCATCCTGACCAGTTCGCTGACCATCGGATTCGGCGGCTCCGTCGGAGCGGAGGCTCCGATCGTCTATACCGGCGCCGCCATCGGTTCCAATTTCGCCCGTTACATGGGCCTTTCCTTCCGGAGCGTGACCATCCTGCTGGGCTGCGGCGCCGCCGGTGCCGTGGCCGGTATCTTCAAGGCCCCGCTGGCCGGCGTGCTGTTCTGCCTGGAGATCCTGCTGTTCAACATTTCCATGACTTCGATGATGCCGTTGCTGCTCTCGACGGTTTCGGCTACGGTGGTGTCCTACCTGCTGCTGGGGGATTCCCGGCCGTTCGCCTGCAGCCTGGCGCCGTTCTCCATGGTGAACATGCCCTTCTACCTGTTGCTGGGCTTCTTCTGCGGGGTCTGCTCCCTGTATTTCCTGCGTACGACCCTCTGGCTCGAAGACAAGTTGGGCAGCCTGAAAAACACCTATTTCCGCTGGCTGCTCTGTGCACTGGGACTGGGCCTGCTGATCTTCCTGTTCCCGCCGCTTTATGGGGAAGGCTATGACTTCCTGCACCCGCTGCTGAACGCGGAACCGATTTCCTTTGATGGGGATACTTGGCTTTCCGGAATGCTGCACATCCCGTGGCTCGTCCCGGTTTTCTTCCTGCTGGTCATGTTGCTGAAGGTCTTTTCCATGACCTTTACCAATGCCGGCGGCGGCACGGGCGGAACCTTCGGTCCGACCCTGTTTTCCGGCGCCCTGGCCGGCTTCATCCTGGCCCGGACCGTCAACCTGCTGCTGGCAGGCACTTCCTTCTCCGTTCCGGAGCAGAATTTCGTCCTGGTTGGCATGGCCGGACTGATGGCCGGCGTGATGCAGGCCCCGATGACGGCCATCTTCCTGATCGCCGAGATCACCGGCGGCTATGACCTTTTCCTGCCGCTGATCCTGACCGCGACCATTTCTTTCGGAACCATCCGCATCGCCGAGAAATATTCCATCTATACCAAACGCATCGCCCAGACCGGCGAGCTGCTGACCCATGACAGCGACCAGGCCGTGCTGACCCTGCTGAAAACCTCTTCGCTCGTGGAAACGGATTTCAGTACGGTCGCGATCGATGCGACCCTGGGCGAATTCGTCCAGGTGATCGCCCATTCCGGCCGCAACCTTTTCCCGGTCATCGACAGCCGCAACCATTTCCAGGGGTATGTGTCCCTGGAAGACGTCCGTCGCGACATGTTCCAGACAGACCTGTACCAGCAGCGGCATGTGTTCAATTACATGCGCTCCGCTCCTGAGTATGTCTACGAGGGGGAGGGAATGGAGAGCGTCATGCGGAAGTTCGAGAAGACGGACGCCTGGAACCTGCCGGTCGTGAAGGCGGACCGGACGTATATCGGTTTTGTGTCCAAGTCGAAGATTTTCTCCGCTTACCGGAATGAACTCAAGGTGCTGTCCCAAGATTGATTATGAAAGAGAACTATATACGATTCATCGCTGAAAAGCTGCAGGTGAAGACCTGGCAGGTAGAGAATTGCGCGGCCATGTTCGAAGACGGGGATACCGTCCCCTTCATCAGCCGCTACCGGAAAGAGAAAACGGGCGGACTGGACGATGTCGAGGTCGCCCAGATCCGTCACTGGGTTGATTCCTTTGCGGAGCTGGACAAGCGGAAAGCGACGGTCCTGACGACCATCGAAGGGCAGGGCGCCCTGACGGACGAACTCCGCAAGGCCATCGAAGACTGCCTGGTGGCCACGCAGTTGGAAGACCTGTATCTGCCGTACCGTCCGAAACGCCGGACGCGTGCGACCGTGGCCCGGGAGAAGGGCCTGGGTCCGCTGGCGGAGAAGATGGCCACGGCTGCGATCCGGAATCCGGAGGCGGAGGCGAAGAAATACCTCAGCGACGACGTGCCCACGGTGGAGGAAGCCCTGGCCGGGGCGCGGGATATCTTGGCCGAGCAGGTGAGCGAGTCCATCCCGGTCCGCAATTTCATGCGGAGCGAGCTCCGACGCAAGAACCTGGCCGTGAAGGTCACGAAGGCCGGCCAGACCGATCCGGAAGCGCAGAAATACCGCAGCTGGTTCAACTACAATGAGGATATCCGCCGGATGCCGGCGCACCGTCTCCTGGCCATCCTGCGCGGAGAATCGGAAGGCTTTCTGTCCACCCGGATGGCTTTCAGCCTCGAATCCTGCGTCAAGAAGGCCCAGTATGAGTTCATGAAGGAGGTGAAGGGCTATTTCAGCCAGGAACTTCACAAGCAGCTGAAGATGGCGGTGGAGGATTCCCTGACCCGGCTGGTCGGCCCGTCCATCTCCACGGAAGTCATCAAGGAATACAAGGAGAAGGCCGACATCGAGTCCATCAAGGTGTTCGGCGAGAATCTCCGCCAGCTGTTGCTGGAGGCGCCGGTCGGTCAGAAGCGGACCATGGCGGTCGACCCGGGCTTCCGGAACGGCTGCAAGATCGCCTGCCTGGATGAGCAGGGGAACCTGCTGCACCATGAGATCATCTATCCGCATCCTCCGCAGAGCGAGAAGATGAAGGCCATCATCGCCGTGTCCAAGATGCTGCAGAACTATGACATCCAGGTGATTGCCGTCGGAAACGGTACGGCCGGACGTGAGACCGAGGAATTCCTGCGCCGGATCCCGATGCCGGATTCCTGCAAGGTCTATGTCGTCAGCGAGGACGGTGCTTCCATCTATTCCGCTTCCGAGGTGGCCCGGGAGGAGTTCCCGGACGAGGATGTGACGGTCCGTGGTGCCGTTTCCATTGGACGGCGTCTGATGGACCCGCTGGCGGAACTGGTCAAGATCGATCCGAAATCCCTGGGCGTCGGCCAGTACCAGTATGATGTGGACCAGACCCTGCTGCGGGAAAAGCTGGACGATACCGTGGTCAGCTGCGTCAATGCCGTCGGGGTCAACCTCAATACGGCCAGTCCTTACCTGCTGCGGTATGTGGCGGGAATCGGTCCGGCCCTGGCCCGGAACATCGTAGAATACCGGGCGGCTTCCGGTGGCTTCGAATCCCGTTCCGACCTCCTGAAGGTTCCCCGCCTGGGGGCGAAGGCCTTCCAGCAGTGTGCCGGTTTCCTCCGGATCCGGGGCGCGGCCAATCCGCTGGACAATTCTGCCGTGCATCCCGAGGCCTACCATATCGTGGATAAGATGGCGGCCGACCTGGGCGTGACGACGGCCGGCCTGGTCGGAAACGCCGATCTCTGCAAGCAGATCGACCCCCAGCGGTATGTGGAAGGGGATTTCGGCCTTCCGACGCTCAAGGATATCCTGCGGGAACTGGCCAAACCGGGCCTGGATCCGCGGGAGAAAGCCTCCGATTTCGCCTTCTCGGATGCCGTCCATGCCATGGAAGACCTGGAAGTCGGTATGGAACTCCCCGGCATCGTCAACAATATCACGGACTTCGGCGCCTTCGTCGACATCGGCGTGCACCAGGACGGCCTGATCCATGTCTCCCAGATGGGCGAAGCCCGGAAAACCGGCCTCAAGCTGCATCAGCACATCTATGTGACCGTGATGGGCGTTGATTTGGAAAGGAGGCGGATTTCGTTGAAATTCGTAAAGTAATTTTTGTTTTTTCTTCCGAATCATTAGCGTTTCTCGGTAATATTGCATAAATTTGCATTACCGTATAATTCAGAAACCATGAAGCGAACCCTCGGCGGAAAACTGCTGGTATACCTCGTATCCGTTGTCTCCATCGTCCTATGGGGCATGTCTTACATCTGGTCGGACCAACTGCTCCGGCTCGGTATTCCCGTAGTCTATATCGTCTGTATCCGTTCCCTGGTCGCCGGTGTGGTGCTCATGCTCCTGAACCTGATCCTGGGTCACAGCATCCGGATCCGTCGCAAGGACTTGCCGAAATTCCTGCTGCTGGCTTTCTGCGAACCGTTCATCTACTTCGTCTGTGAGACCTACGGCATCAAGCTGACGGAGTCTCCGACATACAGTGCCCTGGTCATCGCGACCGCCCCGATTTTCTCGGTCGCAGCCGGCGTGGCCCTTTTCCATGAACGGATCAACTGGGTTAATATCCTCGGCATCGGGATTTGCCTGGTCGGCCTGGGCATCGTGACCCATGGGGCGACGGAGGTCGGCGAGCATTTCGTGGCGGGCGTCGCGCTCCTGGTCGTGGCCGTGATCTCGGAGGTGGGATACGCCTCCTGTACCAAGTCCTTGTCCAGTGATTACAAGCCGATGGTGATTGTCCAGTATCAGTTCCTGATCGGCGGGGTCCTGCTGCTCCCGTTGTTCTTCACCCTGGGCCTGAAAGGGTATGACCCGGTCGTCTACATGTCCTGGGATGTGTGGAAGCCGATCCTCTGCCTGGCGATTCTCTGCTCGAGTATCGCATTCACGCTGTGGGCCAGTACGATCAAGAACCTCGGCGTGGCGAAGGCCAGTATTTTCCTGGCGATGATCCCGGTGGTGACGGCTTTCATCGGTGCCATCCTGGGTACGGAACTGCTGACGCCCATCCAATGGACTGGAATCGGTATTTCTTTCGCCGGTCTGGTGCTGACGCAGTATGTCCGGAAGAAAAAGGACTAATGCAGGATTCTTTTTGCCCCGTAATACTTGGAAACCCAGTACGTTTCCTTTGAGTCTGACAGGATGACGCCATTGCTGGTGCTGGCGTGGATGAACGTGAAATGGTCTCCGCGGGATTCGACGGCGATGCCGACATGGAAGATCCGGCTGCCGCGGGCGAAGAAAACCAGGTCACCCGGCTGGATCTCCTCCGTTTTCCGAACGGGCTTCCCGACCGAGAACTGGTCCTGGGATGTGCGGGGCAGGGAAACCCCGAAATGCTTGAAAACATAGGTGGTAAATCCGGAACAGTCGAAATGGTCCGGACCGTTCCCGGCGTATCGGTACGGGGTCCCTTGGAATTCCTTGGCATAGCGGACCAGTTCCCGTCCCTTGAGGGAGGTGGTTTCCGGTACGGTGGGCGGATCCGAGACCGGCGCGGATGGCTTTTCGATCTTCTCTTCGACAGGCTTCGGTGCCGGGGTCTCCCGTTGCGGGAGGTCCTGGCCGGTCCGGCGTGCCAGACGCTCGTTCGGGCTCATCGCATTCTGCCGGGCGATTCCGCAGGCATTGAGGATGGCGATGCAGCAGGTCAGCAGGAGGATCGTTCGCTGTTTCATGCCCGGTCGTATTCCAACGGTTGGCCGGCGGGGGCCGGGGTGAGGATGCGCCCGTCCCGGACGGTCATCCGGCCGTCCAGGAAAACCATCCGGACATCTCCCAGGAGCGTTTCTTCCTGATAAGGGCTCCAGCCGCATTTGTATGCCGGCGTGAGGGTCTTCGCCCTGGCCTGGGGATCGAGGACCACCAGGTCCGCCTTGCAGCCGGGGGCGATCCGGCCCCGGTCCCTGATGCCAAAGGCCTCGGCGGCCGCTTCGGAAAAGACGCGGGCGATCCGGGACAGCGGAATCCCTTCCTGCCGGGCAACGGTCACGAGGACCGGCAGGGATTGCTGGATAGAGGGAATCCCGGAGGGACAGGACAGATAAGGCCGGGCTTTCTCTTCCGCCAGGTGGGGGGCATGGTCCGAGCCGATGGTGTCAATGACTCCTTCGGCCAGGGCCCGGCGGAGGGCAGCCCGGTCCGCCGGCGTCTTGATGGCGGGGTTGCATTTGATCCGCCCGCCCAGGCGGGAATAGTCTTCGTCACTGAACCACAGATAGTTGGCAGATGTCTCGGCGAGGATTCCCGGATTCTGCCGCTTGGCTTCCCGGATCAGGTCGATTTCCTCTGCCGTGGAAACATGCAGGATATGGAGCCGTGTCCCGTATCGGACGGCCAGGTCCAGCGCTTTTTCCGTAGCGCGGATACAGGCCTGTCGGGAACGGATTTCGGGGTGGGCCTGGAAGGGGATGGCCTCGCCATACCGTTCCTTCGCCTGCCGGAGTCCTTCTCGGATCAGTCCTTCGTCTTCCGCATGGACCAGGATTTCAGCATCGCGGATGCGAAAGATCTCTTCAAGGGTTTCGGACCGGTCAACGAGCATGTTTCCGGTGGAGGACCCCATGAACACCTTGATCCCGGCGGCTTTGCCGTCCTCGATGCAGGGCCGCAGGATCGGCCCGTTCCCGTTGGTGGCTCCGATATGGAAACCGTAGTGGACCCACGAGCGGTCTTTCGCCATTTCGAATTTCCCGGCCAGGGTCTCCGGGCTGACGGTCGGGGGCAGGGTGTTGGGCATGTCGATCACGGCCGTGACGCCGCCCAGCAGGGCCGCCCGGGATTCCGAGGAAAAATCGGCTTTCCCGGTCAGGCCGGGTTCGCGGAAGTGGACATGGGCATCGATGCCGCCGGCCATCAGGACCAGGCCATGAAGGGGAAAGACGGTCGCATCCGGAGCATCCAGGCCTTCCGGAGCATGTCCGTCCACCCAGATACCGGCGATACGGTCGCCTTCCAGGCCGACGGTCCCACGACGGACCGCTTCGCCCGTGACGAGGGTGGCATCGGTCAGGTAGATCATCCGCGGCGGTTGAATTTACGGAACCGCAGTTTGAGGACGCCCCAGAAAGCTTCTCCGAAAATGCCGCTGGACATCTTGGAGGTCCCTTCCTTGCGGTTGATGAAGATGATCGGGACTTCAACAAGGTTGAATCCGAGGCGATAAGCCGTATATTTCATTTCGATCTGAAAGCCGTATCCTTTCATCTGGACACCATCCAGGTCAATGGTTTCCAATACTTTACGGGAATAGCACTTGAATCCGGCGGTACAGTCAAAGACCTTCATGCGCAGGATCTTACGGACATAGACGGACGCAAAATAGGACATGATGATGCGCCCGATGGGCCAGTTGACCACGCTGACCCCGTCGCAGTAGCGGGAGCCGATGGACAGGTCGGCGCCGTCCTTGCAGGCCAGGTAAAGGCGGAGCAGGTCGTCCGGATTGTGTGAGAAATCGGCATCCATCTCGAAGATGTAGTCATAGCCATGGTCCAGCGACCAGCGGAAGCCGGTCAGGTAGGCGGTGCCCAGTCCCTGCTTTCCGGCGCGCTCGATCAGGAACAGCCGGTCGGGGAAGTCCGCCTGCAGTCCTTTGACGATGCCGGCCGTCCCGTCCGGGGATCCGTCATCGATGATCAGGATATGGTATCTGCCCTCGAGGGAGAAGACCTTGCGGATGATCCGCTCGATGTTCTCTTTTTCGTTGTAGGTAGGAATGATGATGATTTTCGAGTCCATGTCTGTCCGTTTCAATCATACAAATATAATATAATATTTATTTCCCCACTCCTTCTGGCAGGCCAAAGTCGATATAAAACGAAAAAGTCGAAAATTTTTTGTAAAAAAGTTTGCCAGTTCGGAAAAAGTGCTTACCTTTGCAATCCCGCTTGAAAGAACGGGGTTTTACAAAAGAGATCATTGAAAAGACTGGAAGGAAAGTACAAGAAGCAAGTACCGAACTTAAAAGATCGAGAGCGTCAATTCTATAATTGATATAGAGCGTTGGGATTCAAGCTAAGAATTATAGTGTATATACAAAGAAGAGTTTGATCCTGGCTCAGGATGAACGCTAGCGGCAGGCTTAACACAAGCAAGTCGTGGGGCAGCGCGTCGTAGCAATACGATGGCGGCGACCGGCGGAAGGGTGCGTAACACGTGAGCAACTTGCCCGCAACAGGGGGATAAGCGCTGGAAACGGCGTCTAATATCCCATAACATATTCTACCGCATGATAGGATATTGAAAACTCCGGTGGTTACGGATGGGCTCGCGGGACATTAGCTAGTCGGCGGGGTAACGGCCCACCGAGGCGACGATGTCTAGGGGT
>JAFUUB010000017.1 GCA_017483985.1 Bacteroidales bacterium | reverse complement strand
ATCGACCGGCTGGCCGCCCAGGGCATCCGCTTCGACCGGGCCTATGTCGAAAACTCCCTTTCCACGCCAAGCCGCGCCTGCCTGATGACCGGCCTGTACAGCCACCAGAACGGCCAGACCATGCTTTCCAACGTCATGGATTCCACGGTAACCTTCGTTCCGCAACTCATGCAGGCCGCCGGTTACCAGACCGCCGTCATCGGAAAATGGCACATGCTCTGCGAGCCCAAGGGTTTCGATACGTTCCGGGTGCTCCGCGACCAGGGAGAGTATTACAATCCGGTATTCAAGACCCCCGAGTCCAAGGGCCAGTACATCCGGGAAGAAGGATATACGACGGACCTGATCACCGACCATGCCATCGAATTCCTGGAAAACCGGGACAAGGATAAACCCTTCCTCCTTTATGTCCACCACAAGGCCCCGCACCGTTCCTGGATGCCGGACTTCAAGTACCTGGACCTGTATGAAGACGTTGAATTCCCGCTGCCGGAGACCTTCTATGACGATTATGCCACCCGCGGAGCCGCCATGCAGGAGCAGCGGATGAGGATCGAAGAGGACATGTCCATGCTCTACGACCTCAAGCTCTATGGGTATGAAGGATCCACGCACGAGTACGACGGACCGCGGATGCTGGAGTATGCCCTCGGCTCCATGACGGACGAAGAACGGGAAAGATGGTATGCCGCCTATGCCAGGAACAACGCATCGTTCTTTGCCAACCAGGACAAGATGACGGAGGAAGACATCCTCAAATGGAAATACCAGCGCTATATCAAGGATTATGTCCGGGTCATCAAGTCCGTGGACGATTCCGTCGGCGAAATCCTGGACTATCTGGAGGCCAACAACCTGATGGACAATACCATGATTGTCTATACCTCCGACCAGGGCTTCTATATGGGCGAGCACGGATGGTTCGACAAGCGTTTCATGTACGAAGAGTCCTTCCGCACCCCGCTCATCATCCATTATCCCGGAAACAAGGGCGGCACGACTTCCCAGACGCTCGTCCAGAACCTCGACTTCGGTCCGACCTTCCTGGATATCGCCGGTGCCCAGCAGCCTGAAAACATGTATGGTGTTTCCATGCTTCCGGTGCTGAAAAAGGACGGCGCAACCCCGAAGCAATGGAGAAAGACACTGTACTACCATTTCTACGACCATACGCCGGAGCACAACGTGCTGCGCCATGACGGAATCTTCGACAGCCGCTACAAACTCATCCATTTTTACGATGAGACTGGCGCGATCCCCAGCTATGAGGAATTCTTCGACCTCCAGGCGGATCCGAACGAGCTGAACAACGTAATCGACGATCCACGCTACAAGAAACTCGTCGACAAGTTCTCCAGGCAACTCACCGAAACCCGCGCGAAGATCGGCGTGACGGAATACTAGGAAAACAGATTCTCCTGATACGAATAGAGGGGCTGGCTCCAATCGAGCCGGCCCCTCTTCATGAAAGGTGTGTTTTTGTGTGGGTTTACTTCATCCTGACCGTCACCGTCTCGCAGGTCGTCATGCCGGCCCGGCAGGCTTTGACTGACAGGACCTTACCCTTCTCTACCGGAATCGGTTTCGAATAATAGTCCCAATGGGAATTATCCTGCACGATCGGACGGTTGTTCATCGCAGCGCGCATGTAGGACGGGATGCTCTCGATCGGCCGGCTTTCCATTTCGGCACGACGCTTCTCGAATGCGATATCCGACTCTTTCTGGGCCTTCTCGAGCGCCTTGACGGCCTCTTTCTGCTCCTTGACGGTCTGGACCTTATAGACATAGGAAACCCCCGGCGTAGCGCAGTTCAGGACATACCCGTCCGCGGTCTTGGTGACCACCGGAGCGGCGACGACCTGTTTCTCGCCATTCGGTTTGAACTCGGCGATCCACTCTTCTTCGGTCTTGGTATTCCAGACTTTGTTGGTTGTCCCGTTCCACTGGTCAAAGGCGGCTTTCAGGCGTTCGAAATCATACTTGAAGGCCGGGTCTCCTGCGAGGTTATTCAACTCGTACGGGTCATTGGCCAAGTCATAGAATTCCTCGAGCGGACGTGGCGCCTTGAAATAGAGCATCTGCTTTTCATTCAGCTCTCCCGCATCCCGCATTTCCAGCAGGCGCCTCATCATCGGGAGATCCAGCCGGTAGTCATTGTGCAGGTAATTGGGCGTTTCCGGCATGAAATTGCGGATGTAGTGGAACCGCTTGTCCCGTGCACCGGCGCTGTGGTCGGAGACGTTGTCATAGCGGTCGCGGGCCTGGAAGACATACTCCGCCGGCTTGCTGTCCTGCGGGCCGAGGAAGGCCTTTCCGTCCATGTACTCCGGCACCTTGATGCCCGCAAGGGAAAGGATGGTTGCCGGAAAATCCATGAATGTCACTAGGCGGTCTTCGACCTGACCGGCGCGGTAACCGTCCGGGAACTTGACCATGAACGGCACATTGGTGCCGGTATTGTAGATCGAGCGCTTTCCGCGCGGAATCGGCCCTCCGTTATCAGAAAACCAAATGATAATGGTATTGTCGGCAAGGCCTGCCTCTTCTATCTCATCGAAATATGCCTGGCTCTCGCGATCCATGATCGCGATGTTCGTATACATGCGGGCCAGGTCATTGCGTACGACCGGATCATCAGGGAAATAAGGGAAACAGTGCTCCATATCGATGTCTTCCGGCTGAACCTCAAACGGTTCACGACGGGACCAGAGCTGTCCTTCATGGGTCGTGTTAATGTTGAAGATCGCGAAGAACGGCTGTCCCTCCGGACAATGCTTCCAGGTTGCGTTACGGCCATTCTCGTCCCAGTGGGACTCGACGGTGCTGATCTGGTAATCGGTCTTGCTGTTGTTGGTGCAGTAATAACCGGCGGCACGCAGGTATTCCGGATAGGCGCGCATGTATTCAGGCGTGACCACGTCGTAGTTGTAATAGGACGCCCGCATGTAGTTGGCACCGTGGGCGGACGGATAGCAGCCGGTGATCAGCGCGAAACGGCTCGGGGAACTCACGCCGTTGGGCGTGTGCATGTTGGTGTACCGGATGGCACTTTCCGCAAAGCGGTCCAGGTTCGGGGTTTTCGCCTGCGGGTCACCGTAACAGCCGAGGTAGCAGGAGATATCCTCGGTAGAAACGACAAGGATGTTCGGCCTCGCCGGATCTTTGGACTGGGCCTCCGCCTTCGGCGCGGCCACACCGCTCGCGGTGAGGCCGGCCAGAAGGGCAAGACTAAGCTTGGGGGTAAATTCGTTCATGATAACGTATGGTTGTTATTCCCATCCCTTGTTTTGTTGGAGATTCGGATTGATCAAGACTTCGCTTTCCGGGAAAGGCCAGACTTCGTTCTTACCGGACTTGAAACCCGCGGTAGATCCGTATACCGGATCGAGATACTTGACAATGAAGTTCTTGCGGCCGCTGGCCTCTCCCTGTTCCTTACTGGAAAAGACCGGATAATCCGCATCTTCATCTGTAACGGTAGAACGGGTTGCCGCATAGAACTCATAACGGTACCGACCTACATCCTTGAGGGTTTCGGCAGCCTCGCCCCAACGGATCAGGCCGAACAGACGGTCCGCATTCTCACCCCACAGTTCAGCGCGACGTTCATCCTTAACGGCATCCATGCTCAGAGCGCCCAGTTTGGTCAGGCCTGCCCGCTCACGAACCTCGTTCAAGGCATCCAGGCCAACGCCGGAAGTCTTGCCCTGCTTTGCTTCTGCTTCTGCCAGATCCAGCAGGACTTCGGCATAGCGGAGGAAGACCCAGTTCTTGTGGTGACGGGCATTACGCGGATGCCCGGCTTCGGAACCATCAATCTTGTCCTTGGTCCAGAAATAATACTTGAGACCGAACCAGCCGACGTTATCGATCATCGGAGAAACAGCCAGTCCGTTCGCTCCGGCTTTCTTCTGATAGTCGCGATAATTGATAAGGCTTCCGTTGAAACGGTTGGAGTAACCGTCCCCTACCGCATCATGTTCCTTCATGAAATCGACAAATTCCTTGGAAGGCGGAGCAAAACCCCAGCCGGTTGCCCATCCATCGCTGGCAATGTTGATGAAAGAGGAACGAAGGTGCAGATAGATATCACGCAAGTCAGCCTGAGTGCTGTATGTCGTCGGATCATTGTAGTTGTTGTATTCGAAGACATACTCGCTGCAGAAGTCGGAAGAAGCCATCGACAGTTCGGCAAAGTCGGGAATCAGTTCATACAG
This sequence comes from Bacteroidales bacterium, assembly GCA_017483985.1. The sequence goes on along the minus strand of JAFUUB010000017.1, from coordinate 16,106 downwards.
GTTCGAGGACTTGACTTTCTGAAGCGTAGTAGAAGCACCGGCATAGTCGCCGGCCAGCAGCTGGGCCTTGCCGAGGTATGCGAGCGCGGCTTCCTTGGTCGCCCGTCCGCCGATTGCTTCCTGGCCATTCTTTCCGCTCTTGGACGGAAGGACAGAAGCGGCTTCGCTGAAGTTGTCCTGGATCCATTTCCACATCTCAGCCGGATCTCCATTAGCCGGATCGGTCGTGTCGGAAGTCGGCATGAAAGGCGGCGTGCCAAAGACCTGGATGCCCATCATCAGAGAGAGAGCACGGGCGAATTTCGCTTCGGCGATGACACGGTTCTTGACCGCGGAATTCTCACTGTTGTTGAGTTTTTCCACAATCATATTGGACCAGTAGATGGCCCGGTAGATCTGAGTATAGAGGTTGGTATGGTAACCATTGGCAGGGGTTGCACAATTATAGTAGTTGTAACGGAGAGTGCCGCCATCACTGTAACTGCCGCCACCACAAAGATGATCGCCGTCCTCAGTGATAAGGCATATGTAAAGTGCAGTACCGTAAACACCTGTCCACAAAGTACGGTAGATCGGAATGATCAGGGATTCCGCCTGTTCATCATTGGCGTTGGCATAGAAGGGATCAGTCTCCATGACACCTTTCTGCTCGACTTCCAGCAGTTGCTGCGAGCAGGAAGGAAGGACCGCCACTGCAAGGATCGCCGAGAGGATAAGAATATATTTTTTCATGATCATGCGCTATTAGAAGGAAACATTGATACCGAAGGAAGTCCGGCGGGAACTCGGATAGGAACCACGGTCGACGGCCATGCCGCTGGTGGCATTGGTTCGGGTCTCCGGATCCATGCCCGGGTATTTGGTAAGAGTCAGTACGTTCTCCATCTGCACGAAGCACTTGAGATTGCTGATGAAGGTCTTCTTCAAAAGGTTTCTCGGGAAGTTGTAGGCCAGTTGGATACGGGACAGACGGAAGTATGAGGCATCGAATACCATACCGTCGGAGGACAGGAACATGGTCGTGATCTGGTGGGCCGGGGACGGGAGGGATTTGCCGGCTTCATCCAGGAAGAGGGACAGCCCGTTCAGGGTAGAATAATCGCCACGCTTGACTGCCAGGTAAAGTTCGTTGCCATGGACACCGCTTCCGAACACGGTCAGGTCGAAGTTCTTCCAGGAGGCAGCGAGGTTGATACCGTACGTGAAATCCGGAACGGCACTTCCCAGATAGGTCTTGTCCGCATCCGTAGGAGCCGTGCTGCTCCCTCCGTCCGCCGTCTGGTAATACGGAGTGCCGTCAGCCTCGATATGGTCGATCTTCCAACCACGGAGATACCAGACCGGATATCCCTCTTCGAAATAGGTGATTGTGCTGGCGGACTGGATGGCCGCGCCCGGGAGACGATTGGTCGCAGGACCGACGGTCACCTTGTTGTGCAGGGTGGAGAAGTTTCCGCTGATATTATAGCGGAAGTCGCCGAAGTTACCCTTGTAGCTGAGTTCGAATTCAAGACCGTCATTGTGAACACGGCCGGCATTCTTGTAGACAGAAGAAGTACCCGTACTCAGGGCAGGGGTCGTGGAGACGAGCAGACCTTCGGTATTCTTGCTGTAGTAGTCAACGGAGAAGGAGAGCTTGTCCTTGAACATCCGGACATCGATACCGAGATCCACCTGGCGGGATTCTTCCCACTTCAGGTCCGGATTTGCCAGGGTTGTCCCGGGATAGGTGCCGATACCGAGGGAACCGCCATGCAGATTGTAGTTGTTACCGGTCGAGAGGCTGCTCGTATAGGCATAACTGGAAAGGGCGTTGACATTACCGTTGATACCATAGGAAGCACGTACTTTCAGGGAATTGACGGCACTCAGGTTCATATTCTTCCAGAAAGGCTCGTTGCTGACAGTCCAGCCGGCGGAAACGGACGGGAAATACCCCCAGCGTGCCTTCTTGGAAAGTTTGGAGGTGTCGAAGGCATCAGCGCGGAAGTTGACCTGCACATTGTACCGGTCCTTCCAGTTCCAGCCGACACGGCCGAAATAAGAGATATTCGCAGTACGGTTTTCCACGCCCCCGATCGTATCGTTGGCATCCGCAGTGGAATAATCGAGATACCGGTAATTGGGTTCGGTACTGGAAAGGGAATAGGTATCCGCGGAAGTAAAGCTGGTGTTGTTTTCCTCATAGGACATACCGGCCATGAACGTGAGATTATGATCGCCAAGCTTCAACAGGTAGTTGGCAAAGTTCTCCCACTGATAGAAAAGACTCTTGCCGGAATTGCCGGACAGGTATTCGGTCGCCTGCGCACGCAGTTCATTGACATAGAACGGAGCCGTATATTGCTTGTCATAGGTGCTGCCGATACGGTAACCGAGCCGGGACGTAAAGGTCAGGCCTTTGACCGGGGTAAGGATGGCGGCAAGGGTTCCGTTGACGTTAAGGCGCTCATTGTATGCATCCTGCTGGGCGATATCAATGAACGGGTTGTAGTTCTGGGATTCACAGACCTGCGATACACCATAGACATGGCCTTCCGCATCCGTGATATACGGTTTCCCCTGATTATAGTAACGGTCACGCACCAGGTCAGGCATGTTCGCATCCGTGTAGAAAACCGGGGTGATCGGGTCGTGGAGGAGAACGGAAGAAATGGCGGAACCCGATTCACTCTGCTGACGGACGAAACTGGATGTCGCTTTCTCAAAAGAAGTATTGGAAGTGACAGTCAACCATTTCTTGATCTGCTGGGAGGCATTGACCTGACCGGTCAGACGCTTGAATGTATCTTTGTCTCCCCAGACCATACCGTTCGTATTATCCAAAGTCAGGGCGATATAGAGACTGGATTTGTCATTACCGTTCTGGAAACCGACCGTATGACGATGGGAAAGGCCCGTTTCAAAGACCTCCTTTGCCCAGTCGGTATCCGTTTTCCCGTCCCAACTGGCACGGACGTTGGCGTTGCCGGCCTGGTCCTGATACTTCAGGTACTGCTCGGCATTCATGACATCCGGGAAATTCGCCAGGGTCTGCAAGGTAACAAGCCCATTATAGAAAACACGGCCCTCCGTATTCTTGGCACTCTTTGTCGTGATAAGTACGACGCCGTTACCGGCTTCCGCACCATAGATGGCCGCAGAAGCGGCATCTTTCAAGACTTCGATAGATTCGATGCTTTCAACGTCCAGATAATTGATATCGCGGACTTTCAGACCGTCAACGATATAAAGCGGGTTGGAAGATCCATTGGAAGAATAACCACGGATCCGGAACGTAGAACCGGAGCCCGGAGCGCCGGAGGAAGAAAGGATCTGAAGACCGGATATCTTGCCCTGCAGGGCGGCACCGAGTTCCGTTGCCGTCGTATTGGAGATTTCTTCGGCCTTGACGGAGGAGATGGAGCCGGTAACGTCGCTCTTTCGCTGGACGCCGTAACCGACAACCACTGTCTCTTCGATCATCTGATTGTCTTCCACCAGCGTCACGTTGATGACGGACTGGTTGCCTACCGGGATAATCTGTGTGATATAGCCGATACAGGAAAACACGAGATTGGCATTGGCCGGCACATTGCTGAGCGACCAACTACCATCGACATCGGTGGAGACGCCGTTGGTCGTATTCTCCACCATGACCGTAGCACCGATGACGGGTCCCGCCGCATCGGTGATAACGCCGCGGACCGTGCGGTTCTGGGCAGACAGGCTTACGCCTGCCAGCAGGACCAGACCAGCCAGCAGCACTTTTTTGAATTGTTGTGATAGCATAGGTGTATAAATGTGGTTTGAAATGGATTCTCTGCAAATGTCGCCTATTACAAAGTTAGCAGTATGCCGTTTTCACGATTAGCTCATTTTTCCAATACTTTTGTTTTACAATCCAATCTCTAAAACGTTTAAAGGAATTGCTGTTTGATACTTCTGTGAACTTTTGTAGTTTTGTATAGAACAAAAATCCAAAACATGCGTTTGAGAGTCCCTGGCTATGTATTAGCCGCTATCATCTGCTTTCTATCCTGTGGAAATGATCCGGAAAGCAGGAACGTGCTGCCCGCAGACGATGCCTTCCGGGTGTCCGACCGTGTCTCCAACCTGAACATCCGGGCATTCGCCGAAGATTCCTTCGGTCATATTTGGATCGGGACGGACTGGGGCTTGAACCGCTACACGGGACGGGAGTTTTACCAATATTTTGCAGGGAGCTCGGAGCAGACACTTAACAACAATACGATTGTCAGTTTCATGATCGACCGGGACGACCGGCTGTGGATAACTACGATTTCCGGCGTATGCCGGTATAATGGAGATAATACTTTTACGCGCGTGCCCGTCAATACGGTCATGGTCTCTTCTGACCGGCTGGTACAACTTGACTCCGGTCAAATCCTCGTTCAGACATCTATGGGAGAATGGCTCCTATATTCCGAAGAAGAGGAGTCGTTCAACCTGATTTCGCCAAACGATCCACTCCTGCAGCAAGTTCCGCCAAGGACATCCGGCCCCGACCTGCAAGCGATAGCTGCGCAAGTTCCTTTCCGGCCGACCGTCGCATTCCGGGACTCAAACAATAACCTGTGGGTAGGTTCGGCAGGCCATGGATTCCAATTGATTTCCGGGCAGGAGAAGTTGTTTAACCGGGACAATACCCTATGCGATGCGCTCAAGGATATCAATGTTATCTCACTGGCAGCGGATTCCCGGGATAACCTGTGGATAGCAGCCACGGAGAATCGATTGTTCCATTATACAGCAGGAGGCGAAGTCCGTCCCGTCTCGCTCCCGTCTGACATTTCCGATCTCCGGGTTCTCGTGCTGGACAGGAGCACCGGTGACGTATGGCTGGGAGCCGGTTCCCGTCTTTATCATTGTTCCGGTTCTCTCCCATTACAGATCAAGGAGATGTTTGACCTGGAAGCCGGCGTCAATTGTCTGTCAGATGACGGAAACGGGAAACTGTATGCCGGGCTCGGCAATGGGACCGTTTTCTTCTATGACACTGCAACGAAAATAAACCGGACTATCCAGTTGGATTCATCCCGGAGGATTTACTATGTCAGGCCGATGCGGGATGGATCCGTATGGATCAGCCAGTTCCGGGAGAACCTTTCCGTCTATCACCCTGAGTCGGACTCTGTCGAGACACTGGACTACCGGAAAGATGTCGGGGAAGCTTTCCATTTGCTGGGTATCTATGAACTACCGGATAGAACGGTCTTGATTCCGACCCGTGACTATGGCATGCTATGCTTTGACCCTTTGTCCGGGCATTTCCATTTCCAGACGGGTTTCTCTTCAAACCGTCTGTCTGCGCTCGGACTGACTCCGGACGGATCCATCTGGGTCAGTTCTGCCCATGGCCTCAACCGGTGGGACTGCGCCGAGGACAGGATCGTCCCTTTCTTCAGCCAGTCCGGCATAGGCGGAGACCAGTTTAACGGACAGGCAGTTTGTACTTTATCAGACGGGACCATCATATTCGGCGGAACGCACGGTATCACTACCTGTCACAAAACCGATGAAACAGATTCTGGACTCCATCCGCTTCTGTTTGAGCAATTACAGGTAAATGGCGCACCGGCTCCTCCGGATGCTTGGGAGGGTAGTCTGTACAAGGGTCCCCCCGTCCGTCTGAAATACAACCAGAACACGGTTACAGTTTCCTATGTATCCCTGGACTATCCGCATGCGGAGACAGCATGGTATTCCTATAAGTTGGAAGGATTCGATAAAATGACCTATACGGCCGGTAACGAGCGCGTGGCACATTATTCGAATCTTCCGCCGGGCCGGTACCGCTTCCACGTCTGGCAAGATTCCGCTTTCAATACAGAACCGGTGGAAGCCATCCTTCCCATTACGATTCTGCCCGCGCCCTGGAAAAGCTGGTGGGCTTACGGCTTGTATGCCTTGGCTATGGCCGGCCTTGCCGTTCTTGGTCTGTGGTTCGCCCGTCGGGAGATCCGGATGAAACTGGCCGTCGAGCAGTCCGAACGGGAGAAGGAGCATGAGAAATACATCAACCGGATGAACATGAACTTCTTCGCCAATATGGCGCATGAGTTCCGGACACCGTTGACCATGATCGCCGGTCCTGTTTCCCAACTGCAGGAAAGCGACGGTGTTTCCGATGAAAACAAGCGAATCCTCGGTATTGTCCGACTCAGTGTGGACCGGATGATGAAACTGGCGAGCCATCTGCTGGATTTCAATAAGTTGGATGCGGATTCCCTGGTGCTCGAAAACAAACCGGGTGTGGATATCGCAGACCGGCTCCGAAAGTCCGTCGACCTGTTTCAGATCAATGCAAGACGGTTCGGGTTACGGCTGGAGACCGAAGGGCTGGACTGTTCCTGCAAGATTACCGTAGATCCGGACCAGTTCGACAGCATCGTCGAGAATCTCCTGTCCAATGCTTTCAAATATACAGACCGGAAATCCGGAGAAGGATGGGTCGCCGTACGGCTGATTCCCGGTGAAGAGGAAATCAAAGTCCATGTTGAAAACAACGGCAATCCTATTTCCGAGGAAGCCCTCCAGAAAATATTCGACAGGTACTATCAGATCCGGGAACATACGGAGAATCAGCGTGCACCGGGCACGGGGATCGGGCTGTACTATGCCAAAGCCCTGGCTGAAAAAATGGGAGGCAGCCTCACGGCAGCCAACCTGGAGGGGAAAGTCAGCTTTACGTTGACACTCCCTTCCGGCGGGACGGAACTCTCCCCCGCCGTCATCCGACAGGACATACCGGAAGAGTTGCCGGAAGAAAACATGGTCAGTGACAGTGGAAAACGCACCATCCTGGTCGTGGACGATGATGCAGACCTGGCCAATTACCTGTCCATGATCCTTTCTCCCAACTATCGCGTCATCTGTGCATATGATGCAGACCAGGCCTTGTCGATTGCCGGTTCGAAAGATATGCCGGATCTGGTCCTAAGCGACATCGTCATGCCCGGCATGGATGGAGTATCGCTTTGTAAGTCATTGAAGAGTAATCTGGTGACCTGTCATATCCCTGTCATCCTGGTAACAGCGAAAGTCGGAGTCGACAATGAAGTGGCCGGTCTGGAGTCCGGAGCCGACGCCTACGTGACCAAACCTTTCGACCCGGCATATATCCTGGCCCTGACAGGATCGATCCTTCACAACCGTGACCTGCTCAAAGGTGAACTGGCCTCGGCATCGGACATCGTGGAAGTAGATGCTTCTTCCCTGGGAATCCAGGATCGGGAGTTCGTCAAGACACTCTACGAAATCATGGATGCAGAGATTGCCAATCCCGACTTCGATATCCAGGGCGTAGCGGAGCGCATGCATGTATCCCGTTCCAAGTTGTTCTACAAAGTCCGCAACCTTACCGACATGAGTCCGCTGCAACTGTTCCGGACCTATCGGCTCAACGTCGCCGCGAATCTGCTCAAGAGCGGGAAATACAATGTTTCGGAAGTCGCGGATAAGGTGGGATTCGTCTCGCTGTCGTACTTCTCCAAATCCTTCAAGCAGCAGTTCGGCATCCTGCCGAAAGACGCCGCCCGTAAATGACGGACGGCGTCCCTTTAAGGCCGGCGCATCCGCGCCCAGGGGATGACATATGCAGGGGGCTGCTCGTTGGCGAGCAGCTCCTTCATTTTTTCCATATAGGGAGCGACGTGGTCATAGAACTTGTAGTAGCCCTCGCACAAGGCATTGAGTCCGGTATCGCCGTTCTCGGTCTTGTTGAACCGGTGCTTGGGGCACTCGCCGTTGCAGGCGAAGAGGTATTTGCAGCGGAAGCACTTGGAAGGGAGCGTATTGCGCTTGTCGATGCCGAACCGGACCTGGGGGGAGGATTCCATCATGCTGCGGATGGTCTTCTCGCGAATGTTGCCCAGCAGGTATTTCGGATAGACGAAATGGTCGCACGGATACAGGTCGCCGTTGTGTTCGATGACCGAATTGCCGCCGCAGGTCTGGCCATAGACGCAGGTACCGGGCATCACCCCGCACCAGTTGGCCAGGGTCGCATCGAAAAGGCCGACATAATACCGGCCGACATCGTTGCGGACCCACCAGTCGAAAATGTCACACATAAACTTGCCGAAGGCCAGCGAAGATACGGACCAGAACGCCAGCTGGGCGCCTTCGGTGGCCGGGTCCACGATGAACGGGCGGGCGGCCTTGCGCGGCTTCCCTTTGTCATCCAGGGGGTATTTGACATGCTCTACGACCGGCATGAACTGCATGTAGGTGCTGCCCACGGACTTGAGGAACTGGTACACCTCCAGTCCCCTGCCCTCACAGGCCTTGTTGATCGTGGAAAGCGTATTGAACTGGACATCCCGGTCCCGCAGATATTGCAGTCCCCGCATGACCCGGTTGAAGGACGGGGCGCCGCCCTTGTCCTTGCGGTACTTGTCATGGATGTCCCGCGGACCGTCCAGCGAGATACCGACCAGGAAGCCGTTGTCGCGGAAGAAATCCGCCCATTGGGCATTCAGGAGCGTTCCGTTCGTCTGGATCGTATTGTGGATGGTCTTGTCAGCGGCGTATTTGTGCTGGAACTCCATGGCCTTCCGGTAGAAATCCATGCCCAGGACGAGCGGCTCGCCGCCATGCCAGTTGAAGGTCACCTCCGGCACATCGTTCGCTGCGATGTACTCCCGGATCACGGTCTCCAGCATCTCCTCGGTCATCCGGGGCTCCCGGCCGCCATAGATCTCGGCCTTGTCGAGATAGTAGCAATAGTGGCAGTCCAGGTTGCAGAGCGAACCGGCCGGTTTGAGCATAATGTTGAAGGCCGCCGGCCCGGTGATCCGGACGGCGTCCTCCAACAACAGCATGTTATGGAAAGGATGCGGCATTATCTGTATTTTTCAACACGTGCATCCTTGATCACACCGGACCAATTCAGGCCGAAGGCGAAATCATAGGCGTTGCCGTCTGCATCAACCAGGCACTGCATGTCGCGCGGAACGTCTTCGAACTGTTCCTCGACAGTCTTCATGTTGGCCGGGAGCTGCATCGGCAGCAGGCCGGACGGCTCCTGCTTGCCGCTGACCAGGTCGAGAACCGCCTGGTTCTGTACACCCATGGTCACGAGGATCGCATCGGCATAGGGCTCGAACTCGGCCAGAACGGCCGGACGGGCCAGGTTCACGACCACCACGACCGGCTTGTCCCCCATGGCCTTCTTGGTATCAATGACGAGTTTCAGGTCATTGATATTCGGAGTCTTGACGGTCTTGTTCTTATAGGTGCGGTTCGCGGATTTCTCGAGACGGTCACCGCCGGCGATGCTCTCGGCACGGGCGTCGACGGCCTTGTAGTCGTTGTACTGCAGGGAGATCGGGACATAGCCGTTGCCGCCCTTGTTGCGGTCGGCCACATCGTATCCGGCGCCGGACTGCGGACCCTGGATCATCACGAGGGCGAAATCCGCCTGTTTCGGATCGTCGACCCACTCATAGTACTTCTCCACCAGTTCCTTGGCGACCGGCCAGTCCCAGCGCTCCGCCGTTCCAGGGGTCAGGCCGAACATGCCGCCGGCCCGCGGGAAATGGCGTTTGGGAACATAGACTTTCAGTTTTTCCTGCTTCGGCAGGGTGTTCGCGTGGTTCTTGATCATGACCACGGACTTGACCTGGGCCTCATAGCCGGCCTGCATGAACTCCGGATTGCCGACGATTTCGGCGGTCTTGGCCGGATCCAGATACGGATTCTCGAAAAGGCCGGTACGGAAGGAATTGAGCAAGAGCCGCACGGCGGACTGCTCGAAACGCTCCCGGGCGCTCTCCTCACCGAAATCCCTCACCCACATCTGATAGGCTTCCAGGACGGGACCTTTCTCATTGTTGCCGCCGAACTGGTCGACGCCGGCCTTGATGACCTCGTAATGGCGCTCGGCCTCGGTCAGGGTTTCCACACCCCAGCACTTGCCGTCGAAGGCCTCGATGGCGTTGTTGTCCTTGGTGATGTTCCAGTCCGTGCAGACAACACCCTGATAACCATATTTTTCGCGAAGCAGGTCCGTGATGATATACTTGTTGTAGCTGTTGCCGACATTCTTGCCGGACGGGTCGATGTTATAGGAAATCGTGTAATACGGCATCACGGCAGTGGCCGTCTTCGTGCCGCCCTTCAGGTTGAAGGCGCCTTCCACGAAGGCACGGAGATGGTCCGCGAAATTGTTGCCGGGATAGACCGCATACTTGCCATAGTTGTAATGGGCGTCACGGCCGCCTTCTTCAGGACCGCCGGAGGGCCAGTGCTTGACCATCGCATTGACACTCTCGAAGCCCCAACCGTCTGCAGCGCCTTCCGTCGTCTGGAAGCCGTCGACATAGGCACGGGCCATGTCCACATCCAGGTCCGGATCTTCGCCGAAGGTCCCGTTGAAACGGCTCCAGCGCGGTTCGGTCGCCAGGTCGATCTGCGGGCTCAGGGCCGTGGCGATACCCAGGGCGCGGTATTCCTTGGAAGCGATCCGGCCGAACTGCTCGACGATAGCCGGGTCGAAGGTCGCGGCCAGGCCGAGGGTGGTCGGCCACAGGGAAATCTTGCCGCCGGCGCCCATGTTGAACTCGGCAGTCGCCTGCGTTTCGTTGCGCGGGTCGGAGGAATTGTTGGCCGGGATGCCGTGGCCGAAGCTCTCGACATAGGCCTGGACATTGTTGTTCCAGCGGGCGGCCACCTCCGGACTTTCCACGGAGGTAACCAGGACGGCGCGCAGGTTGTCTTCCTTGAGGAACTTTTTCTGCTGGTCCGTCATGTCATAGGGTTTCTTTCCGCTTTCCTTCAGGCTCTTCCCGTCATAGGTCGCACCGCCGAATCCGTAGGCGGCGCCGGGAATGGCCTGATGGCCGCTGTAGAGCATCAAGCCGGCGATCTCTTCGATATCCAATTGGGAGGCAAGGTTTTTCGCACGATCCTCGGCGGGAAGCCGCCAGTCCTCATAGGGATCGAGCACGCCGTTGCGGTTCAGGTCCTTGAAGGCATATCCCTTGTCCTGCAGGAGTTGTACGCCCGATTCGGCGCTGTACCCCAGGGTCGCTCCCCCTTTCTGGTTGACCTGGACATAGCCGTCCTTCGCTTCTTCCTGCCACTTCGGGCCGCAGCAGGCCAGCACCGGGAGGGCGGCCATCAGATAAAAAATGCTTCTTTTCATATTATCGGTTTTTGTGTTTGATTCTGATACAATGATACAAATTTCCGTCGAAAATTCATATCCTCCCGGACAATCGGGCGCGGTTTTGAACGAAAGGATAAATAAATTGCATGATTCTTGCGATTTATCGGCCCGGTCCGTAACTTTGACCCCATGAAATTCCTGAAAGCAACCGCCAGTGCTGCACTCGTGCTGATCCTGGCCGGTGCCGCCCTCACCGGCGGATTCAAATACTACCAGGCGAAGACTTCTCCCCGACAGACCGTCCGGGCAGAGGGCGCCAGGGTCCATGTCGAAGAATTGAGCTTTTTCGACGGGATGGATAAAACCTACGGGAAACTGTACCGTCCGGCGGATGATACCCTGGGACGGCATCCCGTCGTCATATTCTGTCACGGAATCAGCGTTAATGCCGACTGGTTCGATGCGTATTGCCGCTCTGCCGCCGCCAAAGGCTTTTATGCCTATGCATTCGATTTCACGGGGGGATCCCCCACTTCCCGGAGCACCGGGCACAATACCCTGAAAATGACCGTTGAAGGCGAGAAGAAGCAATTGCTCTATGTCTTGGGACGGATCCGCAGGGAACCTTTCACCGACCGCAGCAAGGTCTTTGTCGCCGGACACAGCCTCGGCGGGCTTGTCGCCGCGCTGGCTGCCAAGGAATCCCGCCGGGACATCGCCGGCCTGATCCTGCTCTCCCCTTCCTTCAACCTTGTCGATATGGGACAGGAATTCTATCCCAAACTCCGGGGGATCAAGGATACCACCGACCTGCTCGGGACCCCGCTCGGCAAGAAATTCTTCACCGAACTCCGGGGCCTCGATCCGTACAAATGGCTTCCCCGCTACCAGCGTCCCGTCCTGCTGATCGAAGGTGAAAACGACCACACCGTTCCCCCGGAGTATGTCGAGAAGGCCTTCGAATGTTACAGCAACGCGGAATATGAACTGATCCCCGGCACCGGCCATACCTTCAAGGGAGCCGATGCCGAAGTCCGTCGCCGCGTCCTCGCCTGGCTCGACCGGCAAATGTAAGTTCCATGGAACTCTACGAATACGCCCAGCCGGAAGTGATGGCCGGCAAGAAGATCCTCTATCTGCACGGCTTTGCCTCCAGCGGGCAGAGCGGCTCGGTCCGCACCCTCCGTCTGCTGTTACCGCAGACGGAAATCATCGCCCCGGACATCCCCGAAAAACCCCAGGAGGCCCTTGCCTTCCTGCAGGATCTCTGTGGCCGGGAACAGCCGGACCTCGTGATCGGGACTTCGATGGGCGGCATGTACGCAGAACTCCTGAAGGGATATGACCGCATCCTGATCAATCCGGCCTTCCAGCTTGCGGATACCCTGCTGAAAAACAATGGCCTAGGCCGCCAGGAATACCACAACCCCCGTCAGGACGGAGCCACCTCCATCCTGGTGACGAAAGGACTGCTGGAAGACTTCCGGGAAGTTTCGTCACATTGTTTTGAAGGCATTCCTGAAATCGATCCCCGGTACCCTGCCCCCGGACGATGGACGCAGGAACAGAACCGGGTCTACGGCCTGTTCGGCATCCACGATACCCTGGTCCATACCTTCGACCTGTTCGCCGCCCGTTATCCGAATGCCATCCGCTTCGACGGCGAGCATTACATGAGCGACAAGACCATCCTCCACGCCGTCCTGCCGCTGGTCCGCCGCATCGATGACCGGCAGGAAGGCCGCACCCGGAAAGTGGTGTTCATCCAATGGGAAGACACCCTGGCCGACCTGCGCAACAGCCTCCCCAAAGGGCTGGCAGCCGAGGACTTCGTCCCCGAGAACAGCGCCGTCAAGGCCTTCCGCGCCCTCGCCCGCCAATACGAGGTCTACGTGGTCGCCTGCCCGCCGTATAATCTTCCCGGTTTATGGCCGGACCCCGTCCGCTGGGCTGAGAAATGGCTCGGCGTAGAAGCCTGGGGACGCTTCATCCAGACGGAATGGCCGCAACTGCTGCTCGGCGACTATTACATCGCCCGGCATCCGGAAGACTACCGCCTCGACGACTTCATGGGCACCCTCCTCCAGCTCGGCGGCGACACCTTCCGCACCTGGGAGGACATCCTCGCCTTCTACACCACCCTCGGCGGGCAATAGCAGGAAATGTAACCATCGCTCTTTCAACAGCTTAGGCAACCGTCCTGTTGTAAAATTACAACAGGACATGTCCATATATACGCTTGTATCAGCGACTTACATTTCCTGCCCAAAAGGGCCGACTTGCAGAAGCCGGATGCCGGAGGCGACACGATTAGGATAATCAACGAAAAAGTCCTATCTTGCAGAGACAAAAGATTCCGACCATGAAACGATACCTGGCCTTCCTGACCACGCTGGTCATCCTCTCCGCCGCGGCAGGCTGCAGCAAAAAACCACTCCTGGAGCAATACAACTGGAATCCCCGCGTCCACTACGCCCTGACGGAACTGCTGACGGATTACGGGAACAAATCCAAGGCCTACGATCCTGACTGCCGGCCTTACGCCGTCTTCGATTACGACAACACCACCATCATCGACGATATCGCCCAGACCCTGCTGGTCTACCAGATCGAGAACCTGGCGTTCCGGATCCGCCCCGAAGACCTGTTCGACGTCCTGACCCGGGGTGTCAGTGACCTGGACATGGATTTCGGGAAGGGATGGACTCCGCGCATCCTCGCGGAAGACCTCTGCAGTGACTACGATGTCCTGTACCCCCTGCGGGAGGACCTGGGGAGCATGCGGGGCACGGAAGAATACAAGGATTTCCGCGCCAAGCTCTGGTACCTTTCCTCCAACATCGACCTCGCGGAACCGGATTCTCCCTTCGGCTGCATCTGGATCACCACCCTGCTGGACGGCATGACCGACCAGGAAGTCCGCGACCTGACCCGGACTTCCGTTTCGTACTGGATACAGCAGGAGAGCATGTGGAAAGAAACCTGGACGACGCCCGACGGACAGATCGAAGTCGATGTCCCGAAGGGCATCGGCCTGACGACCGAGATGAAAAGCCTTTACAATGCCCTGCAGCGCAACGGCTTCGATGTCTATATCTGCTCGGCCTCCCTGGAATCCGTCGTGGAAGCCATGGCCTGCGATCCGGCCTACGGCCTCGGCATGGAGGAGGACCATGTCTTCGGCATCCGCCTCGCCCAAACCCCGGACGGACGGCTCAAGGCCATCGGGGACAGCACCTACGTCCAAACCTACAAAGAAGGAAAGGTCCAATGTATCAAGGACTTGATCGCCAAGGATCATGGCGGCCGCGGCCCCGCGCTGGTCGCCGGTGACAGCAACGGGGACTTTGCCATGCTGACCGCGTTCCCGGATCTGAAAGTCGGCCTGATCGTCAACTGTCTGCGCGGCGGTGCCATCGGCGGCATGACCGCTGCTTCGATCGGCAACGTTCCCGACCTCAGCCTCAAGGAGCGGAACACCCCGCTGTACGTTGTCCAGGGCCGGGATCCCGAACTCCTCCAGTTCATCCCCTCCTGGGACTCCATCCCCGTAGAAACCTATTTATCCGAAGACTGACACCATGCACAAACTTCTGACCCTCCTGGCCTGCTTCCTGGGACTTGCCGGCAGCCTGGCCGCACAAGACAAGACCCTCCGCCTCGACTATATTTTCTCCGGGACCGACAAGTCCACGGAAATCGCCTTGGCCCAGATGAAGAGCCTCGACGGCTGGTACGGCCGCCGCGTCAACAGGGACCGCCTCCAATGGGCCGGAAACGGACAGATCACCGTCCGCGATGCCCAGGACGGCCATGTCCTGTATACCAACTCCTTCTCGACCCTCTTCCAGGAATGGCAGAACAGTGAAGAGGCCACCCGGGTCCGCAAATCCTTCGAGAATGTCTTCTTGGTACCGATGCCGGAAAGGCCTGCCGAGATCACGGTGGAACTCTTTGACAGCCACCGCCGTCCTTCCGCCAGCATCCGGCATACCATAGACCCGGCCGACATCCTGGTCCGTCCCGTCGGCTTGCATCCGACCCCGCACCGCATCCTCCATCAGGCTGGCGACAGTCGCGAGAAGATCGACATCGCCATCGTGGCGGAAGGATATACCGCAGAAGAGGCAGAACTCTTCTATCGCGACGCCCGGACGGCCATGGAAAGCATCTGGAGCCATGAACCGTTCAAGAGCATGCAGGACCGGTTCAACATCGTCGCCGTTGCTCCCGCCTCCAACGAAAGCGGCGTCAGCATCCCGCACAACCACGACTGGAAAGACACGGCCCTCGGTTCGCATTTCGATACCTTCTACTCAGACCGCTATCTCACGACCCTCAACCTCTTCCGACTCCACGATGTCCTCGCCGGCATCCCGTACGAGCACATCATCATCCTGGCCAATACCGACAACTATGGCGGCGGAGGCATCTTCAATTCCTACGTCCTGACGGCCGCCCACAACCGCTTCGCCCTCCCGGTGGTCGTCCATGAATTCGGCCACAGTTTCGGCGGCCTGGCTGACGAGTACTACTATGATGACCAGTACGAAGAATCCTACCACGCCGATGCCGAGCCGTGGGAGCCGAACATCACAACCCTGTTCGATTTCGACAGCAAATGGAAAGGCATGATGGGGAAAAACGGCGTCGGCCTGCACGAAGGCGGCGGTTACCAGTCAAAGGGCGTTTTCCGCCCGTGTGACGACTGCCGGATGAAGACCAACCAGTACCCGACCTTCTGTCCCGTCTGCGAACAAGCCATCCGGGACATCATCAACTTCTATACAATAGAAAAACCCTGAAACCGAAGAGACCTCTCTCTCCGACGATCCTCCCCGCAAGCGGGTCCCCTCCCTCTTAAGACCAAGGTCTTTTTCTCCTTTGGTCTCGGAAAAAGAAAACTATTTCTTTTTCACTCGTCTTTTCGTCGATTCGGGAGCCAATGTCGTCTTGAGAGAGAAGCCTCTTCGGTTTTAGCAACTAACTGACT
>JAFUUB010000016.1 GCA_017483985.1 Bacteroidales bacterium | reverse complement strand
CCCTGCCGATGCCGCTGGTGATCGGCAACATCAAGCGTATGGACATCATCGATTCCCCGGAAGGCGACGAGCTCCGCAAGAAGTGCTGGGCCATCACCCACGCCATCCAGGAGGGTTTCAGGGCCCAAGGCTTCGACATCGGAGAGGCGGAAGCCTGCGTGACCCCGGTCCATAACAAGGGCGGCGTCGCCCAGGCCACCAAGATGGCCAAGGACCTGCGTGAGAACTACCGGGTCTTCTGCTCGATGGTCATCTATCCGGTCATCCCGAAGGGCATGATCATCTTCCGCATCGTCTCGACGGCGGCCCACACCATGGAGGATGTGCAGTACACGCTGAATGCATTCAAGGAGATCAAGGCCAAGCTGGATGCCGGCGCCTATGACGGTGACGACATCGCGGCCATGACCGTGAAGTAACATGGACAATCCTACCTATTTCAAGGATAAAGTCATTATCGTGACGGGAGCCAGCTCGGGGATCGGGTTGGCTTCCGCCCGCTTGTTCGGGAGCTTCGGCGCGCGGGTCGTCCTGGCGGCGCGCAGCTACGACAAGCTCCTGGCCCTGGCTCCTTCTGTGGGGGATGCCGACCATGTCCTCTGCGTGAAGACCGATGTTTCCTGCGAAGCGGACTGCCGCGCCCTGGTGGAGCGGACCGTGGAGCGGTTCGGCCGGATCGACATCCTGGTCAACAATGCCGGCATCTCGATGCGGGCGATGTTCAAGGACCTGGACCTGAAGGTGCTGCATTCCCTGATGGATGTCAACTACTGGGGTACGGTCTACTGCACGAAATATGCGCTTCCGTACCTGTTGCAGGCCAAGGGCTCCGTGGTCGGGGTGATCTCGATCGCGGGTTATTCGGCCCTGCCGGCCCGGACTGGCTATTCCTCCTCGAAGTACGCCATCCGCGGCTTCCTGGACACCGTCCGGATCGAGCACCTCAAGGACGGCCTCCATGTCCTGGTCTTCGCGCCGGGCTATACGTCCTCCAATGTCCGCAACGCCGCCCTGACGGCGGACGGCTCCGCCCAAGGGGAGACCCCCCTGGACGAAGGGAGCCTGATGAGTGCGGAAGACTGCGCCCTGTACCTGGCCAAGGCCCTCCGCAAGCGCCGCAACCAGATGATCCTTACCGGGTTGGGTAAAGCGACCGTGCTGGCTCACAACCTGTTCCCGAACCTGACGGACCGGCTTACTTACTGGTATATTTCCCGCGAAAAAGACAGTCCTTTCAAATGACGAAAACCACGTTCCCTTCCAACCGGCGCGTCTATGCCGCCCTGGCTTTCCTGTTCGTCGTGCTGCTGGTGATCCTGCCGCGCAGCGGAAAGTTCAACTACGACTACCTGAAAGGATCGCCGTGGGCCTATGACAACCTGGTCGCCCAGTTCGATTTCCCGATCCTGAAGACGGCCGAGGAACTGCAGTCCGAGCGGGATGCGGCCGGCAACCGGATGATCCCGTACTACCGGTATTCCGAAGAAATCATGCAGCAGGTGCTGCGTGGGGCGGAGGGCCTGTCCTACGGACGGCTTTCCTCTTCGAAGCCGCGGATCCTGACGGCGCTGGCCAATATCTACGAGCGGGGCGTGATGGTGGAAGAGGGAAGCGGCTCTTCGCTGGACGTCATTTTCATCCAGCGGGACAAACGTGCGTCGCGGACACCGGCATCGAACGTCTATACCGTGGCGAAGGCCAAGGCCCGCATCTACGCCGATGTGGCCGGCAACCTGCCCGGGGCCAACGTGGATTCGCTCCTGACGGCGGTCGGGGTCTATGACCTGGTCATCCCGAACCTGGTGTACGACAAGGAGACGACGACCCTGGTCCATGCACAGAGCGCGGACTATATTTCCCCGACGCAGGGGTATGTCAATGCGGGTCAACTGATCGTCTCGCGCGGCGAACTGGTGACAGCCGAGATCCAGCAGCTGCTGGACTCCTATAAGGTCGAATACGAGCAGAGCGTGGGTTACAACGGCGCCCGCGGCTGGCTGTGGCTGGGCAATGCCCTGGTCGCCCTGGCCCTGGTCGTCATCTTCTTCCTGTCCATCTGCTATACCAACGCGAGCGTCTTCTCGGACTGGAACCGGTTCATTTACCTGATTTTCATCTTCTTGCTGACAACGATCGCGGCCCTGCTGGCCGATCGTTTCAATCCGGGCGTCCTGTACCTGATTCCGTTCTCGCTGGCCGCCCTGTACCTGCTGGCCTTCTTCCGCAAGCGGGTGGTCCTGCCCGTTTATGTGATCTCCCTGCTGCCCCTGCAGATCTTCGTTCAGGACGGAACGGAACTCTTCGTGATGTACCTGGTCGCAGGGGTCGTGGCCATGCTGGTGTTCGATTATTTCAACCGGGGCTGGAAGCAGTTCGTGACGGCGCTGATCGTCTTCGCGAGCCTGCTGGTCACCTTCCTGGGATTCCGGCTGCTCGGCGGGTCCTTTACCGGCGACGACTGGCGGAAGATCATCTTCCTGTTCGTCGGTTCGATGCTGTCGGTGGCGGGTTATCCGCTGATCTACCTGTTCGAGAAAGTGTTCGGCCTGGTTTCGAACACCCGTCTGGAGGAGCTGAGCGATCCGGGCAATCCGCTGCTGGTGGAACTGCAGCAGAAGGCGCCGGGCACCTTCCAGCATTCGCTCCAGGTGATGAACATGGCCGATGCGGCGGCGCGCAGTATCGGCGCCAACGTCGCCCTGGTCCGCGCCGGAGCGATGTACCATGATATCGGCAAGATGGTGAATCCGCAGTGCTTTGTCGAGAACGAGACGATGGGCAGCCATTACCATGAGGGCCTTTCTTCCCGGGAAAGCGCCCGTGAGATCGTCCGCCACGTACCGGACGGCGTCGCCCTGGCCCGGAAGTACAAGCTCCCGGAGGTCATTATCGACTTCATCCGGAGCCACCACGGCGTCTCCTGCACCGGCTATTTCTACAACAAGTTCATCAATGCGGGCGGTGATCCGGCCGACAAGGCGGATTTCACCTACGACGGCCGGAAACCCCGGACCCGCGAGCAGTGCATCGTCATGCTTTGCGATACGATCGAGGCTGCCTCCCGGACCCTTAAGGACAACCGTCCCGAAACGTTCGATGCTTTCGTCGAGAAGATGGTCCGCTCCAAGATCGATGACGGCCAGCTGTCGGACAGCGAGGTGTCGCTGAAGGACCTCGGGACGATCAAGGCGGTGCTGAAATCCTATCTGAGCCGGTTGTACCATGACCGCATCGCCTATCCGAAACGGGAGAAATAGGTGGAATAAACGCGGTTTCACGGCGGATAAATTGGCTTATTACGAATATTTGCGTATTTTTGCAGGCTCAAAAAGAATCTAAAAAATATCAAGAAAGAGATCATATGAATATCGTGAACAAGCAGCTCGATGCACTGACCCATCAGCTGACCCTCGAAATTGCCGCCGCCGATTATGCGGAGGCTGAGAAAAAGAAACTGAACGAGATCCGCCGCAAGGCCGAGTTCAAGGGATTCCGCAAGGGCATGGTCCCGATGTCCCTGATCCAGAAGGTCTACGGTCCCCAGGCCCTGGGTGACGTGATCAACGGTGTCATCAACGAGCAGCTGTACGGCTATATCAATGACAACAAACTGCGTGTCGTCGGCGAGCCCCTCCCGAGCGAGGACCAGCCTGAGAACGAGTGGAAGTCCGGTTCGGATTTCACCTTCAAGTTCGACATCGCCGAGACGAAGGAACTGACCTTCGACCTGGGCAAGGACGACAAGGTTCCGTACTACAACATCAACGTCACCGAGGCCGCCAAGAAGGAGATGAAGGAGAACATGCTCCGTCAGGTCGGTACCCTCGAGGATGCTGACAAGGCCGGTGAGGAGGATTTCGTCATCGCCGACCTGGACAACGGTGAGAAGAAGGTGGAGGGCGCCTATATCGCCGTCCGCAATGTTGAGGGCGCTGCCCATAAGCTGTTCGCCGGCTGCAAGAAGGGCGACCAGTTCGACGTCAATGTCAACGAGGCGTTCACCAACGAGACCGACCGTGCTTCCATGCTGAAGCTCAAGAAGGAGGAACTGGAAGGCCTGAATCCGGTGTTCCATGCCGTGGTGACCAGCATCCGTACCTTCGTCGCCGCCAAGGAAAGCCAGGAGACCTATGACAAGCTGTTCGGTGCCGACCAGGTCCACTCCGCCGAGGAGTTCGACCAGGCCATCGCCGCCCGTCTGGCTGCCAATTACAAGCAGGAGGCCGACTACCGCCTGTCCAAGGATGTCCGCGACTACCTCGTGGAGAAGGCCGCCATCGAGCTTCCGGATGCGTTCCTGAAGCGCTGGCTGCTCCACATCAACGAAGGCAAGTTCACCGCCGAGCAGATCGACGCCGACTATCCGGCTTTTGCCGCCGACTTCCGCTGGCAGATCGTCCGCGACTACCTGATGGGCAAATATGACCTGAAGATCGAGGACAAGGACCTGCGCGAGGCTGCCGAGGCGTATGTCGCTTACCAGTATGCGATGTACGGCATGGGCAATGTGCCGCAGGAACTGATCCGCGGCGCCGCCGAGAATGTGATGAAGGACGAGAACCAGATGCGCCGCGTCACCGAGAGCGTCGAGGAGCAGAAGGTCATCGCCGCCGTGAAGGATGTCATTTCCCTTGCTTCCAAGAAAATCAGCGTTGAGAAGTTCCGTGAATTGAAATAATATGGCTAACAACGAATTCCAGAAATTCGCGATCCAGGGTTGTGGCGTCAGTTCCATGACCCTGCATCGTTATCAGAGCGTGGTGGATGCCTACATCAACCCGCAGATCATCGAAGAGCGCAAGCTCAACGTCGCGTCGATGGACGTGTTCAGCCGACTGATGATGGACCGCATCATCTTCCTGGGTGTTCCGATCGACGACGATGTGGCCAACATCATCCAGGCCCAGCTCCTGTTCCTGGCTTCGACCGATTCCCAGGCGGACATCTCCCTGTACCTGAATACGCCGGGCGGCCAGGTCTCCTCGGGTCTGGGTATCTATGACACCATGCAGCTCGTCGAGCCGGACGTGGCGACCATCTGCACCGGCATGGCGGCCTCCATGGGATCCGTCCTGCTGTGCGCCGGCGCCCCCGGCAAGCGCAGCGCCCTCCCGCATGCCCGCGTGCTGATCCACCAGCCGCTGGGCGGTGCACAGGGCCAGGCTTCGGACATCCTGATCGCCGCCAAGGAGATCGAGAAGCTCCGGACCGAACTGTTCGGCATCATCGCCGAGCATAGCGGCCAGCCGCTGGAGAAGGTTGCGGCAGACGGGGACCGGGATTTCTGGATGAGCGCCCAGGAAGCCAAGGACTACGGCATGGTGGACGAGATCCTCGTCCGTAAAAAGAAATAGGCGTGGCAAAGAAAAGCACGGGTAAGCACTGCATGTTCTGCGGCCGGTCGGACCAGGAGGTCCCGTTCCTGCTGCAGGGCCTGGACGGCTGCATTTGCGCGGACTGCGTCAAGCTGGCAGCCGAGTATGTGGGCGAGGTCGAGGGCCAAGGCCATCGGAAAACCGAGCCCGCAAAGATCGAGACGCTCCAGAAGCCTGTGGAAATCAAGGCCTTCCTGGATCAGTACGTGATCGGGCAGGACCGGGCGAAGAAACAGCTGGCCGTTGCGGTGTACAACCATTACAAGCGGATCAACCACAACCTGGTCGCCGGAACGGCGGACGGCGTGGAGCTGGAGAAGTCCAATATCCTGATGGTCGGTCCGACCGGAACGGGCAAGACCCTGCTGGCCAAGACGATCGCCCGGATGCTGAAGGTCCCGTTCACGATCGTGGACGCGACCGTCCTGACGGAAGCCGGCTATGTCGGTGAGGATGTGGAGAGCATCCTGACCCGACTCCTGCAGGAGGCGGACTTCGACATCGCCAAGGCCGAGCGCGGCATCGTGTTCATCGACGAGATCGACAAGATCGCCCGCAAGAGCGACAACCCTTCGATTACCCGCGACGTGTCCGGCGAAGGCGTGCAGCAGGCGATGCTGAAACTCCTGGAAGGCAATGTGGTCAACGTTCCGCCGAAGGGAGGCCGCAAGCATCCCGAGCAGGAGTTCCTGCATGTCAACACGCAGAACATCCTGTTCATCTGCGGCGGTGCCTTCGAGGGCATCGAACGCCGGATCGCCCAGCGCCTGAATACCCAGGTCATCGGGTACGGTGCCCAGACCCGGCAGCGGATCGACAAGGAGAACCTGCTCCAGTATGTCGCTGCGCAGGACCTGCGGGCCTATGGCCTGATCCCCGAAATCATCGGCCGCCTGCCGGTGATCACCTATCTGGACCATCTGGACCGGGATGCGCTGCGCCGGATCCTGACCGAGCCGAAAAACGCGATCCTGCGCCAGTATGAGAAGATGTTCGAACTGGATGGGATCAAGCTGGAAATCGATGACGACGTGCTGGACCTGATCGTGGATACCTCCATCAGCAACAAGCTGGGTGCCCGCGGTTTGCGTTCCATCTGCGAGAAGATCTTCGACGATGCCATGTATGAGGCTCCGTCCTCCCGGAAGAAGACGTTCCGGGTGACCAAGGCTTACGCCCAGGAAAAATTGAAGGACGTCGTGTGATTTTTTCCGGGAAACCCTTGCAGTTTCCCGGAAAATACCTATCTTTGCAATCCCGAAATGAATGAGGGCTTAGCTCAGTTGGTTTAGAGCGCCTCCTTGACAGGGAGGAGGTCCGCAGTTCGAATCTGCGAGTCCTCACTGAAATCCCGACCGGAATCTCCGGCCGGGATTATTGTTTTCTATTGGGGCTTTTCCTATCTTTGTATGCTCCATAGACACTAAGACATTTCTATATGAAAGCATACATCGAAGCGAACAAACAGCGGTTCTTTGATGAACTGTTTTCGCTGCTGCGGATCCCTTCCATCAGCGCCAAGCCGGAACACAAACCGGACATGGTCCGGTGTGCCGAACGGCTGCGGGACGTGCTGCTGGAGGCCGGTGCGGACGAAGCCGGGGTTTATCCGACTGCGGGCAATCCGGTTGTATTCGGCCAGAAAATCCTCGATCCTTCCTGGAAGACGGTATTGGTCTACGGCCACTATGATGTGCAGCCGCCTGAGCCGCTGGAGAAATGGCGCACCGATCCTTTCGAGCCGGTGATCGCAAAAGACCCCGCAACGGGGGAGGAGGCGATCTACGCCCGCGGGGCCAATGATGACAAGGGACAGCTGTTCATGCATCTGAAGGCCTTCGAGTTCCTGCTTCGTACCGGAAAGCTCCGCCACAATGTGAAGTTCATCTTCGAGGGTGAGGAGGAAATCGGCAGCGGCAGCCTTCCGGCCTGGGTCCGGGACAACAAGGAGCGCCTGGCCGCCGATGTCATCCTGGTATCCGATACGACCATGATTTCCGACAAGGTGCCTTCGATCAACTGCGGCATGCGCGGCCTGGCTTACCTGGAAGTGACCGTGACCGGTCCGAACAAGGACCTGCATTCCGGCCACTATGGCGGTGCGGTCGCCAATCCGATCAACGTGCTCTGCGCGATGATCGCGTCGCTCCACGATGCGGACGGCAGGGTGGCGGTGCCGGGCTTCTATGACGATGTCGTGGAACTGTCGGCGGAAGACCGGGCCCAGCTGGCGCGGGCGCCGTTCGACCTGGATGAATACAAGGAATTCCTGGATATCAAGGAGATAAAAGGGGAGAAGGGTTATACGACGATGGAACGGACCGGTATCCGTCCCTGCCTGGATGTCTGCGGCATCTGGGGCGGCTACACGGGAGCAGGCGCCAAGACCGTCCTGCCTTCCCAGGCCCATGCCAAAATCTCCATGCGCCTGGTGCCGAACCAGTTGTCCTCGAAGATCACGAAGCTGTTCGAGGATCATTTCCGCGCCATCGCCCCGCCGTATGTCAAGGTGGATGTCCGCCCTTGCGAAGGCGGGAACGGCTTCCTGATCCCGATTTCCTCGCCGGCGTTCCAGGCGGCGTCCAAGGCCATGGGCGAAGTGTACGGCATCGAGCCGGTCCCTTCCCGCGGCGGCGGCAGCATCGCGGTGCTGGCTGAGATGCAGCAGATCCTGGGCATCGACCCGCTGCTGATGGGCTTCGGCCTGGAGCGGGACACGATCCATTCCCCGAATGAAAGTTACCTCCTCCGCCAGTTGTGGGCGGGTATGGAGTCCATCGCCTTGTTCTACCAATACTATTAAGCCATGACCCCGGACGAATTATATGCCCGGATCCGGGCGAAACGCTCCTGCCTTTGCGTGGGACTGGATACCGACCCTGCCAAACTTCCCCAGGGCCTGGATGTCCTGGCGTTCAACAAGGCCATCATCGACGCGACGGCGCCGTATTGCGTGGCCTTCAAGCCGAACCTGGCCTTTTACGAGGCGATGGGGCTCGAGGGCTGGCGCATCCTCGGCCAGACGGTGGACTACCTGCGCAGCCGCTGTCCGGACCAGTTCCTGATCGCGGACGCCAAGCGGGGCGATATCGGGAATACGGCAAAAAAATATGCCGAGACCTTCTTCGGCAGTTTCGATTTCGATGCCGTGACCCTTTCCCCTTACATGGGCCGGGAGACGGTCGAGCCCTTCCTGCAGTATCCGGGACGGTACGCCATCGTCGTCGCCCTTTCCTCCAACCGGTCCGCTGCGGATTTCCAGTATGCGGACAATGGGGGCAAGCCTTTGTATCAGAGCGTGATGGAGCAGTGCATGGAGATCTCTTCCCCGGACAACATGATGTTCGTGGTCGGAGCGACGAAGGCAGACAGGCTGCGGGAGATCCGCGCCTTCTGTCCGGAGAATTTCCTGCTGGTGCCCGGCGTGGGAGCGCAGGGCGGCAGCGCCGAAGAGGTCATCGCCGCCGGGGCGAACAGCCGCTGCGGCCTGCTGATCAATTCCTCCCGGGGGATCCTGTATGCTTCCTCGGGTCCTGACTTCGCCGAAAAGGCAGCGGCCGCGGCAGCCGCAACCGCGCGCCTGTAAGCGCAACAACCGCATAATAACACTAAAACCTACTTTAAAATATGGCTACACTTCTGCTTTTAGTCGAGTTGGCGATCGTGCTGGCTTTGATCTTCATCGGTTCGAAGGTCGGCGGGATCGGACTCGGTATCTACGGGATGGTGGGCGTGTTCATCCTGGTCTTCGTATTCGGCCTGGAACCCGGCGACATCCCGATCGACGTGATGCTGATCATCGTGGCGGTGATTACGGCCTCCGCCTGCCTG
Source organism: Bacteroidales bacterium (assembly GCA_017483985.1). The sequence continues at coordinate 18,123 of JAFUUB010000016.1, read as the reverse complement.
CAGGCGGCCGGCGGCCTGGATTACATGGTCGGCGTCGCCGCACGTTTCCTGCGCAAGCATCCCAACCAGATTACCTATTACGGCCCGCTGACGACCTGGCTGTTCTGCCTGCTCGCCGGTACGGCGCACACCAGCTATGCGCTCCTGCCGATCATTTCCGAGATTGCCACCAAGGCGAAGGTCCGTCCGGAACGCCCGCTGAGCGTGGCGACGATTTCGGCTTCCCTGGGCATCACGGGTTCTCCGGTCTCCGCCGCTACGGCCGCCGTCCTGTCCCAGGCCATGCTCGGTGCCAAGGGCATCGGCATGAAGGAAATCATGCTGATTACGATTCCGGCTTCCTTCGTGGCCATCCTGGTCGCCTCTTTCGTCCAGAATTTCGTGGGGAAACCCCTGGAAGAGGATCCGGAATACCAGCGCCGTGTCGCGGAAGGCCTGATCGATCCCGAGCAGACCGCCGAGACTCCTGCCGAGGCGCCTGTCAACCCGCGGGCCAAATGGGCCGTGCTGGCTTTCCTGCTGGGTGTCGTGATGGTCGTCCTGTTCGGCAGTTTCCCTTCGCTGCGTCCGTCCTTCAACGGCCAGTCGGTGAGCATGAACGCCACCATTGAGATGACGATGATGTCCATTGCCGCCGTCATCCTGCTGGTTGGGAAAGCCGATGCTCGCAAGGCGGCCTCCGGCAATGTCTTTGCGGCCGGCATGAATGCCATGGTTTCGATTTTCGGCGTGGCCTGGATGGGCAGTACCTTCTTCGAGGCCAACAAGGAACTCATCCTAGGCAGCGTCGGCGGCGTCTTCGCCCAGTATCCGATCCTGTTCGCCATTCCGCTCTTCCTGATGAGCATCATGCTCTTCTCCCAGGCCGCGACGGTCAAGACCCTCTACCCGGTGGGCCTGGCGATGGGCATCCCGCCCATGGCCCTGCTGGCCATGTTCCCGGCGGTCAACGGCTATTTCTTCCTCCCTACCTATCCGACGGAGGTGGCGGCCATCGGCTTCGACCGGACCGGTACCACGAAGATCGGAAAGTATGTGATCAACCATTCCTTCCAACTCTCCGGCTTTATCACCACCATCGTTTCCATTGGACTCAGTTTTCTGATTATCAGTATATTATACTAACTATTTATTAATAGCACCATGAAAAATTTCAAAACTCTCCTGCTGGTGGCTGCCGCCCTTCTGGTCAGCCTCAGCCTCGGCGCGAAGCCGAAAATCCGTATCATTGCTACCGGCGGTACCATCGCCGGCGTGAGCTCGACCTCCGCATCTTCCGCCTATACGGCGGGCCAGGTCGGTATCCAGACCCTGCTGGACGCCGTGCCCCAGATCCTGAACCTTGCCGATGTCTCCGGCGAACAGCTGGTCAACATCGGTTCCCAGGATATGAACGACGAAGTTTGGCTCAAGCTCGCCAAACGCATCAATGTCCTGCTGAACGAGGAAGGCTATGACGGAATCGTCATCACCCACGGAACCGACACCATGGAAGAGACCGCCTACTTCCTGAACCTGACCGTCAAGAGCGACAAGCCGGTCGTCCTCGCCGGTTCCATGCGTCCGTCCAATGCGATCAGCGCCGACGGTCCCGCCAACCTGTACAATGCCGTCGCCGCCGCCGTGTCCCCGAATACCCGCGGCTATGGCGTGCTTTGCTGCATGAACAACCAGCTGCTTGACGCCAAGACGGTCATCAAGACCCACACCATTGACTGCGACACCTTTGAAGGCGGTCCTTCCGGCATCATCGGCTACATCTACAATGGCGAGGCCCACATGCTCCAGACCCCGAACAACAAGCACACCATCAATTCCGTCTTTGACGTGACCAAGCTGGACCGTCTCCCGCAGGTCGGTATCGTCTATGGCTATGCCAATGCTTCCGCCCTTCCGATGCAGGCCTTCGTTGATGCGAAATTCGACGGCATCGTCCTCGCCGGCGTCGGTGACGGCAACTTCTACAAGGATGTGTTCGACGTGGCCGTCAAGGCCCAGAACCAGGGTATCCAGATCGTCCGTTCCAGCCGCTGCCCGACCGGTCCGACCTGCCTGAACAGCGAGGTGGATGACGAGAAGTATCATTTCGTCGCCGCCCTCGATCTGAATCCGCAGAAAGCCCGTGTCCTGCTGATGCTTGCGCTGACCAAGACCCACGACTGGCAGGAAATCCAGCAGTTCTTCAAAGAGTACTAGGCCATGAAGAAAGTACTTGCTATCCTTGCGGCGGCCTCCCTGGCCGTCGTCGCTTCCGCCCAGGGCCACAACCATGGTGACGGCGGTCATGATGCCCAGATCAAGTCGCTGTACGAGAAGGTGACCAACCTGGAGAAAAAGAGCGACGCCTTCAACGTGTTCTTCAACTATGCCTACAGCTACCAGCTGAGCGATGCGACCGGTGACTGGCGTTCTTCCTTCAAGAACAAGCAGTTCCGTCTTGAGGTCAAAGGTACCTTCGGGGACCATCTTTCCTACCGTCTGCGCCATCGCATGAACCGTAACAACACGGCCAAGGGGGAGGACAACTTCGCCAAGGCGACGGATATCATGATGCTGGGCTGGAAGTTCAACGACAAATGGGCGGTGAATATCGGCAAGATGTGCCAGATCTGGGGTGGTTTCGAGTTCGACGAGAACCCGATGTACATCTACCAGTATTCGGACTTCATCGACTACATGGACAACTTCATGGCCGGCGCGATGGTTTCCTGGCACCCGGTGCCTTCCCAGGAACTGGCCTTCATGGTATCCAATTGCTACAATGGCAGTTTCTCGGAGGAATTCCCGTACAGCCAGTTGCATGACGGGACCTATCTCAAGGAGGCGGACCACCCGCTGACCTACATCCTCAACTGGAACGGCAGCCTGTTCGACGGTCTGCTGACGACCCGCTGGTCCGTCGGCCGTCAGGTGCAGGCAAAGGGATACCATTCGGATATGGTCGTGCTCGGACAGCAGCTGAACCTTCCGAAGTTCCAGTGGTATGTCGATTACATGGCTGAATGGGACGGCGTGGACCGCCTGACCATCGCCTCCGGTGACCTCGGCAAGCTTGCGTCGGATGTCCGCTATCATTCTTTCATCACCAAGGCCAACTGGCAGTTCGCTCCGAAATGGAACCTGATGGGCAAAGCCATGTACGAACTGGCCAGCATCCACAGCGTCGAGGCGTTCAAGAACTATCGGACCTCGATCGGCTGGGTTGGCAGTCTGGAGTATTATCCGCTGAAAGACCAGGACCTGCGCTTCTTTGTCGCCTATGTCGGCCGCCAGCACAAGTATTCGGCTGAAAGCATGTTGGATAACTTTAATACCAACCGCATCGAGCTCGGATTCATGTACCGCATCAAAGCCTATTAGGCTTCCAATACCGTTCCGGTGTCTTCAAGCAGGTCGAGCGCGTGCTTGATGACCACGCGGGACGCTCCTTTCTGCATGGCCCCGAAAGCATTGTCCAGCTTCGGGACCATGCCTTTGTCTATGCGTCCTTCCAGGCGATACCGTTCATAGGTCTGTTTGTCAAGGACCGGGATGACGGAGTTGTCGTCCTCTTTGTCGTAGAGGACCCCTTTTTTCTCGAAACAGTAGACCAGTCCGGCGCAGAGGGCGGCCGCGAGGCTGCCGGCGATGGTGTCGGCATTGGTGTTGAAGAGCTGTCCCTGGCCGTCATGGTTGATCGGGCAGAAGACCGGCACGATGCCGCCGGCGAGCATGTCCCGGATGAAGGGGATGTTGAAGGAGGTGGGGGAGACGTCGCCGACGAAGCCGAAATCCATCTTGGTGAAACCGTCCGAGAGGGTTTTCGGTCCGCGTCTGCGAGCCCGGATGACGCCACCGTCACAGCCGGCCAGCCCGAGGGCGTTACAGCCGTATTTCTGCAGGAGGGCGACGATGGTCTTGTTGCAGTAGCCGGCATAGACCATGGTCACGATGGAGAGGGTCTTCCGGTCGGTGACGCGGCGCCCTTCGACCATGATGGGCTTCAGGCCCAGGGATTCCTGGATATGGCTAGCCATGACTCCGCCGCCGTGGACCAGGAGCTTGGGCCCTTCCATCCGCGCGAAGGATTGGCAGAAGGCGTCGAGCGCCTCGGGGTTGTCGACGATGTTGCCGCCGATCTTGACGACCTGGATCATAGGGACTGAAGGATTTGTTTGAGGACGGCCTGGGCGGAAACGACCCGGTTGGCCGCTTCGGGGATGACCAGGGATTGCGGGCTTTCGATGACGTCGTCGGTGACGATCATGTTCCGGCGGACCGGCAGGCAGTGGAGGAATTTCGCATGGTCGGTCAGGGCCATCTTTTCGGTGGTGACGGTCCAGCTGCGGTCCTGGCTGAGCACCTGTCCGTAGTGGTCGTAGGAGGCCCAGTTCTTGGCGTAGACGAAGTCGGCCCCTTTGAGGGCTTCGTCCTGGTCGTGCACGACCGGGATCCCCCGGGTGAATTCCGGGGCGAGGTCATAGCCTTCGGGATTGGCGATGACAAAGTCGTAATCGGCGAGCTTCATCCCTTCAACAAAGGAATTGGGAACGGCCTGGGGCAAGGCTTTCGGATGCGGCGCCCAGGTCATGACGACCTTCGGACGGGCCTTGGTCTTGTGCTCCTCGATTGTGATGAGGTCGGCATAGGTCTGGAACGGGTGCCGGGTGGCGGCTTCCATGCTGAAGACCGGACGGCCGCTGTATTGGATGAACTGGTTGAGGATCACTTCATTGTAGTCGTCTTCCTTGGATTCGAAACGGGCGAAGGACCGCACGCCGATCAGGTCGCAGTAGCTGCCCATGACCGGGATGGCTTCGAGCAGGTGCTCGCTCTTGTCCCCGTCCATGACAACGCCGCGTTCGGTCTCGAGTTTCCACGCCCCGTGGGCGATGTCGAGGACGATGACGTTCATGCCCAGGTTCAGTCCCGCTTTCTGGGTGCTGAGCCGGGTCCGCAGGCTGTTGTTGAAAAAGACCAGCAGCAAGGTCTTGTTTTTCCCGAGCGCCTGGTCGGCGAAGGGATTATTTTTGACGTATTGGGCCTGGGCGAAGGCTTCCTGCCAGTCGCCGAGCTGGAGTACGGAGGTAAAATGTCTCATGCGGTCAATTCTTTCCAGGCGTTGATAAAGCTCCCGGCGGTTTCTTCCGAGATGGTCAGGGAGGGGAGGAGGCGGATGACGTCCGCTCCGGCGGCACCGGTGAAGAAATGCTTTTCAAACAACAGCCGGTCGCGCAGGCCGATGTATTCCGGTTTGAGCTGGAGGCCGATCATCAGGCCGCGTCCGCGGTACTCCGCAACGGCTTTGTCTTCCCGGAAGGCCGACTCGAATAGGGTTCCGGTCTTGGCCGCATTTTCAATCAGGTTTTCATTCTCGATGACATCCAGGACGGCGAGGGCGGCGGCGCAGGCCAGGTGGTTCCCTCCGAACGTGGTGCCGAGCATGCCATACCGGGCCGGGATTTCCGGGGAAATCAGCACGCCTCCGATCGGCAGGCCGTTGGCCATGCCTTTGGCCATGGTGACCAGGTCGGCCTGGATGCCGGCATGCTGGTGGGCGAAGAACCGGCCGGTGCGGCCGTATCCGGACTGGATTTCATCCAGGACCAGCAGGGTGCCCGTCCGGTCGCAGAGTCCGCGCAGTCCTTGCAGGAAGGAGTCGGTCGGTTCATAGATGCCGGCCACGCCCTGGATGCCTTCGATGAGGACGGCGGCATACGTCTGGCTCGCGAGGGCTTCCTTTGCGGCTTCCAGGTCGTTCAGCGGAATGAAATCCACATGGTCGGTGGCGTTGTAGGGGGCGCGGATGGCCGGATTGTCGGTGACGGCCACGGCTCCGCCGGTGCGCCCGTGGAACGCTTTCCCGAAGGCCAGGACCTTGGACCGGCCGGTCGTGAACGAGGCCAGCTTCAGGGCGTTCTCATTGGCCTCCGCCCCGCTGTTGCACAGGAACAGGCCGTAGCCGTCATACCCACTGGCTTTTGCCAGTCGCTCAGCCAGTTCTTCCTGCAGGCTGTTCTGCACGGCATTGGAGTAAAACCCCAGTTTCCCCAGCTGCTGGGAGACCTTCGCGATATAATGCGGATGGCTGTGCCCGATGCTGATGACGGCATGCCCGCCGTACAGGTCGGTATAGACGTTCCCGTCCTTGTCCCACAGGGTGGTGTCCCGTCCGCAGACCGGCTCGATGTCCCATCTTTTGTAAACTTCGAAAAGTCCCATTTCCTTAGAATGCTGATGCCTTCAGCTTGAGGCCCGTATCTTCGGGGAGGCCGAAGACCAGGTTCATGTTCTGGACCGCCTGTCCGGAGGCCCCTTTGAGGAGATTGTCGATAACGGATGTGATCACGACCTGCCCGTCATGGACTTCCGGGTAGACGACACATTTGTTGGTGTTGACGACCTGCTTGAGGTCGACCGGGCGGTCGCTGACCCAGGTGAACGGTGCGTCGTGGTAGAAGGCTTCGTACAACTGCGTCACGGCTTCCTGCGACAGGGTGCAGGGGAGGGTCAGGGTGGCGAAGATGCCGCGGGCGAAGTCGCCGCGCACGGGGATGAATCGGACCGGGACCTCCGGACCCGGCTGCAGCAGGTGGAGCGTGCGGCGGATTTCGGTCAGGTGCTGGTGCGTGAGCACCTTGTAGGCGGAGAGGTTGTCGGTCCGCCAGCTGAAGTGGGTGGTCGGAACCGGTTTCACGCCGGCGCCGGTGGACCCGGTCACGGCGGTAACGTGGATTTCCCCCTTCAGCAGGCCCGCGGCCGCGAGGGGAAGCAGGCCCAGTTGGATGGCCGTGGCGAAACAGCCCGGATTGGCCACCTTGTCCGCAGCCTTGACCTTGTCGCGCTGCCATTCCGGCAGTCCGTAGACATATCCCTCGCTTTCATCGCGGAAGTCCTGGGCCAGGTCGATGACCCTGAGTCCTTCCGGCTTGGGATTCGTCTCCCAGAACGCCTGGCTCCTGCCGTGGGCGCTGCAGAGGAAGAGGACGTCGATCTCATCGAGATTGAACTCGCTGCAGAAATGCTGGTCCGTATCTCCGACCAGTCCGCCGTGGACTTCCCAGAGGGCGTTCCCGGCATTGCTCTCGGAGTGGACGAAGGCCAGTTCCACCTGCGGGTGGAAGACCAGGATGCGGATCAGTTCCCCGGCCGTGTAGCCGGCTCCGCCGATGATACCCGCGCGGATCATGCGCCCGCCTCCTCGTCCGGGTGGTGGATCTCGAGGTGCTCCTTCGGATCGTAGAGCAGGCCGGTGCAGATGCACATCTTGAAGTCGTGGCTCTCCAGGATGTCATAGTGACGGCATCCCTGGCAGCCTTTCCAGAATTCGGGGTCGTCGGTGAGTTCCGTGAACGGAACGGGCCGGAAACCGAATTCGTAATTCATCTTCATGACGGCGGCCCCGGTCGTGATGGAGAAGATCTTGGCGTCGGGGAAGAGCTTACGGGACAGCTTGAAGGTCTGGGCCTTGATCCGTTTGGCGATGCCCATGCCGCGGAATTTGTGGGCGACGATGAGGCCGGAGTTGGCGACGAAACTTTTCCCGCTCCAGGATTCGATATAGGAGAATCCGGCGAATTCTCCCTCTTCCGTCAGGGCGATGACGGCTTTTCCGTCACTGATTTTCTGGCAGATGTATTCCGGGGTACGCCGGGCGATACCAGTCTTGCGCTCCAGCGCGGAGACATAGACTTCCTCGCAGATCTGCTCCGCATATTTCTTGTGGCATTCCTCCGCCACCATGACTTGGATGTCCATTTGTATATATATTCGTTTTACGCCCCAAATATATGCATAATTCTGAATATTCAAAAGAAAATCCTCGGAATAATGCGAATATATATACAAAACGGGTCTCTGAATCGTTTCAGAGACCCGCCGGAGCCCGGATTGCGTCTTGGGTTACAGGTAATCGTCGAAGTAGAGGGTCACCTTGTCCATGAGGTGGATACGCCGGTAGCCACGGACATTGTGCGGGTCGACCGGATACGGGAAGTAATCCAGCTGGATTCCCTCGTCGATGCACTTCTGCACGAAATTCAGACTGTGCTGCCAGACGACGGTGTCGTCGATGGCGCCCTGGCAGATGAGCAGTTTGCCCTTGAGGTTCTTCGCTTTATTGATGAGGCTGGTTTCGGCGAAGCCTTCCGGGTTGGTCTCGGGATTGTCCATGTAGCGTTCGCCATACATGACCTCGTACCATTTCCAGTCGATGACCGGTCCGCCCGCGACGCCGACCTTGAAGGTGTCCGGATAGGTCGTCATCAGGCTGATGGTCATGAAGCCGCCGTAGCTCCAGCCATGGACGCCGATCCGGTCGGCATCGACGTAGGGGAGGGACTTGAGCATCTTGATGCCTTCCATCTGGTCCGCCATTTCGGCGACGCCGCAGCGGCGGTTGATGGCTTTCTCGAAAGCCGCACCCCGGTTGGACGTACCGCGGTTGTCCTGGACATAGACCAGGTAGCCTTTCTGGGCCATGAGCATCTCCCACATCCGGACCCCGCCGAGCCATGTATCCTGGACCATCTGGGAGTGCGGACCGCCGTAGACATAGACGATGACCGGATATTTCTTGGAAGGATCGAAGTTCAGGGGCTTGAACAGCCGGTAATAGTTGTCGAACCGGCCGTCGGCGCTCTTGACCGTCCCCAGGTCCACCTCGCAGGAGGCATAACCCTCCAGCGGATCGGAAGCCTTCGCGAGGATTTCCGAAGTCTTGCCGTCGGTGCTGCGGACCAGCGTGACGTTCGGCGTATTGAAGTTGGTGTAGCTGTCCAGGAACCAGGTATCGTCGGCATTCATGCTGACGGTGTGCCAGCCCCTTTCCGGGGTCAGTGCGACGGGCTTGGCGAATTTCGCTTTCTGCAGGGTATTCTTCTTCGGGAGGGTCAGGTCGATGCGGTAAAGATGGTTCTCGACCGGGGAGACTTCCGCGGAGGTGTAATAGACGGATTTGCCGTCGTTGGAGACATACTCCACGTCGGCGTCAACGGCCGTAACCCGGCGAAGGACCGTTCCGAGGGTGTCCGTCAGGTAGAGGTTCCGGTAGCCGTCCCGGTTGTCGGTCCGGTAGAGGAAGAGGTCGGTGCGTCCCTTGATGAAGTGCAGGTGGTCGAGCGGTTCGATCCAGGCATCGTTCTCTTCCGTCAGGATGGTGCGGATATAGGCTCCGGTGGTGGCGGAGTACTGGTTGAGGTGCATGTGGTGCTGGGCCCGGTCGACGACCTGGATAAAGATATACCGGTCATCCGGGGACCAGGTGATGTTGGTCAGGTAGCGTTCTTCGCTGAAATCGGTGACATCCATGTAGACGGTCCTGGCGCTTTCCAAGTCATAGACACCGAGGCTGATGTGTTCGGATGCCATGCCGTTCATGGGGTAACGGAGCTCCTTCAGGTCGCCGGTACGGGTGGTGATGTCCAGCAGCGGGAAAAGGGTGACCCGGCTCTCATCCTTGCGGTAGAAGGCCAGTTTGCTGCGGCTGTTGGACCAGTAGAAGCCTTCACCGATGCCCATTTCATTGCGGCTGACACTTTCGCCATACACGATGCCGGGGCCTTCGGAAACCGCGATGGCGACGTCGCGGCCACCCTGGTGGATGTAGAGACTGCCGTCACGGCTGAAGGCGGAGGTCGCGTTCCCGAGGATGGGACGCTGCGGTCCTGCGGCGGGGGCGGGTTCCCCTTCCTGCGGGCGGGCCGGGGTGAGTTTCCCGTTTTGGATGCCTTGTACCAGGGCCTGGCCGTCCCGGATGAAGCGGAAGGTGTCGTTGGATTCCCAGCGGGCACCTGCGCCGCGGGCATAGCCGACACCCCGGTAAATGGCTTCTTCCATGGTCAGGATCTTGCCGGAAGGATCTCCGGCGGGATGGACGTCGTATACGCCCGGCTGGGCATAGACGGCCAGGCCTGCCAGAAGCAGGCCTGCGGTCAGCAGTCTTTTCATGTTATTTTGCATCGGAAACGGAAATAATCTTGTCTACCACGTGTTTCTGCATGCCGCGCCAGGGAAGGGCGCCGAGGTATTCCTTGTAGTGGACCTCCACGATCTTTCCGCTGCAGCGCATCAGGGAATCGGCGACGGTCTTGTTCTCGCAGGAGAAGTCGAAGACATAGGATCCCATCGTGGAATCGACCATGCCGCCGTTGACGCCGCCGCGGAAGCCGGCCTGGATGATGCGTCCTTCGTACGTCTTGAAGACGTATCCCTTGAGGGTGAATTGGTTGAGTTCTCCCGCCTTGACGCCGTCCCCGAAGACGAAATAGAAACGGAAATAGCAGAAGATGGTCAGGGCCACCAAGACGACAAGGGAAACAATGCCGATAATCTTTCCTTTCATTGCCATAATCTTTGTTACATTGATAAGGCAGGCTGAGCCTGCCGTACAAATATAACAAAAAAAACAGACTTCGGTGGAAGTCTGTCGAGGAGTACTGGGTAGGAGAATCGAACTCCTATTGCGAGATTGAGAATCTCGAGTACTAACCGTTATACGAACCCAGCATGTATCGGGATTGCAAAGGTACGACAAAAATCCGAACTTCCAAATTTTTCAGCCGATTTCCGGGAAAATAATCGTACATTTGTATTCCATCAAGAATAGCAACCGATTAAGATATGACCCTTATCAAATCCATTTCCGGTATCCGCGGCACCATCGGTGGCGCACCGGGCGAGGCGCTGACCCCGATCGACATCGTCAAATTTACCTATGCCTATGCGGCCAAACTTCGCGAGCGCCGGCCCAAGCCTGCCGGGGAACACTACAAGGTCGTCGTCGGCAAGGATGCCCGTCTCTCGGGTGAAATGGTTGAAAACCTGGTCGTTGGAACGTTGACCGCTTGCGGGATCGACGTGGTTCGGGCCGGCTTTGCATCGACCCCGACGACGGAAATGGCCGTCGTCTTCGCCAAGGCGGACGGCGGCATCATCCTGACCGCCTCCCACAATCCGCGCCAGTGGAATGCCCTCAAACTGCTCAACGAGTACGGCGAATTCCTGAATGCGGCCGAAGGCCAGGCCATCCTGGATTGTGCCGCCAGGGAGGATTTCGATTTCAGCGGCGTGGATGAACTGGGCCATGTCGAGGACCACGATTTCACGGACGAGCACATCCAGGCCGTCATCGACTTGAAGGCCGTGGATGAGGAAGCCATCCGCAATGCCCACTTCCGGGTGGTCCTGGATCCGGTGAATTCCGTCGGTGCCATCATCATGCCCCGCCTCCTCGAGCGGCTGGGCGTGGAATGCATCACGATCAACGGGACGCCGGACGGGAATTTCGCCCACAATCCGGAACCGCTTCCGAAGAACCTGGTCGAGCTGAGCGAGACCGTCGTCCGCGAACACGCCGACCTCGGCATTTCCGTCGACCCGGATGTGGACCGGCTGGCTTTCATCTGTGAGAACGGGGAACCCTTCGTCGAGGAGTATACGCTTGTCAGCGTCGCCGAGTATCTTTTTGCCAAAGCTGCGAAACTGGCTGAGGCCCAGGGCGTCTCCCTGGAGGAAGCCACGGCCCCTTACAAACCGGTCGCCGTATCCAACCTGTCCTCTTCCCGGGCCTTGCGGGATGTCGCCGAACAGCATGGCGGCCGCTACGAGGCGGCTGCGGTCGGTGAGGTGAACGTTACGACCAAGATGCATGAGCAGATGGCCCTGATCGGCGGTGAAGGCAACGGCGGCGTCATTTATCCGGCCAGCCATTACGGCCGCGATGCCATGGTCGGTGTCGGCCTCTTCCTCAGCAACCTGGCCTACCGGGGCCTGACGGTGTCCGAACTGAAGAAGACGTATCCGCAGTACCACATCGCCAAGAACAAGATCGAGCTTTCCGACAAGGCGTTGATCGACAAGATCCTGAACCGGCTGAAAGAGCTGTATGCCAACGAGGATGTCAATACCATCGACGGCGTGAAGATCAGTTTCGAATCCACGAAGCAGTGGGTCCACCTGCGCAAGTCCAACACGGAGCCGATCATCCGTATCTATGCCGAGGCCCAGACGCCCGAGGAGGCGGAGGCCCTGGCCAACCAGATCATCGTCGTTGCCAAATCCATCATCGGATAACCATGTTCTCCTTCCGTACCACACCCTTGGAAGACCAGCTGGACAAGGCCTTGCTCAGCGGAAAGGTCGGTTGTTTCTGCACGCAGAACTGCTGGGACACGGTCCATGACCGCTATATGTATCAGTTGTTCCAGGAGCGGGGCAACCTCGAAGTGGTCTTCAATCCCCGGGATACGGAGCTGACCCCGGGGACCAACCATATCGCCTTCGACCTGGAATCGGTCCGGAACCTGACGGCCGTCGTCGTCGAGATCCAGGATGTCGGTTCCCGCTACTTCAACTATACCAAGGATGTCTTCCGGCTGATGGAGATGCTCCGCGACCTGGGAGACGAGGCCCCGTCCCTGTATATCGTCGACCACATGAACCCGGCCGGCCGGGTGGTGGAAGGCTCGATCCCGACGGGTCCCCAGGAAGACTATGTGCCGAAAGTGGCGCACCGGCATGGGCTGACCCTCGGCGAGTTGTGCAATCTGTATTACGCCGAGATCAATGCCCGGTTCCCGCTGCACGTGATTTCCGCCCTGGCCACGCAGGCCAACATCCAGCTCCTTCCCTGGACCATCGCCCCGGCTTCCGACATCCCCGGCATGTTTACCTGTTACATGTACAGCGGGGGAGCGCTCTGGAACAATACCACCATCACCCCGGCCATCGGTACGGCGCGTCCGTACGAGTATTTCGGGGCGCCGTTCATCAAGCCGCAGATGGAGGCGATCCCGGTTCCGGAGGGCGTGCTGATGCGGACCTGCTCCTTCACCCCGGCCGCCGGCCGGTATGCGGGGGAGCGCTGCCAGGGCTACCAGATCATGCTGCTGCCGGGTGCCGAATACCATTCCCTGCTGCATACGCTTCAGCTGATGCGTTACTTCCTGGGCCGCTATTCCCAGTTTGAACTGGAGGAAGGCTTCTTCCGCAAGCTGGCGGATCCGGTCCTGGCGGATTACCTGCGGGGTGAGATCAGTTTCCAGGATGCCCGGGAGCATGTCAAACTGGAAGAGCAGAAGTGGATCCGCAAGGCCAAGCGCTTCAGTTTGTATCCGGATCAGCCGGTACGGATGAAATAATCCGCAAATTCTTTGGGTTTGCGGGAAAAAGTCTCTATATTTGCAGGCTTTTTGGCAAGAACTATATAGTAAACCTTAAATAATTACGTAATGAAAAAAGGAATCCATCCCGAAACCTACCGTCTTGTAGCTTTCAAGGATATGTCGAACGACACCGTGTTCGTGACCCGTTCCTGCGCGACCACGAAGGAAACCCTGATGGTGGATGGCGTTGAGTACCCGCTCGTGAAGCTCGAAATCTCCAACACCTCCCATCCGTTCTACACCGGTAAAGTCAAGCTCGTTGACACCGCCGGCCGCGTCGACAAATTCTATCAGCGCTACAAGAACCGTCAGAAGTAATCCACTTCTTACAGATAGGAAAAAAACTCCCGCACGAAGCCGTGCGGGAGTTTTTTGTTTCAAGGCCCTCGCGGGCGCCTTGACGGATTAGACCATCAGGGCGCCGACGAGACCGAGGATTGCGTAGAATTCCGGGAGGGCAGCGTAGATCAGGGTGTTGGTGAACACGTTGTGACCCTGGCTGATGCCGACGACACCGTTGGCGCAGACCTGGCCCTGGCGGATGGCGGAAATCAGACACACGATGCCGACGCACAGACCGATCGCAAAGACGATGAAGCCGTTGGCCTGCGGATCCGAAGTCATCTTGCCGAGCATGAGGAAGAAGGCCACGAAACCATAGATACCCTGCGTAGCCGGGAGGGCGGACAGGACAAGGTAGTTACTGGAGCCTTCCGGTTTGATTTTCAAGGCGCCTTCCGCCGCATTGCCGACCGTCGTCGTGCCGATGGCGCTTCCGATACCACCCAGGATCAATACCAGACCCAGGCCGAGATAACCAAGTAAAGTACTAAGCATAATGATTGGATTGTTTATTGATTATTGTTTGTTTTCTGTAAAGGGGTATAGTTACGCGGGCTGGTCTCGTACCCGGAGTTCTTGAAGAATTCCAGGAAGTTGAGTCGCAGCGGGTGGACGAAGGCGCCGAGGGCGCACATCGCCAGGTTGAGGGTATGACCGATGATGACGATCAGGATGAAGCCGACCCATCCGAGGATGCTGGAACCGTCGCCCCGGGCCATCAGGCCGATGGAGTTGAAGGCGAAGCCGAGCATGGCGCCGGCCAGACCCAGTGCGTAGAGACGCAGGTAGCTCAGGACGTCGCCCAGCAGGCCGGTCACGGTGTTGTAGGTTTCCCAGAGACCGGAGCCGATGTTCAGCAGGGGATTGCGGTGCAGGTCGTTGAGCAGGAAGATCCCCGCGCCGGACAGGATGCCCAGTACGATGATGATCCATTTCGTGACGGCCTTGTCGAGCACGCCGGTCAGGGCGATGCCGCCGACGATCACGCCGCCGACGATCAGCAGCGTCCAGCCCCAGGTGCCGAGCGAGTTGGCAAACCCGTTGTTCTTGGTCGTGTTGATGGCCTTGACGACCATCGCCAGGCACAGGTGGAGGATACCCACGACCAGGGCCAGGACCATCGTGCCGTCATAGCCGGCGATCTTGGACGGGAGCATGATCTTCTTCAGGCTGTCCGGGATCCAGCTCACCTCCAGCAGGTCGATGGAGAAGAAGGTATGGAACAGGAAGCCGACGACGGTCGTGCCGATGCCGAGGGTGACCACGAGCGGGGCCATGTCGGCGAAGCCCTTGACCTTCTTCAGCAGGAAACCGACCAGGATCAGCAGGAGTCCGTATCCGCAGTCGCCCATGCAGAAGGCGAAGAACAGCAGGAAGAATACCGCGATGTAAGGGGTCGGGTCGAAGCCGTTGTACTGCGGGCGGCCGTACATGTCCGTCAGGACGGAGAACATCCGGGTGAACCAATTTTCCTTCAACTGGATGGGTGGGTTGTCCTCGGTCTTGGCCGGAGCCTTGTACCAGAGGACGTCCATCCCGTCGAACGCTTCGGCCAGGCGGGCATCCTCCTCGACGGGGGCAAAGCCCTCGAACAGGGAGATGTAGCCGTCCACGGCCGTCTCGGAGCCCTTGCCGGCCAGGTAGAGGTCCAGGTCGCTGAGAAGCTGCCCGCCGTGCTGTTCCATGGCGGGAACCTGTTCCTTGAGGCCCATCAGGTGTCCCTGGGCCTCCATCTGCTCCTTTTCCAGTTCGTGGATCCGTTTCTGGGTTTCCGTCCAGGATCCTTCCGGGGCGGGAAGCTCAGCGAGGGGGAACGCGTATTCAGGATCGTCGGAGACGGTTACGAACCATACCTGACTGCCGTCGTCGGCAATCACTTCCAACGGCCATTGCTGCGCCCATTCCTCCAGGAACTTCTTCTTGGCGACGCTGTAGTAGCGGATCTTGTATCCGAGCTGTCCGAGTTTGGCGATGGCGGCCTTGTCAAAATCGCCCCAGGGTTTGCGGGCGTCCTTCTCCTTTTCGGCCGCTGCCAGGCTGGCACCGATCTCCGCGAGGCGTTCCTTCAGGGCGAAGGCTTCGGCCGCGGGATCATCAGCCTGGACCGGAAGGGGATTGACCAGCGGGAAATCCTGGCTTTCCAGGAAAGCGACCGCTTCCCGGGTCTTTTCCGCTTCCTGCAGCAGCTGGGCGGACCGGTCGTCCACCGGTTTGAAGGAGCGGGTGATGTCCACGACACCGAGTTCCCCGAGCTGCTCGAGGAAACGGGCTTCTTCACCTCCGAGGAGGATGAAGTTGTAACGGGTCATTTTTCCGATCATGACTGTTCCTCCTCTTCTTCTGCGGCGTGCCTGCCTTTCACGATCTTGGAAGAGGCCTTGGAGAGGTTCTCCTCATCTTCCATGTACCGTTTGATCTTCCGGATGGCTTCCTTGTAACCGGGAATCTGGACCTTCTCGTAGAGGTTGACCTTCTGGGTGGTCTTCTTCCGCTGGAATTCGAGGATCCGGCTCTTTTCCAGACAGACCTCGGATTCGATGCCCAGGCGGGTCAGTTCCTTGAGGATGCCCACGCCGTCGGCGAACCAGGCCGGCTTGACGAAGGCGTTGAACGGGCGGATCTCATACCGGATGTCCTGCAGGGCGGGGGTCTTGACGCCGGCGACCTTGACGGTGGTCAGTTCCACGTCGGTCACGGCGATCAGGCCCGGGTCGAATTCGTTCCACAGGGCGGCCAGGTAGTCGTAGCGTTGCAAGGCAGCCTGAAGATCAGCAACAAGCTTCTCGGATTGATCCTTGGCCTTGCGGACCTCAAGGCGGAGCGCACTCTCCTTGCTCTGGAGCGTAGGGAGCGCATTCTGCCGCATCTTGAGCTGCTTGCCCAGGTTGTTCAGCGATGTCTTGTTATACTGAAACTTGATGGCCATTATTCTTTCCAGTATTTATCGGTGAGCGCCTGCTTGATGCCGGTCTCTGCCTTGGAGAAGTATTTTCCGAAGAGTTCCCACGCGGTGTCGAGCATTTCCTCGATGCGGATATTGACATCGATGGACAGCAGGCGGGTGGCATATTCCTTGGCATAGGCCAGGCAGCGATGGTCATAGTCGGACAGGTCGAAACCGTTCTCCAGCTTGGTCTTGGCGTTCTGCGCATCCGCGTAGAGGCGGACACCGGCGTTCATGACCTGGCTGTGGTCCTCGCGGGTCTGCTTACCCTGGACGAGCTGCTTGAGTCGGGACAGGGAGCGGAACGGGTCGATGATGACCTTGCCGGAGTCGCTGTCGGCGCGCAGGAAGAGCTGTCCTTCCGTGATATAACCGGTATTGTCCGGGATGGCGTGGGTGATGTCTCCGTCGTTCAGGGTGGTCACCGCGATGATGGTGATGGAACCGCCGGTCGGCAGCTGGACCGCCTTCTCATAGATCTTGGCGAGGTCGGAGTACAGGGAGCCCGGCATGGAATCCTTGGACGGGATCTGGTCCATACGGTTGGAGACGATGGACAGGGCGTCGGCATACAGGGTCATGTCAGTCAGCAGGACGAGGACCTTCTCATTCTTGTCCACGGCGAAATACTCGGCGGCGGTGAGGGCCATGTCCGGCACCAGGAGGCGCTCCACCGGGGGATTCTCCGTCGTGTTGATGAAGCAGATGATCTTGTCCAGCGCGCCCGCGGCCTCGAAGGAGTGCCGGAAGAACAGGTAGTCGTCATTCGACAGGCCCATGCCGCCGAGGATGATCTTGTCGACATCGGCACGCAGGGCCACGTCGGCCATCACCTGGTTGTACGGCTGGTCCGGGTCGGCGAAGAACGGGATCTTCTGGCCGGAGACGAGGGTGTTGTTGAGGTCGATGCCGGCGATGCCGGTCGGGATCAGCTGGGACGGCTGGCGACGTTTGTAAGGGTTGACGGAAGGGCCGCCGATCTGGCGCTCTTCTCCTTCCACGCGCGGACCGCCGTCGATTGGATTGCCGTAGGCGTCGAAGAAGCGGCCGGAAAGCTGGTCGCTGACATGCAGGGTCGGCGGGGCGCCGAGGAAGGTGATCTCCGCATTGGTCGGGATTCCCTCGGTACCGGAGAACACCTGCAGGGTGATCATGTCGCCCTTGGTGCGCACGACCTGTGCAAGGCGGCCGTGGACGATGGCGAGCTCATCGTTGGAAACACCCTTGGCCTTCAGGGAAACGGTGGCCTTGGTGATGGCTTCCAGCTGGGTGTAGATTCTCTGGTATGCTTTATTTGCCATTTTCTTCGAGGAGGTTATTCAATTGGGTATGATACGTGTTGAACGCTTCACTTTCAAACTCGGAGTAGTTCATCTGACGGATCAGGTTGATCATGTCCTTGAAATAATCGCGGCATTTCTCGTAATCGTCGAAAGTGAAGGAGTGGTCGCAGATATTCAGGACCAGGTCGAGCATGTATTTCTGGCGCTCGATCGGGCACAGGCTGTCGATCGGGTCGAACGCATCCTGCTGGAGGAAGCAGAAGTCGATGAGCTCGGACTTCCAGAACGTCTCGTGGTAGCTCATCGGCACGCCGTCGTCGCCGAGGATGTTGATCTGGTCGGCGTCTTCACGGCCGCGACGGACGATGTTCTTGGCCTTGCCGATGTTGGCGACCCAGCCCTGCTCGACGGT
>JAFUUB010000123.1 GCA_017483985.1 Bacteroidales bacterium | reverse complement strand
GTACCAGGCGGAAGTCGCCCTCGGCAAGAAGGTCGGCGACCTGAAGAGCGTGGCCGACGCCGAGGCGCTCGAAGGCGCCCAGGGCATCTGCCCTCCGGGCTGGCATGTCCCGACGCTCGATGACATCCTCGACCTGGTCGGAAAGGGTTCCGGCGTCACGACCCGCACCGATGCCCCGTATTACGACGGCGCCAACGGTTCCATCGCCATGCTGAATGCAGACGGTTTCAACATCGCCGCCTATGGTGCCGTCTCGATTGCCAACAATACGGCCACCACCGGGACCTTCATGGGCCGGATGGCGGGTTATGACCACCTCTGCTCCAGCATGATGTGCGGATCCACCTATGCCGGCGTGACCTACAACACCTCCGGCGACGAGACCTCCGGCGTAAAGAACCTGCAGTTCCACGGCTTCATGCCGATGACCAACAAGGCCACCGAAGCCGAATACACCATCAACGGCACCAAGGTGAGCTACCGCATCGCCGGACCGCTCCGCTGCGTCCGCGACGCCGAATAAGACCCGCTTATGAAAAGGATACTCCTGACCCTGTCCCTCTGCCTGTGCGTCTGCAGCGCATGGGCAGATGAGGGCATGTGGCTCATCCAGGGCATCAACAAGGCCCTGGAAAAGAAGATGCAGGAGCGCGGCCTGCAGCTCTCCGCCGGCGAAATCTACAACGCCGACGCACCGGGCGCCGCCGTCTCCGATGCCGTCATCTCGCTGGGCTTCTACTGCACCGGCAGCATGATTTCGGACCAGGGTCTGCTGATTACGAACCACCACTGCGCCTATTCCGACGTGTTCGATCTCAGCACCCCCGAGAAGAACTACCTGGAAGACGGTTTCTGGGCCATGGACCGGTCCAAGGAGATCCCGATCCCGGGCAAGGAGGTCTACTTCCTCAAGCGCGTCTTCGACGTGACCGAGGAGGCCAGGGCCTACCATGACGAACTGGTCGCCAAGGGCGAGAACGCCGGTTCCCGCCGCCTGGCCTACCTGATGGAAAACCGCTACAAGGAACGGTTCCCGGGCATGGAGGCCTCGATGGATTCCATGTGGGGCGGAGAGAAGTATTACATGGCCATCTATCAGGTATTCAAGGACCTGCGCCTGGTCGCCGCCCCTCCGGAGTCCATCGCCGCTTTCGGCGGGGACGAGGACAACTGGGAATGGCCGCAGCACAAGGGCGACTTCGCCCTGTACCGCCTGTACGCCGCTCCCGACGGAAGCCCGGCCGAGTATAATCCCGCGAATGTGCCGCTCAAGCCGGTCCGTCACCTGAAGATCTCCACGGCCGGCTACAAACCGGGAGACTTCACGATGGTCATCGGCTATCCGGGCCGTACCAACCGCTACAGTTCCGCTCCAGAAATCAACTTCACCGGGAAAGTGGAACTTCCGGTCACCAACGCCCTGCGCAAGGGCCAGATGGACGTCATGCGCCGCTGGATGGACGCCGACCCGGCCATCCGCCTGAAATACTCCGACACCTTCTTCAGCCTGACCAACCTGGGCGAGATGCAGGAGGGTGAGGAGCTCTGCCTGCGCCGGTTCGATGTCTATGCCGACAAGGAGGCGGAAGCCGCCCAGCTGCAGGCCTGGATCGATGCCGATCCGGACCGGAAGGCCCGCTGGGGGACCCTGATCCCCCGGATGCGGGAGATCTATGCCGCCCAGGAAACCGCCGAGAAGGCCCGGATCATCTACCGGGAAAATCTCGTGCGCGGAGCCATCATCGACCGGACCTTCCTGCGGCTGACCAGCGCCCGGGGCGACCTCGAGGCGCAGCGCAAGACCCTGCAGCAGGGATTTGACGAGACGGACCTGCGGGTCGAGAAAGACCTGATGCGCATCGCCATCGAGCGCTACTGCGCCCTGATGGATCCCGCCATCATGGGCCCGTACCAGAAAGAGATGCTGGCTAAATACAACGGAGAGACCGGCAAAATGGCGGACTGGCTGTGGGACAATTCCTTCATCTCGAAGGGAACGGTCGAAGCCTATACCGGCAAGGACCAGCTGCACGAAGACCCGCTCTGGAAGTTCCTCAACGACGTGACCACGACCGACCTCAACAACCTGGAGGGCGGACTCGAGGCGCGCCAGGAACTGACCAGCCTGCAGCGGGAGTATAAGATCGCCATGTACCGGATGCGCGAGGACAAGGGCGTCCCGCAGTACCCGGACGCCAATTCGACGATGCGCATCAGCTACGGAACCGTCGGGGCCCTGGAGCCCTGGAACGGCCTGTACACCTCCTGGCACACGACTTCCGCCGGTCTGCTGGAGAAATACAATCCCGCCCGGCACGAGTTCAAATATGACGACAGGATGCGCGCGCTGGTGAACGAAGGCGACTGGGGCAGCTGGGCGGCCCTGGAGAAGAACGGCCCGCGCAAACGGGCGGCCGTGACCCGGAAAATGTACATTGACTTCCTGACGGACAATGACATCACGGGCGGCAACTCCGGCTCTCCGGTACTGAATGCGCGCGGCGAGCTGATCGGCCTGGCCTTCGACGGCAACAAGGAGTCCCTGGCCAGCGACGTCTACTACACGAAAGGCTACAACATGTGCGTCAACGTCGACATC
The DNA here is from genome assembly GCA_017483985.1 of Bacteroidales bacterium. Next base: position 2,780 of record JAFUUB010000123.1, on the reverse strand, counting down.
CGCTATGTCCTCTGGCTCATCGAGCATTACGGCGGGCTCGGCTACATCATCGACGAACTGGGGCTGTAATTGTTCAAAACTTTTTTACGGAGGTACGGATTATTTCCGTACCTTTGTTTTATGTCCTTCGTCCACCTGCACGTCCATACCCAGTATTCGATCCTCGACGGAATGTCTTCCATCGAGCACCTGTTCAACCGCGCCGAAGAAATGGGAATGCCCGGCCTGGCCATCACCGACCACGGCAACATGTACGGCATCAAGGAGTTCTACAAGTTCGCCAAGAAACACCCGGCGGTCAAGCCCATTGTGGGCTGCGAGATCTACGTCTCCCAGCACTACGACCACAAGCTCAAGGACAACGCCCACCGCAAGTACTACCACCTGATCCTCCTGGCGAAGAACTACAACGGGTACAAGAACCTGATGAAGATCGTCTCGACGGGCCATATCGAAGGCATGTACTACGGCAAGCCGCGCGTGAGCCACGAGGTCGTCGAAAAGTACCACGAAGACCTGGTCTGCTGCAGCGCCTGCATGGCCGGCGAGATCGCCCGGGCCATCCTGGACCGGGACATGGAGGCCGCCGACCGGGCCGTGCAGTGGCACAAGCGGGTCTTCGGAGAGGACTACTACCTCGAGGTCATGTACCACAAGACCGAGGTGCCGGGGCTCAGCCTGGATGTCTGGGAAGGCCAGCGGCAGTATGTCCCCGTCGTCTTCGAACTGGCGGAAAAGCATGGGGTCAAGGTGGTCGCGACCAATGACGTACACTTCGTGGACAAGGAGGACGGACCGGCACATGACCGGCTTATCTGCCTGAATACCGGCAAGTTCGTCGATGAGGAGGACCGCCTGCACTACACCCAGCAGGAGTATCTCAAGAGCGAGGAGGAGATGCGGGCCCTGTTCCCGGACCACCCGGAGGCCATCGACAACACCCTCGAGGTCCTCGACAAGATCGAGCGCTATGAGATCGACCGGGACCACGTCCTGCCGAAGTTCGAGCTTCCGAAGGAATTCACCGACAACCTGCCTTACTGGTTGGACAAATACAAGGACATCATCGACGCCGGCCGCAACGACGAGCACGGGACCTACCGCGGGGACGATTTCTGCGCCTCGGTGGCCTACATGTGCAAGATCTGCTATGACGGCGCGAAAGTACGTTACGGCGAGACCCTGACCGACGAGCAGGCCGAACGGCTGGACTTCGAGCTGAAGACCATCTCCCGCATGGGCTTCCCGGACTACTTCCTGATCGTCCAGGACTTCATCAACTGGGCCAAGAACCACGGGATTTCCGTGGGACCGGGCCGTGGGTCCGCTGCGGGAAGCGCCGCCGCCTACTGCTTCGGCATCACCAACCTGGACCCGATCCGGTACGACCTGCTGTTCGAGCGTTTCCTCAACCCGGAACGTATCTCGATGCCGGATATCGACGTGGACTTCGACGATGAAGGCCGCTACCGCGTCATCCAGTATGTCCAGGAAAAATACGGCGAAGACCATATCTCCCACGTCATTACCTTCGGCACCATGGCCGCGAAACTGGCCATCAAGGACGTCGCGCGCGTCAGCCGCCTGCCGCTGGACGAGTCCAACCGGCTGACCAAGCTGATCCCGGACCGCCCGTTCACCGTCAAGGTCGACGGCGAAGAGAAGGAGATGAAGCCGACCCTGAAGAACTGCGTCAAGTACCTGCCGGAGATGAAGCAGGAGTTTGAGAACGGCGACCCGCTGGTCCAGGACGTCCTGCACTACGCCCTCAAACTGGAAGGCTGCATCCGCCAGACCGGCATCCATGCCTGCGCCATGATCATCGGCCGCGGCGACCTGACCGACTACATCCCGATCACGATGGGCACCGACAAGGCGACCGGCCAGGACGTCTGGGTCTCCCAGTATGAAGGCTCCTACATCGAGGACGTGGGCATGCTGAAGATGGACTTCCTGGGCCTGCGGACCCTGTCCATCATCAAGGAATGTCTCGCCCTGATCAAAAAGCGCTTCGGCACGGACATCGACATCGAGAAGATCCCGATCGACGACCCGAAGACCTACGAACTGTACTCCCGCGGCGATACCAAGTCGGTGTTCCAGTTCGAATCGCCCGGCATGAAGGAGTGGCTCCAGCGCCTGCATCCGCAGCGTTTCGAGGACCTGATCGCTATGAACGCCCTCTACCGGCCGGGGCCGATGGATTACATCCCGGATTTCGTGGCCCGCAAGCGGGGCGAGCAGGAGATCTCCTACGACCTCCCGGCGATGGAGGAATACCTGGAAGAAACCTACGGCGTGACCGTCTACCAGGAGCAGGTCATGCGCATTTCCCAGAAGGTGGCGGGCTTCTCCAAGGGCAAGGCTGACAAGCTCCGCAAGGCCATGGGTAAGAAGCAGATCGCGGTCTTGGAAGGCCTGCATGACGACTTCATCAAAGGCGCCGTCGAGCGGGGACATCCGACCGAGACCCTCGAAAAGATCTGGGCCGACTGGCGCAAGTTCGCCTCCTATGCGTTCAACAAATCCCACGCGACCTGCTATGCCTGGGTGTCCTACCAGACCGGCTGGCTCAAGGCCCATTATCCGGCCGAATTCCAGGCGGCGAACCTGTCGAACCAGCTGTCGAACATGTCCGAGATCATGGAGATCATGGACGACTGCCGCCGCAGCAAGATCCCGGTGCTCAGCCCGGATATCAACGAGTCCGAGAACCATTTCACCGTCAACAAGGAAGGGGCGATCCGCTTCGGCCTGGGCGGCATGAAGGGCTTCGGCGG
>JAFUUB010000122.1 GCA_017483985.1 Bacteroidales bacterium | reverse complement strand
GCGGGCCTTCTTGTGGGAAAGGATCAGCTGACCCTTGCGGTCCTCAGCGGACTCCACATAGACCTCGACCTTGTCTCCGACCTTCAGGTCAGGATTGTAACGGAACTCAGGAGCCTGGATGACACCTTCGCTCTTGTAACCTATATTGACGATAACCTCCCTCTTGGAGATGGCTGTGACCGTGCCTTCGACCACCTCGTTCTCCACGACCTTGGACAGGGTGGCGCCATAGGCCTCGTCGATGGCCTTCTTGTCGGCTGCGCCATAAACGTCGCCGCCCTCGAAGGCATCCCAGTCGAAGTCTTCCGGCTTGACGGAGGCATTCATCCGCACGCCGGGAACCTTGGTTTCTTTTTTCTCTGCCTCGGCGGCCGGAGCCTCGACGACAGGAACTTCATTCTTAATTTCTTCCATGTTGTAAATTAAAAACAAACTAGTAGTTAAACATTATTTTCTGTGCCGCCGGCCGGGGAGGCCGGAATTCGGGCGCGCAAAGTTAGCAAATATTTCTGATTTTCACTACCTTTGCGTCCGCGATTTGCAAAAAATGTATTCTACCGAGAAATATCCTTCCCAGATCCTCCAGGAGGCGGTCGAAGCCATCGGCTCGCTGCCGGGCGTCGGTTCGCGCAGCGCCCTGCGCCTGGCCCTGCACCTGCTGGGCCAGCCCGCCGAGAACATCCACCACTTCACCGCCGCGATCAACCGGCTGGCGGACGACGTCCATTATTGCAGAACCTGCCAGATGATCGCCGACTCCGACACCTGCTCGATTTGCGCCGACCGCACGCGGGACACGCGCACCATCTGTGTGGTCGAGAGCGTACGCGACGTGATGAGCATCGAAGCCACGGGCCAGTACCGGGGCGTCTATCACATCCTGGGCGGCATCATCTCCCCCATCGACGGCATCGGCCCGTCCGACCTCCACATCAAGGAGCTGGTCGAACGCATCCGCGGCATGCAGGCGGAAGACATCGAAATCATTCTCGCGCTGAGCGGCGACGTCGAAGGGGAAACGACCTCATTATATATATACCGCCAGATCGAAGGGCTCGGGGTGAAGGTCTCCACCCTCGCCCGCGGCCTGGGCTTCGGCGACGACCTCGAATACGCCGACGCCCTCACCCTCGGCCGCTCGATCGTGGCCCGGCAGCCCTTCCGGCCTTGATCGGGCATCTCTATTCCTTTTTCAACTCCGTAGCCGGATTCGTCCGGGCTGCCCGCAGCGTCTGCCAGAGCACGGAAACAAAGGAAACGGCCAGGATCAGCAGCACTGCCACGGCGAGAATCCACCACCAGCCGCTGATCCGCTCGGGATAATATTCCAAGAAGCGCCGGACCAGCATGACGCCGGCCGGTACGCCCAGGGCCAGAGCGGACTGGACGACGATGCTGACCTGGTTGAACCCCATTTTCCGCCTGCGGCGGATCCGGCCGGAGACAACATCCAGCGGGAGCCATGATGCCAGGGAAAAGGCCGGGAGAAGCCCGACCAGACCACCGATCCCCAGGACGGAGACGAGACCCAGCAACAAGAAGAACCCATCGAAATGTGCCCGCAACGGGACCGTCAGCCCGACAGGCCGGATACTGTTCAGCACCGGACCCACCGCCCAGGCCAGCAGCGCGGCCAGCACGAAACACACGAGCACGAACAGGGCGGACTCGCGCACGACACGCCGGACCACACCGCCCCGCGACTCTCCGACCAGCCGGCGCGTCGCCATCTCCTTCGCCCGGCCCCCGCAGGCGGCCAGACTGAGATTGATATAATTCAGCACAGCAAAAGCGAGCAGGAGCAGCCCCAGGATCACAAGGACCACCAGATAAAGGCGGTTGCCGTGGCGGATCCCCAGCGAGCGCATCTCCGAAGCGAAAAACAGGTCCTCATACGGGGTCAGCATCGGTCCCTCCCTTTCATCCTTGTTCAAGAACCATCCGCACAACTTCAAATACTTGGCAGAGACTTCCTGAATATCCGCCTGGGGTGTGGTCCGGGCCAGCAGATGGACCATCATGCCCGTCCCGGTATGACGCAAATCCGAATCGCGATAGGCCCGCACGGCCGGAATGGGTGCCTGGAAACTGACCAGAAAATCAAAATCATCCAGAATCGTAAAGGACGGATCCTCAACCACGCCGACGATGGAGGAAAGGACGGTCTCCGCACCCCGTTCGTCACGCCCGGAGACGCTGCGCATTTCCAGCATCTTGTCCAGAGGCTCCTGCCCAGGAAAGAACTTGCGTGCGGCGGATTCCGTGACCAGGACACCCGGACCAGCCTTGAAAAGATCCAAACTGCCGGAACGCAGATCCTGCGGGACCATTTCCAGCAACCCTGCATCCGCCAGCATGATCCGGGCTCGGTGAGGCTCCCCGTCAATCAGGATATTCATTTCAGCACGCACGAAAGCCGCCGTCTGCAGCAGTTCCGGAAGCGCGGCGAGTTCATCCTGCTGCCGGTATTCCAACACGGGATCCGAGGGCGGACCGAGCAGGTACAGGTTTTCCTGTCCGTCAGGAGCACGGGAAATACGCAGCTGATCCCGGATGGACGTGCCGATAATGACCACGAAGGCCAGGCTCACGATGAGCCCGGTCGCTTCGATGGCAGTGTACAGTTTGTTGCGGGAAAGGAACTTCAGGTAGGATTTCATTTACAGTTCATTTTTCACGTCGGAGACGATCTGCCCGTCGAAGAGGTCGATCGTGCGCTGGGCGCAGGCGGCATCTTTCTGGGAGTGGGTCACCATCACGATGGTGGTCCCCTCGCGGTTGAGCTCGGTCAGCAGGTCCATCACCTCCTTGCCGTTCTTGGAGTCGAGGTTACCGGTCG
>JAFUUB010000121.1 GCA_017483985.1 Bacteroidales bacterium | reverse complement strand
GTCAACGCGATGCACGACATCTTCGGCGTCAAGCGCTGGTTCTGGCGCCGGGTGGAACGGCTCCGGCTCGGCACGATCGAGACCAAGGAAATCGTGGACCATATCAACCGGGGCTTCCTCCTCACCGGCAAGGTCATCGACCGCGAACTGCTGCTCGGGGTCTGCCGCCTCTTCCAGGACAACATCTGGTACATCCACCACTTCAGCGCCATCTGCGACTCGCTGACCCGTGGCTATATCCTCGAACAGACGCTCACGGATGCGCTCTGCTGCCTGCTGTCCGTCCACGAGGGGCGTTTCATCGCCAAGATGAACGACCTGACCCCCTTCCAGGTGAGCCTGCTGCGCGCCATCCTCGCCGGCCACACGCGCTTCAGCAGCGCGGAGGTCATCCGGCAGTACGGCCTCAACTCCTCGGCCAACGTCCGCCGCCTCAAGGATGCCCTCTGCAAGAAGGAAATCGTCACTTTCGACGAGAACGACAATCCCCGCATCCTGGACCCGCTCTTCGAGTATTGGGTCCGCCGGTATTATTTCAAAATGTCTGACGAATGAAAAAGAGAATCGCAGTTCTGACCGGCGCCGGCGTCAGCGCCGAAAGCGGTCTGGGGACCTACCGGGACAACGGCGGGCTCTGGGACAATTACGACCCGATGGAAGTCGCTTCGGTGGAAGGCTGGGCCCGCAATCCGGGACTCGTGCTGGACTTCTATAACATGCAGCGGGAGAAACTCCGCGAGGTCCGGCCCAACGAGGCACACCGCCTCATCGCGGAACTCGAAAAGAAATACAATGTGGACGTCATCACCCAGAACGTGGACAACCTGCACGAGCGGGCCGGCAGCACCCGGATCATCCACCTGCACGGCGAACTGACCAAGGTCCGTCCTGAATACGGGGAATATGACCGGACCTTCTCCGAAAAGGAAGTCTTCGACATCGGCTATACTGAGATCCACCTCGGGGACAAGGCCCCGAATGGCAGCCAGTTACGCCCGCACATCGTCTGGTTCGGCGAGAGCGTGCCGATGATCGAGAAGGCCATCGAAGCCGTCCAGGATGCGGACATCCTGCTGATCGTCGGGACTTCGCTGCAGGTCTACCCCGCCGCCGGCCTGTACCGCTATGCCGACTGGAACACCCCGATTTATGTCATCGACCCCAACGACCTGATGGTCCGCGACAGCCGCCTGACCCACATCAAGGAACCGGCCACCAAAGGCATGGAAACCTTCCGCAAGATCCTGGAAGAGGGCTAATCGTCCTCCCGCCCGTACAGGTCCGTGGGATAGCGGCCGCTGAAACAGGCCGTGCAGAGGTCCGGCTGCCCCGAGGCGGCAAACAGCGCCTCCACCGAGAGATATTTCAGGGAATCTGCACCGACGAAGGTGCAGATTTCTTTGTCTGTACAGGAGGCGCCGATCAGTTGGTCCCGCGTACCGGTATCGATCCCGTAGAAGCAGGGCCAGGCATATTTCGGGCTGGCGATGCGCATGTGCACCTCCCGTGCCCCGGCTTCCCGCAGCATGCGGACGATCCGGCGGGAGGTCGTCCCCCGCACGATCGAGTCGTCGATCACGACGACCCGCTTTCCGCCGATGATGCTCCGGATCGGAGAGAGTTTCATCCGGACCCCGATGTCCCGCAGGGACTGGGCCGGCTGGATGAAGGTCCGGGCGATATAGGCATTCTTCAACAGGCCCATTTCCAAGGGGATGTGGCCTGCTTCCGCAAAGCCGATCGCGGCGCTCATGCCCGAATCCGGGACGCAGATCACGATATCGGCCTCCGTGGGGCGCTCCTCATACAGCAGCCGTCCGGTCCGGCGGCGGAAGGCATGCACGTTGCAGCCTTCGATGTCGCTGTCAGGCCGGGCGAAATAGATGTATTCCATCGCGCACATGTGCCGGCCGGCATAGCGGGAATGCCGGTGGCTGTGCACGCCTTCCCCATTGATGACGACCCATTCGCCCGACTCGATGTCCCGGACGAATTCCGCGCCCACGGCATCCAGCGCGCAGGTCTCACTGGCCACGATCCAGCCCTTCCCCAGCCGACCCAGCGACAGGGGTCGGAAACCGTATTTGTCCCGGCAGGCATACAGGGCCCGGTCCGTCAGGATGACCGTGGAGAAAGCGCCGTCCAGCCGATTGGCGGCGGCGACAAGGCCGGCTTCCCAGCCACCGGGATCCATGCCGACCAGGTGGGCGAACAGCTCGCTGTCCGACGTGGAATGAAACAGATGACCTTCGGCCTCCAGGGTCCGGCGCACGATGTCCGCATTAACGATGTTGCCGTTATGGGCCAGGGCAAAGGTCCCGCTGCGGCCGTGCATGATGAACGGCTGGAGGTTTTCCACCCCGCCGATGTCCGACGTGGGATAGCGTACATGGCCGATGCAGGACGACCCGGGCAGTGAGGTCAGGTCCTCCTCTCGGAAGACATCCTTGACCAGTCCCGGCCGCTTGCACAAGCGGATCTGTCCGTCCGGGCCCGCCGCGGCGATGCCGCAGCCCTGCTGTCCGCGGTGCTGCAGGTACTGGAGGGCGATGCCGGCCGCCCTGGCCGCATCCGGAACGCCGTAAAGGCCGACGACCCCGCATTCTTCGTGCAACTCACGCATGGCCGTTGTAATATTGCAAAGCCGCATCCACCAAGCCCGTAAACAACGGATGGGGATGTTCCGGCGTACTCTTGTATTCCGGATGGAACTGGACACCGATGAAGAACGGATGACCGGGCAGTTCCACCACTTCGACCAGGCCCGTATCCGGGTTGTGTCCCGTGGCTTTCAGACCGGCGGCCTCAAAATCCGTCAGATAGGCGGAATTGAATTCATACCGGTGCCGATGCCGCTCGGAAATGTCGGTCCGTCCGTAGAGCGTAGCGGCCAGGGAACCGGGCTGCAGGCGGCAGGCATAGGCCCCCAACCGCATGGTCCCGCCCTTGATCGTCGTGGATTTCTGCTCTTCCATCAGGCAGATGACCGAATGCGGGGACTTCGGGTCCACTTCGGCGGAAACGGCATCCGGCCAGCCCAGGACATGGCGGGCAAACTCGACCACGCACATCTGCATGCCCAGGCAGATTCCCAGGAACGGGATGCCGTTTTCCCGCGCATGCCGGACCGCGCAGATCTTGCCTTCGAGTCCGCGTTCGCCGAAGCCTGGGGCAACCAGGATCCCGTCCGCTCCTTTCAGCATTTCCGCGACGGTATCTTCCGTTACATACTCGCTTTGTACCGTCCGCACGTTCACCTTGCAGTCATGGGCGGCCCCGGCATGGACGAAGGCCTCCTGGATGGATTTGTAGGCATCCTGGAGCTCTACATATTTTCCGACCAGCACGATCTCCACCTCGTGTGAAGGATGCGCCAGCCGATCCAGGAAACCTCTCCAGCGTACCAGGTCCGGCTGGGCGTAGTTGTCGATCTGCAACTTTCGGACAGCCAGTTCGTCCAGGTGTTCCTCGTGCATGTTGAGCGGGACCTGGTAGATGCTCCAGGCGTCGATGCTCTGGATGACGTGGCCCGGCCGGACATTACAGAAGAGGGCGATCTTGCGACGGAGTTCCGGCGACAGCGGATGTTCCGTCCGGCAGACGATCACATCCGGTTTCACGCCGGCTTGCTGCAGCGTCTGGACCGAATGCTGGGTCGGCTTGGTCTTCAGTTCCTTCGCCGCGCTCAGGTACGGGATCAGGGTCAGGTGAATGCACATCACGTCTTCCTCGGGAAGTTCCCACTGGAGTTGGCGGACGGCCTCAACGAAGGGCTGGGATTCCATGTCGCCGACGGTTCCGCCGATCTCCGTCAGGATGACGTCGTATTCGCCCGTCCGGCCCAGCAGGAGCATGCGCCGCTTGATCTCATCCGTGATGTGCGGGACGATCTGCACCGTCTTGCCGAGGTAGGCGCCTTCCCGCTCTTTCGTGATGACGGTATGGTAGATCTTGCCGGTCGTCACATTGTTGGCCTTGGAGGTATAGACGCCCAGGAAACGCTCGTAATGGCCGAGGTCGAGGTCAGTCTCGGCGCCGTCTTCGGTCACATAGCACTCGCCGTGCTCATACGGGTTCAGCGTGCCCGGGTCGATGTTGATGTAAGGGTCGAATTTCTGGATGGTGACGCGCAAGCCCCTTGCCTGCAGCAGTTTGGCCAGCGAGGATGCAATAATCCCTTTGCCGAGCGAAGAAGCGACGCCTCCGCTGATGAAAATATATTTCGTGTTCATGGTCCGTGAATGGAAGGTTGGGGAAATTCACGGGATTCAAAGTTAGGAAATCTTTCTGAAAAAAATTTGCAAATCGGTCATTTTGTGTTACCTTTGCACCCGCTATTGAGAAAAGGAGGTGGTAAAGAAATGATCATAGTACCCGTTAAAGAAGGCGAGAACATCGAACGCGCCCTGAAAAGATTCAAGAGGAAGTTCGAAAAGACCGGCGCCATCCGCGAGCTCCGCTCCCGCAAGACTTTCGAAAAGCCGAGCGAGAAGAAGCGCGTCAAGATGCAGAAGGCCATCTATGTTCAGCACATGCAGCTGATGGACGAGCAGTAAGCCGCCCGCATGCTCACGTCATACAAAAGGATGTCAAGTTTTTTGGCATCCTTTTTTGTGTTTTCCTGCCACGGATTTGTTATCTTTGTAAGTTAGATGGTATTCCGGCATGGCTGAAAAAGAAAGGAAAAGACGGTTCCGGGGGCTGAAAATCGCCCTGGGCATCCTGCTGGGGCTCTGGCTCCTGGTGATGCTTGTGCTGCAGCTGGTCCTGACCGATTCTTTCCTGACCAGGACGGTGAACCGTTTCGCCGCCGACTATGTAGACGGAGAACTCAAATTCGGCAAGATCAGCGCCTCCGCCTTCCGCAGTTTCCCCAACCTCAACCTGGAGATCGAAGACGCCCTGCTGGTCTATCCGCACGAGACATTCGCTGCTTACGACAGCACCGGCGTCCCGCACCCGCTCCGCAACGAAGGCCGCCATCCGCAGATGGACACCCTGGCCTCCTTCCGCAGCCTGTCCGTTTCCGTGGACTATATGGCCGCCCTGCGCAGCAAAATCAATGTCCATAAGGCGACCCTCGACGGCGCCCGCATCTTCGCCCACCGCTACGACTCCACGGCCGCCAACTGGAGTATCCTGAAATTCCTCTCCACCGAAAAAACCGATACGGCCGCCGCTCCCCTTCCGGACATCACCGTCGGCCGCGTCGCCCTGACCGGCAGCCCGCATATCGTCTTCACCGCCCCGTCCGACACGCTCTTCGCTGAGATTACCTCGAAAGAGATCCGGTTCGACGGCAAGCTGAGGCTTCCGGACATGGATAAAAGCCAGTTGGATCTCGACATCGACGCCCTCGATTTCGCCGGCCGCCTGCCCGCCGACTCGCTCCAGGTCGCGCTCGACCGGCTTTCCCTGCATCAGAAGGACGACCGCTATGACATCGACGCATCCGCCCGGGCCCGGCTCGCCCTGGCATCGCTCGGCAAGATGGACCTCCCGATCGCGGTGAAAGCCGGCGTTTCCTTCCCGGAGGAAGGATTCTCCGCGGTGTCCGTCCGAGACCTCTACCTCAAGGCGGCCGCCGTCGAACTAACGGGCGAAGGAGACGTGAAGGTCCGCCCCGACAGCACCTACATCCGCGCCGAAGCCCTGGTTGACGACTGCAAGGTCTCCGACGTCACCTCCTTCCTCGGAACTTCCATCCTGCCGGACCTGAAGAAGCTGAAAACTGACGCAAAGATTTCGCTGACAGCCCTGTGCGACGGTTGGTACATCCCCGCCGAAAAGACCCTCCCCGAACTGGTGGCGGAAATCTCCGTACCCAAGTCCTCGCTCGCCTGGACCGGATTCGACTACAGCGGCCGGCTTGCCGCCGAAGTCAACGCCGAGACCGACCGCTACGGCAAGCTCAGCGTGACCCTCGACGGGATCGACCTGGACATGGCCGGCGTCAACCTGACCGGTTCCGGCTTCAGCGAAGACGTCCTGTGCGACGATCCCCTCTTCGGCATCGACCTCGAAGCCAACGCAGACCTGGATGTCATCAACGACTTCCTGCCGGAGGGGATGACCGCCAGCGGAGCCGTAAATGCCGCCGTTTCCGGCATGGTCTTCCTCTCCGACCTGGACCTGTATAACTTCTCGCGCGCCGACCTGGACGGCCATATCACCAGCCCGGGCATCCGCTTCCTCGACCAGCCGGATTCCCTGTCCGTCTTCCTGGACCGCACCGACATCCGGCTGACCAAGGGCAAGAGCGACGACATGGCCCTCGGAGCCGACTTCCTCGGCGTCCGCGGACGAGCCGACAGCCTCTATGCCCAATACGGGAAGACCACCTTCATCCGCGGTACGGGCATCGGCCTGACGGCCCAGAACGCCGCGGAAACCGTCAGCGAGGAATTCGGCAAGGAAGTCCACCCCATCGTCGGAACCCTGACGGCGGGGAGCCTCGCCATGACCGGTGCCGATTCGCTTTTCGTCGCCCTGAAAGACACCCGCAACTCCTTCAAATACAGCAATAAAACCGTCGCATCCGGGACCGTCCCCGTGGTGGTGGTCTCCAGCCGGAACGACGAAGTCCAGTTCCGCCAGGGGGTCAACCGCATCCGCATCCAGAATGCCTCGCTCTCGGCGACGGCCGTCAAACGGGAGCCGCGCCAGCGTCCGCAGCACCGGCCCGACTCGATGGGATTCCGCACCCCGCTTCCGCTGGATGAATTCCGCAGCCGCGACCTCAACTTCCGGCTCGATGAATCCATGGCGAAATACGTCCGGGAATGGGATGCCCGCGGCAGCCTCGCCCTCGGCGAGGGCCTGGTGATCACTCCGTACTTCCCGCTTCGCAACGGATTCTCCGACGTCAAAGGGACCTTCACCCTGGACCAGGTCAACCTGGAAAACCTGACCGTCACCGCCGGCCAGTCCGACGTCAGCGCCCAGGGCAGCGTGACCGGCCTGCGACGGGCCCTGCTCGGGAACGGGACCGTCAAGGCGGACCTGGAGGTCTCCTCCAACCTGCTCCATGCCAACGAATTGCTGGCCGCCTATGACGCCGGCAACCATTTCCTCCCCGAGGACCGCGCCATCGCCCTCAACGAACGGATTTCCGATGCCGAATACCTGTCCCGGGTCGCCGTCGACACCCTGGACGCCGCCACGGTGGACAGCACCCTGATCGTCCTGCCCTCCAACCTGGAAGCCACCCTCCACCTGATGGGCAATGAGATCATCTACTCCGACCTGGACATCGACTGGTTCGCCGCGGACGTGCTGATGAAAGAACGGACCCTGCAGATCACCAACACCGTCGCGACCTCCAACATGGGCGACATCTACTTCGAAGGTTTCTATACTTCGAAGCGGAAGGACGACCTGACCGCCGGGTTCAACCTCAACCTCGTGGACATCACCGCCGACAAGGTCATCACCCTCTTCCCCGTCATCGACAGTCTCGTGCCCCTGCTGAAGTCTTTCAAGGGCATGCTGGACTGCGAAATGGCGGCGACCAGCCGGCTGGATACGACCATGAACCTCATCCCGTCCAGCATCAGCGGCATCATGAAGATCAAGGGCTCGAATCTTTCCATCGAGGAGAACGACGCCATCCGAAAGATTGCCAAGATCCTGATGTTCAAGAACAAGAAGGTCAGCGAAATCGACGACATGTCCGTCGAAGGGCTCATCGCCGACAATACGCTGGAGGTTTTCCCGTTCATCCTGGGCGTCGACCGCTACCAGCTGGCCCTGAGCGGCATCCAGCGGTTTGACCAGACCTTCAACTACCACGTCTCCGTCCTCCGCTCCCCGCTCCCCTTCCGGTTCGGGGTCAACCTCTGGGGCAACTTCGACGATTGGAAATACCGCATCGTGCGGGCCAAATACAAAAACACCAACGTCCCGGTCTACACGGCCCGGATCGACACCCTGCAGGTGAACCTGGTCAACTCCATCCACGACATTTTCGCCAAAGGCGTGGAGGTCGCCGTCCGGCAGAACGAAGCTTCCGGTTCGGCCCTGACCCGGGAATCCCTGGGCGACCAGCTGACGCCGACGGATTCCCTGTCCGCCGCCGAGCAGGCCGTACTGGACTCCCTCCAGTATGACTTCGACCACCCGGAAGCCACCCTTGCGCAGGAAGCCGCCGACTTGCGGGATGCTGCCCTGGCCGCCCCGAAGGAAGAGAAGATCACCCTGATCCAACGCATCCGCGCCTTCTTCTGCAAACGGTATCGCGAAGCGCTCTACCGGGAACAGGAGGCCCTCCTGCCGGATGAAGAACAATAAGACTATGAACAGTGCCGAATACATTGAAGTAACCATCCGCATCGAGCCCTTCTCCGAAGAAGCGGCCGAAATCGTCGAAGCCGAACTCTGCGACCTCCCCTATGATTCCTTCGTCATCGAGGAAGACGCCCTGAAGGCCTATATTCCCAAGGACGCCTACGACGCCCGCGCCTTGAAAGTCGTCCTCTCCGGGGTCGCCTACAAGACCTCCTTCAGCGCCAATCTGGTCCCTTACCAGAACTGGAACCGCCAGTGGGAAAACGAATTCGAGCCCATCATCGTCGGGCGGGACGTGACCGTCAAAGCCTGGCACCACACCCGCGAGGACCTCATCCTGGCGTATGCCGCCATGGGAAAGCCGCTGGGCAAGACCCGCTTCACCATCAAGATCGATCCGCAGATGGCCTTCGGCACCGGCCACCACCAGACGACCTACATGATGATGGAGGCCATGATGGAGATCGAGGACCGGATCCGGGGCCATGTCGTGATGGACATGGGCTGCGGAACCGGCGTCCTGGGCATCCTGGCGGCGAAATTGCATGCGGCCCACGTCTATGGCATTGATATTGATGCAGTAGCAGCCCAGTCGGCCTATGACAACGCCCACGGCAACCGGGTCGCCCGCCATTTCGAGACCTACTATGGCGACGCGTCCCTGCTCCAAATGGGAAAATACGATGTCCTGCTGGCCAACATCCACAAGAACATTATCATCATGGACCTGCGCACCTATGCCCGTTCCCTGCGCGCCGGCGGCACCCTGCTCTGCAGCGGCTTCTACGCCGACGACATCCCCGCCATCCGGCAGGAGGCCGAAGCCAACGGCCTCCGGTATGTATCCGAACGGCTGCGGGACGGCTGGGCCTGTGTCCGCTTTGAAAAAGCATGAACATGAAACGTACCCTCCTTACCGTCCTCGGCGCCCTTTTTGCCGCCCTCCTGGCCGCCCAGCCGGCCATGCCCGCACCGGAAAAAGCCGTCATCCCCGATAACGCCGTATCCCTGCTGGACTACGGCGGCGTCCCGGACGGAATCACCCTCAATACCCAGGCTTTCACCAAGGCCATCAATGCCCTGGTCAAGCAAGGCGGCGGCCACCTCAACGGTCCCGAAGGCATCTTCCTGACCGGGCCCATCGGCCTGAAGGACGGCATCGACCTGCACCTGGAACGCGGCGCGGTCATCCTCCTGTCCCCCGACAAGAAAGACTTCCTCAACGAAGGCTCCGTCCGACCCGGCATCTACGCCTCCAAGCGGCATGACGTGAGCATCTCCGGCGAAGGGATCATCGACGGCAACGGCGCCTGGTGGCGGGCCGTCAAGCGCAACAAGGTCAGCGATACGGAGTGGAAGGAATTCCGAAAGAAAGGCGGCACCGTCACCGAAGACGGCTCCCTGTGGTACCCGTTCGGGCTCAAGCATTACGACAACATCGCGGAGGATGCCCAGGCCCAGGAGTCCCTGCGTACGCACCTGGTCCGCTTCACGGACTGCCAGCGGGTCAGCGTTACGGGTGTGACCCTGCAGAACGCCCCGAAGTTCCACCTGGTTCCCCAGCGCTGCACGGACGTCGTCATTGACGGGGTGACGGTCCGCTGCCCCTGGAACGCCCAGAACGGCGACGGAATCGACATCATGCAGTGCCAGCGCGTCCACATCACCCGCTGCACCGTGGACGTGGGCGACGACGGCATCTGCCTCAAGGGCGGCGTCGGTGAGAAAGCCCTGAAAGACGGCCCCTGCAAGGACATCCTCATCGAGTACAACACGGTCTACCATGCCCACGGCGGCTTCGTCATCGGCTCCGAATTCTGTGGCGGGATGGAGAACATCATCGTGCGGCACAATACCTTTAGCGGCACCGACACGGGCCTGCGTTTCAAGAGCGCCCCGGAGCGCGGCGGCAAGACCTCCGGCATCCGGATCAGCGACATCTACATGACGGACATCAAGGACGAAGCCATTGTCTTCCAGTGCGATTACGCCGACCGCCCGGCCGGCCGCGAGGACAACCAGGCCGCCGTCTCCGAGTCCTTCGTCCCGGATTTCGGGGACATCGTCATGGAGCGGATCGTCTGCCGCGGCTGCGCCACCGGCATCCGTGCCCAGGGGCAGCTGAGGATGATCCACGACATCACGGTCAAGGACGCCACGATCTTCTACAACGAGGAAGCCACGGACATCGCCGACCCGCAGATGATCCTTCTCGAGAACGTCCGGTTGGAGAGTTTCTGAGGTAAGTCTGTAAGATAGGCTGTATTGAGAGGCCGACTAGCCCTGCCGCAGGCGGCCGGCGACAATGTCAAGCATCCTGGCAGCCTGGCCCTGGTCGTCTGCCAGGAGGTTGTAGATACCGTCTTCGGAAAGGACGCCGCGCTTGAGGTCGGCGGGGAGATTCCCGGCTTCGTCCGCCTCAAAGTCTTCGATCCATTCCTCGCTTCCGAGATATTCGCCCAGGCTGCGCAGCGCGGTCTGGGCGGCTTCATACTGGTCCAGGGCCTGCTCCAGCCCCTTTACGGCAGCGGCGGCCTGATCCATCAGGGCCTCCATCACTTTGATCCGTTCAATCTGTGTCATAGTCGTACGGGTGGTGGGACTCGAACCCACACGCCGGAGCACAAGATCCTAAGTCTTGCTTGTCTACCAATTCCAACACACCCGCAAAAACCTTCCGGAAGGCAGTAACATGTGCCCGTCACCGAACGAGACCTTGGGAAGCTGTCGCGATCTGAGTCCGGAAGGGACGCAAAGGTACGAATTATTTCGGAATTAACGCAAGTCTTTCAGGGAAATAGCCTGGAAGGTCAGGTGGGCCTGGCTGCTTTCGTAGAGGATGCCGACCGTCTTTCGGTCGAGCATCGTCAGGCAGGAGTAGCCCCAGCCGGTGCCTTCATCGAGCAGGAGGGAAGAGGGCCAGGTCACGCCGCCGTCCGTGCTGAGGCGGAGGGTAATGTTCCGGCGCGCTGCAGTGTCGGCGGGATTGGAGAAGAGCAGCAGGTCGCGGCGGAGGGCATTGCCGGAGGCCGGCGCCTTGAGGAGGCTGGCCATACAGACCGGCTCAACCAACTGTTCGTCAGAGGCATGCTGCGTCCAGGTACGGCCCAGGTCCCGGGTCACATAGACCGAGCGGCCCGTACCGCGGTTGTTCCGCATGTTGAGCATCAGCTCTCCCGGGGAGAGTTCGACCACCTGGGCCTCCGTCGTATTGATCCGGGCATATTCATGGACCTGCCAGGTCGCGCCCCGGTCGGTACTGTACATGAGTCCGGCAGCCGGCGTGCGGTCCGCTTCCTGGTGCTGGAAAGGGACGACCAGCGTGCCGTCCGCCATCGTGATGCCCCGTCCGGGGCACTGGAACGTGAAATTCCATTCCGCCCGCTTGACCTGGCGGGTCAGGTTCACCGGCTCGCTCCACGTCATCCCGTCATCGGTGCTGCGGGCCATCATCAGCTGCGGCGTCCGGTCCAGCTCGAACCCGTCGCCGGCATTCCACCAGGCGAACTCCCCGGCTTCTCCGCCGTGGACCCAAGTGGCGAACAACAGCAGATCGCCCGTCTCTTCATCCAGGAGGATACACGGATCGCCAATCCCGTTGCTTCCCTGGGGAAGTCCACCCCACTGCCCCATGTCCATGGCCGTGATCATCGGTCCCCAGGTCCGGCCGCCGTCCTCGGAACGGCTGACGCCGATATCGATATCCCCTTGCAGGTCATGGGAGTTGGCGTGGCGGATATCATAGGACGCGACCAGGGTCCCCTTCTTCGTGGTCACCAGCCCCGGAATCCGGTAGGCGGCCACCCCGTCGTCCCCGGCCGTCCGGACTTTGACGGCAACACGGTGCTTCAACGCGCCGGAAGGCACGACCTTATAGCCTTTGGCCTTGATCTTCAGCCCGAAAGGTTTATCCAGCCGCTTGATCCGGGCCAGGTCCAGCCGGACATAGACCAGGCTGTCCCGCACATAGGCTTGCTGCAAGGCCTTGCGGGGAAGGCCTTTCGCTTTTATCCGGAAATCGGGTTGTTCTCCCGCGGGAACCGTCACGACGGCGACGGCCACGTCCTGCCCGGCGACGACCGGGACCTGCAGGTGACGGACCGGCAGCACGACGGCGGCCAGCAGGGTAAGGATGGATTGAAGGAACATACAATTATTGGATTTTGGGCCAGATGGAGCGGAACATCCGCTGCAACGGGGCCGGATCGCCGGAGGAGATCAGTTCGACGGAAGGGGCCGCCCCGAGGGGAGGACGTTTCTGGCCCATCGCCTCTTTTTCAGCCAGTTCGATCACTTTGGCCAATGCGCGCGTCGCTTCCCGCTCGCTCAAGAGCCGTTCCTGGACCATGACATAGATCAGGTGCCGGGCGACCGCCGGAGCCGGATCGATGAACCGGACGCCCGGACCGGCCAGTTTGCGCAGGACCGGAAGCAGGAACGGATAATGCGTACAGCCCAGGACGATGGTATCGGCACCGGCATCCAGCAGGGGCTGGAGACTGGTCCGGACCACTTCCTCCGTTGCCTCCCCCTCCAGGTTCCCATTTTCCACCAGTTCGACGAAACCCTGTCCGACATGCTCCACAATCGTGCAGCCGTCCTCGAAATTTCCCTTGGTGGTCAGATACTTGGAGCCTTTGAGCGTTCCGGCCGTCGCCAGCACGCCGACCACGCCGGTACGGGTGCCGAGCGCCGCCGGTTTGACGGCCGGCTCCATCCCGATGAAACGGACCGGGAACTCCTCGCGGAGCATCTGGATGGCCGCCGCCGTAGCCGTGTTGCAGGCCACCACGATGATGTCCGCCCCCTTGTCCAGCAGGGTGCGGACGATCTGGCGGCAGCGCTCCCGGATGTATTCCGGGGACTTCTCGCCGTACGGGCAATGGGCATTGTCCGAATAATAGACATACTGCTCGTCCGGCAGGAGCCGGACGATTTCACGAAGGACGGACAGGCCGCCGCTGCCGGAGTCAAACAATCCGATCATACGCGTAACGTTCTCCCACAAAGATAAGGATTATTCCGCAGAAAGCCGCAAGACCGGGCCCGCCGCTCCTTGAAAACTAAAACGTTCAAACTTTTCCCGCGAAATCACTTGCAATCCGAAATATTCTCTGTACATTTGAGTCCTTTTTGAAAGGAAAACCACAGATAATGACTAAAACGCAAATAATGGACAACTTCATTGCCTTGAATCCCAATGCGGTCGTTGCCTTCCTGCAGAAACGGCCGCAGGATTTCACCCGCGCGGACCTGCTCCGCTTCATCAGCGAAAACGGCATCCGCATGGTCGATTTCATGTATCCGGCCCAGGACGGCCGCGTCAAGACCCTGACCTTCTCGGTCAATTCCCTCGCCTATGCCGAGACCATCCTCTCCGAAGGCGAGCGCGTCGACGGATCCAGCCTCTTCCCCGCCTTCGTGGAAGCCGGCAACAGCGACCTCTACGTCATCCCCCGGTACCGCACGGCCTTCGTCAATCCCTTCGCCGAGATTCCGACCCTGTGCTTCCTGTGCAGTTTCTTCGACAAGGACGGCAGCCCCTTCGCCTGCGCCCCGTACCAGACCCTGATGCGGGCCGAAGCAGCCTTCAACGCCTCCACCGGCATGACCTTCGAGGCCATGGGCGAACTGGAATACTACGTCATCTCCGAATCCGACGGCATGTTCCCGGCCACGGACCAGCGCGGCTACCATGAATCCGGGCCGTTCGCCAAACTCAACGAGTTCCGCCGCCAGTGCATGGATTATGTCGCCCAGACCGGCGGCCAGATCAAATACGGCCACAGCGAAGTCGGCAATTTCACCCTCGACGGCAAGGTCTATGAGCAGAACGAGATCGAGTTCCTCCCGAACCCGGTCGAAACGGCCGCCGACCAGCTCCTGCTGGCCAAATGGGTCATCCGCAACCTCGCCTACCAATGGGGCCTGGACGTCTCCTTTGCCCCGAAGATCACCGTTGGCAAAGCCGGCAGCGGCATGCACATCCACATGCGCCTGATGAAGGACGGAAAGAACGCCACCCTCGGAGCCGACGGCAAGCTCTCCGAAGAGGCCCGCCGGGCCATCGCCGGACTGATGCTCATGGCCCCGGCCATCACCGCCTTCGGCAACAAGAACCCGACCTCCTATTTCCGCCTCGTCCCGCACCAGGAAGCCCCGACCAACGTCTGCTGGGGCGACTGCAACCGCTCCGCCCTCGTCCGCGTCCCGCTCGGCTGGTCCAGCGGCAAGGACATGTGCCATGCGGCCAACCCGCAGGAGCCTGCCCGACAGCTGGATACGACCGAAAAACAGACCTTCGAAATGCGCTGCCCGGACTGCTCCGCCGATATTTACCAGCTGATGGCCGGCCTGTGCGTGGCCGCCCGTTACGGGCTGGAAATGCCGGAGGCCGAAGCCCTGAAGATCGCCGATGACAAGTACGTCGACATGGACATCCACAAGCCCGAGAACGCCGCCCGCCTGGCCACCCTCGACTCCCTCCCGGTCTGTTGCAGCGAGTCCGGCGACGCCCTCCAGGCCCGCCGCGACGTCTTCGAGGCCCGGGGCGTCTTCGAGCCCAGGATGATCGACGGCATCGTCGCCGAGCTCCGCAAGTTCGACGACCATGACCTGCACGAGCAGGCCAAGTCCGATCCGGACCTGATGCGCCGCCTGGTCGAGGAGTACTTCTACTGCGGCTAAATAATTCAATTATTATTGTTATCTTTGTGGACTGGCAACAACTGCCGGTCCACACTGTTTTTACGACATGACTTCTTCCGAACAGATCCTAGACCTCCGCCAGCGCCTGGACACCCTGCACGACTGCCTCGACATCGAAGGCAAGCGTCTCCAGGTCGCCGAATTGCAGAAAAAGACCGAAGCCCCCGATTTCTGGGGCGATCCCAAGGCGGCGGAGACCTTCCTCAAGCAGATGAACGGCATCAAATCCTGGGTCACCGACTATGACGGAGCCTCCTCCGCCACCGACGACCTGGACGTGCTGTACGAATTCGCCAAGGACGCCGACACCGGCGAGGAAGGGTCGGAAACGGAAGAAAGCCGCGAGCTGGATGCCGCCTATGCGGCGGCCCTGTCCCGGGTGGAAGCCCTCGAACTGCGGAACATGCTCGGCGCGGAAGGTGACAACCTCGGCGCCATCCTGACCATCAATTCCGGCGCCGGCGGCACCGAAGCCAACGACTGGTCGGCCATTCTGCTGCGCATGTACCTGCGCTGGGCCGAACGCAACGGCTACAAGACCGAAGTCACGGGCCTGGTGGACGGGGATGAAGCCGGCATCAAATCCGCCACCGTCGAGATCGAAGGCGACTATGCCTATGGCTATCTCAAGGCCGAGAACGGCGTGCACCGCCTCGTCCGCATCTCCCCTTTCAACGCCCAGGGCAAGCGCCAGACGACCTTTTCCTCCGTCTTCGTCTATCCGCTCGTGGATGATACCATCAACATCGAAATCAAGGACGCCGACCTGGAATGGGACACCTTCCGCAGCGGCGGCCACGGCGGACAGAACGTCAACAAGGTGGAGACCGGTGTCCGCGTGCGCCATGTCCCGACCGGCATCGTGGTCGAGAACACCGAAGGCCGCACCCAGATCGGCAACAAGGAGAACGCCCTGCGCATCCTCAAATCCCGCCTGTATGACCTCGAACTGAAGAAGCGCCAGGAGAAACAGGCCGAACTCGAAGGCCAGAAGAAACGCATCGAATGGGGCTCCCAGATCCGTTCCTATGTCCTCCATCCGTACAAGATGGTCAAGGACCTGCGCACGGGTGTGAGCACGGCCGATACCCAGGGCGTGCTGGACGGCGACCTGAACGCCTTCATGCGGGCCTTCCTGATGCAGCAGGGATCCGGCGCGACCCCTGTGATCGATGACATTGACTAGCAACTCATAATTTTTACACGATATGGCAGATTTCCGTTACGCCCCGATGTTCCAGTTGGGAACAGACACCACCGAGTACTATAAGATCCCCGGCTCCGAAAAGCTCGTCAGCGTCGGAGACTTCGAGGGTCACCCCATCCTCAAAGTCAGCCCCGAGGCCCTCACCGTGATGGCCAACACCGCCTTCCGCGATGTCAGCTTCCTGCTGCGCCGCTCGCACAACGAGCAGGTCGCCAAGATCCTCAGCGATCCCGAGGCTTCGGAGAACGACAAATATGTGGCACTGACCTTCCTGCGCAACGCCGAGGTGGCCGCCAAGGGCAAGCTCCCGCTCTGCCAGGACACCGGCACTGCCATCGTCCACGGCGAAAAAGGCCAGCAGGTCTGGACCGGATTCTGCGACGAAGAGGCCCTCTCGCTCGGCGTCTTCAAGACCTATACCGAAGAGAACCTCCGCTATTCGCAGAATGCCCCGCTGGACATGTACAACGAGGTGAATACCAAGTGCAACCTCCCGGCCCAGATCGACATCGAAGCCGCTGAGGGCATGGAATACCGCTTCCTCTGCGTCACCAAGGGTGGTGGCTCCGCCAACAAGACCTATCTCTACCAGGAGACCAAGGCCCGTATCCAGAACCCCGGAACGCTCGTGCCTTTCCTGGTCTCGAAGATGAAGACCCTCGGCACCGCCGCCTGCCCGCCGTACCATATCGCCATCGTCGTCGGCGGCACCTCCGCCGAGAAGAACCTCCTCACGGTCAAGCTCGCCTCGACGCACTACTATGACGGTCTGCCGACCACCGGCGACGAAACCGGCCGCGCCTTCCGCGACCTCGCGCTGGAGCAGGAACTCCTCGAAGAGACCCGCAAGATCGGCCTCGGCGCCCAGTTCGGCGGCAAATACATGGCCCACGACATCCGCGTCGTCCGCCTGCCGCGCCATGGTGCCAGCTGCCCGATCGGCCTGGGCGTCAGCTGCTCCGCCGACCGCAACATCAAGGCCAAGATCAACGCCGACGGTATCTGGATCGAGAAGATGGACGACAAGCCCTATGAGCTGATTCCCGAGGAGTACCGCAAGGCCGGCGAAGGCGAGGCCGTGAAGATCGATCTCGACCAGCCGATGAGCGAGGTCTGCAAGATCCTCTCGAAGTATCCGGTCAGCACCCGCCTGAGCCTGAACGGCACCATCATCGTCGGACGCGACATCGCCCACGCCAAGATCAAGGCGCGCCTCGATGCCGGTGAGGAAATGCCCCAGTACCTCAAGGACCATCCGATCTACTATGCCGGACCTGCCAAGACCCCGGCCGGCATGCCTTGCGGCTCCATGGGCCCGACTACGGCCGGCCGTATGGACCCGTATGTCGATGAATTCCAGGATCATGGCGGTTCCATGATCATGCTTGCCAAGGGCAACCGCAGCCAGGCCGTCACCGACGCCTGCAAGAAACACGGCGGCTTCTACCTCGGCTCCATCGGCGGTCCCGCCGCCATCCTCGCCCAGAACAACATCAAGAGCATCGAGTGCGTGGAGTACCCCGAGCTCGGCATGGAAGCCATCTGGAAGATCCGCGTCGAGGACTTCCCGGCCTTCATCCTGGTCGACGACAAGGGCAACGACTTCTTCAAGACCATCGGTCTGTAATGCATAAAGCCCGGTTCCTCACGAACCGGGCTTTCATAAAGGCGGCCGCCCCTGGGGGACGGCCGCTTTCCGTATGGTTACCCCCGGATGACCGGGAAGCTTCCTTTAATAGTACTGATAGTAGGTGTTGTACCGACGGGCCATGTCGCCGTACATCTGACCGAGGACCTCGAGGTAGGGACGTCCCTGGACCATGACCATCCGGTAGACGGTATCGTCGACGCGGTAGTACTCATGGCCGCCGAGGGTGAGGGTCTCGTAGTCCTCCGGGAGGGTCTCCACCAGCGCGCCGGCAGGAGGTACGATCACCTCGTAGCTGCCCTTGCGGTTGATGATGTAGAAGACGCCGTCCTCGTAGTAGTACTGCTGGTTCGCGTAGGCATAGCTCTGGGCCAGGCCAAGCTGGTTGGCGATGGAGTAGGAGTTCTGCGCTGCGTTCAGGTTCATGGCGATGGCCGCATTCTGCGCCGCGATGGTCGCGTTGTTCTGCGCAATGATGCGGTTCTGCTCGTCGATGTAGCGGCTGTAGGAATCCCAGCCGTTGTACGTCCGGTAGACGTTGTGGTAGTACGCGAAGGCCACGGTGGCGAGGCTGACGCGACGGGGAGCGATCTCGATGACCACGCCGAAAGGAGGACGGCAGATCACGTAATGTCCGGCGTAAGGCCTGTAGTAGACATTGTTGTAGAAGTAGTAGTCGATACCGAAGTAACGGACTCTCCTGTAGCGCGGAGGAAGCGTCTGGATCCTCCATCCGAAGTAGTGCGGATCCCTGCCCCAGAAGGCACCGGGCCGGTCGTAGGTCATGAAATCACGCTCTCTCGGAGGGATCCGCTGGACATTGTGGTTGTCCACGCGATAGTCTCCGTAGTTGTTGTTGGCAGGAGCATTGCTGCTCTTGCTCTGCATCTCCTGGGTCACCGGGCTGAGGCCGCGGCGGGTTACGTTGTTGTTGGCAGCGACGGAGCCGCTGGAGGCGGAAGTGCTGCTGCGGCGCACCTGCTGGGAGTTCGAGGAGGAAGGGCTGGCCGTAGCGGCGGAAGAGCTGCTGCGGACGGCCTGCTGGGAGCCCGAGGTAGCGCTGCTGCGCGTAGCGGAGCTGCTGCGGGTCTGGCTCGAAGTGGAGCTGCTGCGGGTGGCAGAACCGGTGGAGCTGCTGCCTGAGGTCGTCGTGCCCCGGCGCACCTGGCTGGACTGGGTCGGCGCGGTGGCGGACCGGGTCGCGGAGGAGCTGGAGGAAGAACGGACGGCGCTGGAGGAGCTGCTGCGGGTCTGGCTCGAAGTGGAGCTGCTGCGGGTCGCGGAACCGGTAGAGGTACTGCGGCCGGTATTGCTCTGCCGGGTCACCTGCGTGGCGCTGGAGCGGGTCTGGCTCGAAGAGGAGCTGCGGACGGCGCTCGAAGAGCTGCTGCGGGTCTGACTCGAAGAGGAGCTGCTGCGGACAGCGGAAGATCTATTGCTGGATGAGGAACTTCCAGAAGTGGTAGAGGTGCTGCGGCCAGCCGAAGAGGAGCTGCCGCTGCGACGGGTCTGAGCCTGGGCTCCGAGAGGCATCGCAAGCATTCCTGCGAGTGC
This sequence comes from Bacteroidales bacterium, assembly GCA_017483985.1. The sequence continues at coordinate 6,925 of JAFUUB010000121.1, read as the reverse complement.
CAGGGCAGCGAGTGCCGAAGTCATCAAGTTTCTCATTTTCTTAAAGTTTTAGTAGTTATTCATAGAGGTAATACCTCATTGAGAGCATTTTGAAGTCTTCAACGTCCTTGGACCAGTGTTCGAGGATGTCTTCGACCCTTTGTCTCTTTGAAAATGCTATTCTTACATAATCCGTACCACAAACTTTGTGGAACATCTCATATTTCGATGCAGCGGCCTTGAACGGGTTCCGGTCGGGGTACAATTCCCCGACAGCCTGCATGACGTAAAATTGCGTCAGGGTAATGGTAGCGGCCTCATAATCAGTATAATGGTACTGGACACCGTGGAGCAGCTTGCCGGCGGATCCGCCGGATATCGGCTTGTAGTGGATTTCCCGGAAAGCTACCCCGGGGAGGTTGTAACTGTTCAACTTATCGAGCAGCTTGGCGGCATCGATCCACTGGGCGGCAAAGGTTTCGAAAGGGAGGGTATACCCCACGCCGATGTTCAGGTAGCCCAGTTCCCCGCACAGGCCGGCCGAGGGATAGTTGACGGCACTCTGGGCATAGGGGATGTTCGGGGAAGGCAGGATCCAGGGCAGGCCGGTGTCGGCGTAGCGCATCCACCGGTGCCATCCCTGCATCGGAACGACCAGCAGCTGGCAGCGGAGCGGCTCTTCATTGCCACGCTGTCCGCGGTTCAGTCCCTCTTCATTGATCAGCTTGGCCAGTTCGCCCACCGTCAGGCCATAGACATACGGAATCTTGAACTGGCTGACGAAGGAGAAGAAGCCCGGCTCGACATAACTTCCTTCCACCTTCAGTCCGCCAAGCGGATTGGGACGGTCCAGGACCATCACTTCAATACCTTTCTTGGCGCAGGCCCGCATGACCAGGCCGAGCGTGCTGATGAAGGTGTAGGAACGGGTTCCGACGTCCTGGATATCGTACACCATCACATCGATGCCCTCCAGCATCTCCGGCGTGGGCTCACGCGTGGCGCCGTAGATGGAATACACCGGAAGGCCGGTGCGCGGATCCTTGCTGTCGGTGACATGGTCGCCCGCATAGGCATCGCCCCGCACGCCGTGTTCGGGGCCGAACAGGGCCACCAAGTCGACGCCGGGGGCCTCGAACAGGATGTCAATCGTGGAACGGAGGTTGCGGTCCACGCCGCTGGGGTTGGTCACCAGGCCGACGCGTTTCCCGCGCAAGCCGATAAAGCCCCGGCTCTCGAGCACTTCGATGCCGGGACGGACCTGCGCCGGGGCGGCTGCGCACAGGCAACCAAGCAGGACGGTCAGTATCAGTCTATTGCCTTTCATGGTATCAGATATTGGCGATGCGACCCTCGAAGAGGATCAGTTTCGTCGTCGTGTCGTAGATGGAGAACAGGAACGGGCGGTCCACCCGCATTTCGACCGGCGGTTCGGGCCGGGCCACGGAAGTCAACCGCATGAAGGCACCGGTAACGGCAGCGGCCTCGGTCCCTTCCTCCCCGACTTCGATGAAGCATTTCTGCAGGATCTGGCTGACGGCCAGCGGCATGGCGGACATCCGGGAGAAATCGGCGCCGTCGGTGAAAATGGGTGCCGCCCCCATCGCCGAGAGCAGGTCATTCATGACCAGCGTCGTCTCGATCTTGAATTTCGGCAGGGACAGGGCGACCTGGGTCCCGGGCTGGCAGGCGGCCAGGACGTTGTCGAAGAGTTCCACGTCCCACGTCAGGGCGTTCAGGTCCGCATCCGCCGGCGGCAGGGCCACCAGCATGGCATAACGGCCGTTCTTGTACGGAAGGGAGGCAACCTGCCAGCCTCCGAGGCCGGCATAGCGGTAGCCCCGGCTGGTCTTGTGCATGAAGTCGACCTGCTGGTCGCCGGTTGCGCCGTGGAAGGTTTCCTTCCGGGTCGCGGATTTTTCGAATTCTTCCGCCCAGGGCGCCTTGAAGTACAAGGCATTCAGCAGGATGGCCGCGAGTTCCGGCTGCAGTTCGCTGACGATGGACGGGATCAGCCCGCGGGTCTTTTCCGCGCACCAGCCGTTGATTTCCCCGACGGTCGCACGGTCTGCGAAATCACGGGACTCCACCTGCGCACCATATTCGCCGCCCCGGACATAGTCCAGATAATTGTCCTTGAAAGCGATTCCCTTACGGACCCAGATCGAGTTGGCCGACGTGACGATGTTCAGCGAATCGCTGTAGACTTCCGTGCCGGCATAGGTTGCATAGGACAACGTCTCAAACAGGGCGGACTGGGTCTTTCCGGCAGAGCCGTCCAGCAACAGCGAAAGGGCCATACCCGCGCTGAACGGCGAGAGGACCAGGTTCCTGCCCGAATCTCCCTGCTGCAGGCCGGTACCCAGCAGCCGCATGGAGAAATCCGTTTTCTTGGCATCGACCAGGGGTTTGCGCATCACCTCCGCCCCAGTGCGCTGGGGACGGGCGGCCGTTTCGATGACAGGTTCGGCGGCCGGGACGGTCTCCGTTCCGGCGGGGGTTTTCTTGGGGGTTCCGCAAGCAGCCATAATCAACAGGACAGGCAATACAAGTTTCCGTTTCATTTTTCTACTTTTTACCAAACTCGGGGTCGACCTTCTGCCGGACCAGGAAGGTGACGGCAACGGTGACCAGGCAGCAGAGCATGACGATGCCGAAGAAGGCCGGATAGCCGACGGACTCCTGCAGCGCACCGGCGAAGAAGCCGGGGACCATCATGCTGAGCGCCATGAACGCCGTACACAGCGAATAGTGTGCCGTCTTGAATTCACCCTCCGAGACATAGATCATATAGAGCATGTACGAGGTGAAGCCGAAGCCGTAGCCGAACTGCTCGATGAAGACCAGGGCGCTGATGGCGACGAGGCTCTGGGGCTGGGCGATGGCCAGCCACAGGTAGGCCAGGTCCGGGAGCGTGATGGCGACCGCCATGGGCCACAGGGACTTGCGAAGGCCCCATTTGGAGGCGGCGATCCCGCCCAGGATGCCGCCCAGGGTCAGGCCGATGATACCGATGGTACCGTAGACCACACCGACCGTCTCGGTGGCGAGTCCCAGGCCTCCGGCCTCCGGCGCATCCAGCAGGAAGGGATTGACCAGCTTGACCAGCAGGGCTTCCGGGAGGCGGTACAGCAGCAGGAACACGATCGCAAGCCAGACCAGGGGCTTCTTGAAGAACGTCGAGAAGGTCCGCCCGAACTCCCGGAAGATGTCCTTGGCGCCGGTGGCGCTGCGGACGGCATCCTCCGCCGGTTTCGGGAGGGAAAAGACATGCCAGAGCGTGATGGCGGCGAACAGGACGGCGGCCGACAGGAGGGTGATGGACCAGGCACGCGGGATGTTGCCCAGCCGGGTCTCCAGCAATCCGGCGATGACGACGAGCACCCCCTGGCCGAAAATCGAAGAGAGCCGGTAGAAGGTACTGCGGATGCCCACGAACAGGCTCTGGTCTTTCTGGCCGAGCGCCAGCATGTAGAAGCCGTCCGCGGCGATGTCATGGGTGGCCGAAGCGAAGGCCGTGATCCAGAAAAGGATCAGGGTGACGGCGAACAGGGATACCGGCGCCTGGCCGCCGGCCATCACATCGGCGGAGGGATGCGGCAGGGAGAGGGCCAGGACCACGAAGGCGGCACTCATCAGCGCCTGCATCGCGACGACCCACCAGCGCTTGGTACGGAGGATGTCCACGAAGGGACTCCAGAAGGGCTTGATGACCCACGGCAGGTAAAGCAGGCTGGTATAGGCGGCGATGTCGCCGTTGGAAAGGCCCATCCGCTTGAAGAGGATGGTCGAAATCGTGTTGACGATGAAATATGGGATGCCTTCCGCGAAATACAGGGTCGGCACCCACCACCAGGGATTATTTCTGTTCATAGCGAGTCAATTGGGCTCCCGGATAATAATGGGACAGGATCTGCCGGTACGTGTAGCCGCGGCTGCCCATCACGGCGGCGCCGATCTGGCAGAGGCCGACGCCGTGGCCCCAGCCGCGGCCGTCCAGGCGGACCTTCCCGTCGGGGGTGAACGTGGCCGTGAAGGCGGAGCTTTTCAGGTGGGATTCCGAAAGGAATTTTCGGATCATCAGTTCCTTGCCCACCGTCAGGGTCTTCTTCGTACCGACGATGCGGAGCTTGCAGATCCGGCCGGAGGGACCGGTCTCCAAGGGTTCCAGGGCGGTCAACCGGCCGATGTCGAAGCCGCTGCGCCGGGCGATGAGCGCGGAGAGCTCCTCCACGCCGTATTCCTCCGTCCAACGGTAAAAGTCCTTGGTTTCCAGGTCATAATCGTTCAGGACCTGCTGCAGGACCGTCTCGTCATGCGTGTCGCAGAACGGATCGCCGTCCCCGTGGTCGGGCGTATCGGGCAGGGCGGCAAGATAGGGTTCGTCCCGGTCTTCCCAGCAGGTGCTGAACCGTTCTGACATGCCGCCGCAGCATTTGGAGAAGCGGGCGTCGCAGAGTTCGCCGCCATAGGTCAGGACCTCGCCCCAGGTCTGGTCGATGGCCTGGCGGACCGTCTTGCCGATGGCCAGGGTCAGGCCCTGGTAGCGCTGGCAATGGTCGTCGGCGCAGACATCGAAATGCTTGTGGTCGCTGTGGTCGAACCAGCGTTCGATGACCGTCTCCTCCGTCTCTTTCGCCTCCGTTTCCGGACGGGTCTGTTCCAGGCTGGTCACCAGGGCGGGGACGTTGTTCAGCAGGGACAGGTCCACCCCGGCCGGCACGGCGGGACGAGCACGGCGGGCGATCTGGGCCAGGACCCAGGAACGGGAGATGACGGCATGGGCCTTCAGGAATTCGAGCCCGGCCGTCGCCTTCATTTCGGAAGAGATGACGCTGAGCAGGTAGTCTTCCACGCCGATGACATTGACGGCGACGACCTGGTTCTTCTCCACGATGAATTTCAGCGAGCCGGCGAATTGCTGGCTCTGCCGGCGCTCCCAATGGAAATCCACGCCGATGACGACATCGTGCAGGATGAACGTCGGTTCGGCGAACAGGGTCGAGGGGGTGCTGGCTTCGAAAAAGAGTTCATCGTACAGGACGCCGTTGTAGCTGATCTTCCCTTCCTGGTAGCTCACTTTCTGCGGTCCGGCCCCGTCGGAAATGATCTCGAAGACGATCTCCTTTCCGGACAGGATTCCGACCTGCAGGGTCTGCTGGGAACGGGTCAGCCGCCACAGGACATCCCGCTGCGTCTGCTCATCCACCGATACTTCCGACAGCATTTCCGTCAGCAGCCGGCTGTCCAGCTTGGCATAGTCTTCGGCCTGCGGGGCGATGAAAAGTCCGGCCATGTCGGCACTGCCGGGGCTCATGGTCAGATGGTCCGGCCCCTCGTCGAAGTAGTGATGGGAACGATGGGCGCCGCGCAGCAGCACGATGGCCCGGTACTCGAAGGCGGCCAGTCCGTGCGTGTTGCCCGCCGGGCGCCGGCCTCCCGAGAGGGATTTGTACCACATCAGCAGGTTGAACATGGGTTCCGTCTCCCCTTCCGGGGTCGGCACGCAGTCCAAAAGGCGGTAGAAGAGCTTGGCCAGGGATTTCGACGTCCGGGCGCGGAGCACGAAGACGCCCCGCGTAAACTTCTTGTAATGGAACAGTTGCGCTTCCTTGACGGAGGTCAGGAACGTCAGGTCGTCTCCACGGGTATCCAGCTGGCGGTCGATGACGTTCTCCAGCGGGAGCAGGCCGCGCGGACAGGCCTGGAAATGCATGTGGTCTGGGGCGGATGCGCCGCACCGGGGACCGTTGTAGAAGACGGTCAGGCCGGTGTAATGGTGGGCCAGGTCGGCCATGTCCGGCAGGCATTTCCAGATGGACTGGTCGACATGCCGGTCGCGGGCGATGGTCAGATGTCCCGGGAAAATCGGATAGGGATTGACCAGGATATCGTATTTGCGGCCCTTGCGGCCTTCGAATTTCAGGGCGCGCTGTTCGGCGGGACGGGCGTCGGCGCAGAGGAAACAGGACCGGGCCTGGATCGAGGCCTTGTCCACCCGGGCGGCGGAGGAACGGATGCGGGCCGGGTTGTGCTGGACGCGGACCGTCAGGCCGCCGACGGTCAGTTCGCGTGTCTGCGCGTCTTTCAGGGCGCGGAAATTGGCGGCGGCCAGGGGCCAGACGGAAAGCTGGTCCCGTACGAATTTATCGAGGATGTCCTGTTCTCTCATTTTGCAAGCATGCGGCGGCGCGCGGCCAGTTCGACGGTCCGGATACTGTCCTTATACAGGTTGTTGACATTGACCTTCTCGATGCTGAGGGCCGCGTCGGAATTGCCTTCCCAGCGCCGGCAGCAATAGACCGGTTCATAGATCCGGGAGATCCGGTATTCGCGGCTCAGCCGCAGCCCGACGGCATAGTCCTCGCCGTAGCTGACATTGGGGAACCCGATTACGCGGAGCAGGTCGGTGCGGAACGCGCGGGGTGCGCCCAGACCGTTGATCCGAAGGGCGTTGTTGCGCCCGTTGGCCTCGGTCCATTCGCGGTGGTCGATCACGCCGGGCGGGATCGGGGCCATGTTGAAATCCGTCATCAGGTAGGAGCCGATGACCATGGCGGAGCCTTCCCGGCGGAATGCGTCGACGATCTTCTGCAGGGTGTCCGGTCCGCTGTAGACATCGTCACTGTCCAGCTGGACGGCGTAGGCTCCGCAGCGGGGATCCCGGACGGCCGTATTCCAGCAGCCGCCGATGCCGAGGTCGGTCCGCTGCGGCACGATGTGCACCAGACGCGGGTCGTCGATGGCATCCAGCAGCGCCGTCGTGCCATCCGTGGAGTGGTTGTCGACCACGATCACGTTGAAGGGGAAATCCGTCTGCTGGTCCAGGGCGCTGCGGACCGCATCGCCGACGGTGCGGACCCGGTTCAGGACCGGAATCACGACGGAGGCCGTCACGGGGAAAGACCCGCTGCAAGGGGCGAGCGGCCGGCACGGGCCTTCCAGC
>JAFUUB010000120.1 GCA_017483985.1 Bacteroidales bacterium | reverse complement strand
TCCCGGCCACCATTGAAGAATTCAACGCCCTCCCGAAAGAGCAGCAGGACGCCCTGCGCCGCAGCGTCGTCCGCCAGCCGGGCAGCCTGGTCACCACGACCCACTACAAATGGGTCCTGATGGATCCGCACGCCCCGCAGACGGAAAAGGACATCCTGATCGAAGGCTGGTTCTCCGGCGGCATGCCGGACCTCAACCAGCGGAACCGCCACCTGGCGACCTACCTGATCCAGAACAGCGTCTGGTGGATCGAATACGCCCGCATCGACGGCATCCGCATGGACACCTATCCATATGCCGACTATGATTTCATGGTCCGCTGGTGCGACGAGATCGAAGCCGAATATCCGGACTTCAACATCGTCGGTGAAGGCTGGTATCCGCGCAACTCCGCCGCCGGCTGGTGGCAGCGCGGCTCTTCGGTCAACCCCAACGACCCGTATCTGAAGACGGTCATGGACTTTGACTTCACCTTCACCACCCAGAAAGAGATCCTCAAGGAGAGCAATACCAGCGAAGGCTCCGAGGCCGGCCTGTTCAAGATGTATGAGGTCATCACCCAGGACTTCCTCTTCCCGGATCCCAACTACGTGCTGACGTTCCTGGACAACCACGACATCGACCGCTTCATGAAGGCGGACGACCCGGTTTGGAAACTCAAGCAGGGCCTCACCTTCCTGCTGACCACCCGCGGCATCCCGCAGATCTACTACGGTACCGAAATCGCCATGAGCGGCAACAACCGCAATGACTTCCCCGGCGGCTGGAAAGAAGACAAAGTCAGCGCGTTCACCAAGGAAGGCCGGACCGCCTACCAGAACGAGTGCTGGGACTTCGCCAGCAAGCTGCTGAACTGGCGCCGGACCTCCAAGCCGGTAACAGAGGGCAAGCTGATCCACTACACCCCGGACAACCAGACCAAGTGCTATGTCTATGCCCGCACCGACGGCAAGAACACCGTGCTGGTCATGCTGAACGGTTCCGACACCGTCCGTCCTGTCGACATGGCCCGTTTCTCCGAGGTCATCAAGGACTACACCAAGGGCAAGGATGCCGTCACCGGCGAGATCGTCGATGTCACGAAACCTGTCCTGATGCCCGCCAGAGGCGTTTATATCTTGGATTTGAGCAAATAACTGTTTATATTTGGTAACTAACCCAATAGAGCCATATGAGTAAAAGAATCCTCATGGCCATTGCGTTCCTGGGCCTGTCCATAGGCCTGGGAACGATTGGCTACGGTGCCGACATCCAGCACATGGATCCGCCCTTCTGGTATGCGGGCATGAAGAACCACGAACTCCAGGTCATGTTCCATGGCAAGGACATCGCTGCGACCGAGTTCTCCCTGAAAGACTATCCCGGTGTCACCGTCAAGGAAGTCGCCAAAGTCAAGAACCCCAATTACCTGATTGTCTATCTGGACATCTCCGCCGCGGCCAAGCCCGGCACGATGACCTTCCAGTTCAAGGAAGGCCGGAAGACAACCCAGAAGACCTTCGAACTCAGGGAGCGCAACCACAAGGTCGGCGCCCAGGGCTTTACCACCAAGGATGTCCTCTACCTGATCATGCCGGACCGCTTCGCCAATGGCAATCCGGACAATGACAACCTGGAGAACTGGATCGTCAACCGCGAAAGCGGCGGTGGCCGGCACGGCGGTGACTTGCAGGGAATCAAGGAGCACTTGGACTACATCGACGCCCTCGGCGTAACAGCCGTCTGGCTCAACCCGGTCCAGTTCAACCGGGGTAGTTTTTCCAGCGGTTATTCCATTTCCGACTACTACCTGATCGACCCGCGCCTGGGCTCCAACGAGGAATACTGCGACTTCATTGACACCGCGCACGGCCGGGGCATCAAGGTCGTCATGGACATGATCTTCAACCACTCCGGAAGCTCGCACTGGTGGATCGAAGACATTCCGGAGGATGATTGGTTCAACCAGAACAACTACGCCGTGAGCATTGGCGAACGCCAGCGGGCCCCGCAAATGCCTGGTCAGCCCGGGCAACCCGGCCAGCAGCAGTTCCGCCGCGGACAGCAGGTCCAGTTCCCCGCCACCATCGAAGAATTCAACGCACTCCCGGCCGACCGCCGCGAAGCCCTGCTCCGCACCGGCCAGCGCCAGCCTGGCAGCCTGATCAACACCACCCACTACAAGTGGACCCTCATGGACCCGCACGCTCCGCAGAGCGAGAAGGATATCCTGATCGAAGGCTGGTTCTCCGGTGGCATGCCGGACCTCAACCAGCGCAACCGCCACCTGGCTACCTACCTGATCCAGAACAGCATCTGGTGGATCGAGTATTCCCGCATCGACGGTATCCGCATGGACACCTATCCGTATGCCGACTATGACTTCATGGTCCGCTGGTGCGACGAGATCGAGGCAGAATACCCCGATTTCAACATCGTCGGCGAAGGCTGGTATCCGCGCAACTCCGCCGCCGGCTGGTGGCAGCGCGGCTCCTCCGTCAACGCCAACGATTCCCACCTGAAGACAGTGATGGATTTCGACCTGACCTTTACCACCCAGAAGGAAATCCTCAAGGAGAGCAACACCAGCGAAGGCTCCGAGGCCGGCCTGTTCAAGATGTACGAAGTCATCACCCAGGATTTCCTCTTCCCGGATCCCAACTACGTGTTGACCTTCCTCGACAACCATGACATCAGCCGGTTCATGCAGGACGGTGATCCGGTCTGGAAGCTCAAGCAGGGCCTTACCTTCCTGCTCACCACCCGCGGCATCCCGCAGATCTACTACGGTACCGAAATCGCCATGACCGGCGACAAGTCCAACGGAGGAGACGCGATGGTCCGCCGTGATTTCCCCGGCGGCTGGAAAGAGGACAAGGTCAGCGCTTTTACGAAGGAAGGCCGCACCGCCTTCCAGAACGAATGCTGGGACTTCGCCAGCAAGCTGCTGAACTGGCGCCGCACCTCCAAACCGGTGACCGAGGGCAAGCTGATCCATTACACCCCGGATAACCAGACCAAGTGCTATGTCTATGCCCGCACCGACGGCAAGAACACCGTGCTGGTCATGCTGAACGGTTCCGACACCGTCCGCCCGGTCGACATGGCCCGTTTCTCCGAAGTCATCAAGGACTACACCAAGGGCAAGGATGCCGTCACCGACGAGATCGTCGATGTCACAAAACCCGTCCTGATGCCGGCCCGCGGCGTATACGTCTTGGATTTGAGCAAATAAATCCTTATCTTTGATACCTAGCCGGTTACGCAATGAGAAAAACACTTCTCCTGGTCATTTCGTTCCTGGGCCTTTTCCTGGGCCCGGGAACGATGGGATATAGCGCCCAGGTCCAGCATGTCGATCCGCCCTTCTGGTGGGTCGGCATGAAAAACACCACACTGCAGATCCTGGTCCACGGACCGGAGGTCGCCGATAATGAGGTCTCCGTCCGATACGACGGCGTTTCCGTCAAGCAGGTCGTCAAGACTTCCAACCCGAACTACCTCTTCCTTTATCTCGACATTTCGGAGAAGGCCCGGCCCGGCAAGATGGACATCACCCTCTCCGGCAAGGACGGCAAGACCGTATATCCCTATGAACTGAAGGAGCGCAGCCGGAAACCGGGCGCCCAGGGATTCGGTCCCGAAGACGTCCTCTACCTCATTACGCCGGACCGCTTCGCCGACGGCGACCCGTCCAACAACGACCTGGAGGGGGCCCGTACCAACCGGCAGCGTGACGGCGGCCGTCATGGCGGCGATATCAAAGGCGTCCTCGACCACCTGGATTACATCCAGGATCTCGGGATGACAACCATCTGGCTCAACCCGGTCCAGAAAAACTCCGCCAATTCCTACCATGGCTATGCCATCACCGACTATTACGACATCGACCCGCGTTTCGGGACGATGGACCAGTATGTCGAATTCGTGGACAAGGTCCATGCGCGTGGCATGAAGGTCGTGATGGACATGATTTTCAACCACTGCGGCGGAGGCCACTGGTGGATGAATGACCTGCCCACGGAAGACTGGCTCAATTTCGACAACACCTTCGTCCCGACCAGCCACAACAAATGGGCGGCCATCGACCCGCATGCGGCTCCTTCGGAGCGCAAGCGCTTCACGGACGGCTGGTTCACCCGCGGCATGCCGGACCTGAACCAGCGCAACCCGCTCGTGGCGGACTACCTGATCCAGAACTGCATCTGGTGGATCGAGTACGCCCGCATCGACGGGGTCCGCCAGGATACGCACCCGTACATGGATCCGCTCTTCGGCGCCCGCTGGTGCAAGGAGACCCTCGAAGAGTATCCGGACTTCAACATCACCGGCGAGACCTGGTATCCGCTCGGCAGCGGCTTCCCCGCCTGGTGGCAGAAAGGGTCCGTGCTGAATCCGGAGTGGGATTCCCACCTGAAGACCGTCATGGACTTCAACCTGGCCTTCCTCTCGGGGGACGCCTTCACCGATCCGAACAATTCCGCCGACGGAGCCGCAACCGGCCTGTTCAATATCTACGTCTCGCTGGCCAATGACTTCCTGTATGCCGATACGGACAACATCCTGGTGTTCCTGGACAACCATGACCTCGGGCGCTTCTCCCGGAAGGAAGACGTCGGCCTGAACCGCTACAAGCAAGGCATCGCGTTCCTGCTGACGACCCGCGGCATCCCGCAGGTCTATTACGGTACCGAACTGCTTTTCAAGGCGACCAAGCAGCAAGGGGACGGAGCCATCCGCATCGACATGCCGGGGGGCTTCCCGGGCGACACGCGCAGCGTCTTCACCCGCGAGGGCCGTACCGCCGAGGAGAACCAGGCCTACGATTACATGCAGAAAATCCTGCAGTGGCGCAAAACCGCTGAAGCGGTCAAGCACGGCGAACTGATCCAGTACGCCCCGCTCCGCGAATACGGCGACTGCTATGTCTACGCCCGCATCAAGGACGGAGACACGGTCCTGGTCGTGTTGAACGGTTCCGACCAGGATGCAGCCCTTTCCATGGAGCGTTACAGCGATGTCACGGGCTCCTTCACGACCGGACATGATATCCTCACCGGAGAAGACTATTCCCTGTCCGACCCTCTCCCCGTCCCGGCACGGGGGACCTTGATCCTGGAACTATCCTCCCGGAAATAGCACTTGATTCTAAAAAACCCGATAGAAAGATGAAACGTTTCCTCGCAATCTTGTCTTGCACGGCGCTCGCCCTGGCGGCATGCGCGCGGTTCCAGCCGGACAGCGTGGCGGATGCCCCGGAGGGTGCCCTCTCGCATGTTGAACCCCTCAGTTGGTGGACCGGGATGAAATGCCCGCTCCAGCTTCTGGTCAACGGCCCGGACATCGCCGCCTGGGATGTCAAGATCGAAGGCGGCAGCGGCGTCAAGGTCACAAAAATCAACCAGGCGGAAAGCCCGAACTACCTTTTCGTGGACATCGACGTGCCTGCATCCGCCAAGGCCGGCACCTACTGGCTCGTCTTCAGCAAGGACGGACAGTCCTTCAAGCAGCCGTATGAGATTGCAGCCCGCCGGAAGGGCTCCGCGGACCGGCAGAGCTTCACGACCGCGGACCTGATCTACCTGATCATGCCGGACCGCTTCGCCAACGGCGATCCGTCCAACGACAGCACGCCGGACACCGACGAAAAGGCCGACCGGGCCTCGATCGGAAGCCGGCACGGCGGCGACCTGCAGGGCATCATCGACCACCTGGACTATATCGCAGGTCTCGGCGCAACCGCCATCTGGAACACCCCTCTCCTGCTGGACAACGACCGCCGCGGTTCCTACCACGGCTATGCCGCCGCCGATTACTACAAGATCGATCCCCGCTTCGGCGACAACGCCCTGTATCAGGAATTCGTCGCCAAGGCCCATGACAAAGGCCTGAAGGTCATCATGGACATCGTGACCAACCACAGCGGCACGACGACCCACTGGTGGGCCGCCGACCTGCCGTTCCAGGACTGGATCCACCAGTTCCCCACCTACACCGGCTCCAACTATGCCTTCTCCGCCCTGTCCGACCCCCACGGTTCCCAGCGTGACGCCATGCTGATGGACAGCGGCTGGTTCACCCGGGGCATGGTCGACATGAACCTCGACAACCCCTACCTGCTGCAGTATTTCAAGCAATGGGCGATCTGGTGGATCGAGTTCTCCGACCTGGACGGTTTCCGCGTGGACACCTATCCCTACAACGAAAAGTATCCGATGGCACAGTGGTGCAAGGCCGTAACCGACGAATATCCCAACTTCAACATCGTGGGCGAATGCTGGATCGGTTCTCCCGCCTCCATCGCCTATTGGCAGAAAGACGCCCGCAATCCCGACGGCTTCAATTCCAACCTGCCGACCGTCATGGATTTCCCGATGATGAATGCGGCCAATTCCGTCTTCGGCGCACCGCAGGGGGGCCGTCCGGGACAAGGACAGGGAGGACGCGGCGGCAGCAGCGCCCGCGCCCTGTATGACAACCTGGCGCAGGACTATCTCTACCAGGACCTGGACAACATCATGATATTCCCCAGCAACCACGATACCCGCCGCATCGGTGACATCGTCGGAAAGGATCCGGAGCGTTTCAAGGCCCTGATGACCTATTTCGCCACCTCCCGCGGTATCCTGCAGATCTTCTCGGGCGACGAGATGATGTTCTCGTCTGCCGACCTGCGGGCCGGGGATCCGGGCCTGCGCGTCGATTTCCCGGGCGGCTGGGAAGGCGATGCCTTCGACTTCTTCACGGACGAAGGCCGCGCTGCGGCCGATGTGGACTTTGACGGGCAGCCGATCGAGAAGGGCATGCGCAAGGAACTGTACGACTATTGCAGCAAGCTCTTCCAGTGGCGCAAGACCGCCGACGTGATCCATACCGGAAAGACCCTGCATTTCATGCCGGGGCGGGGCGGATACGGCTATTTCCGCTACAATGACAAAGACACCGTCTTCGTCTTCATCAACCCGTCCGCGACGGATGCCGCCAAGATTCCGTGGAGCACCTATGCCGAGATTTCCGACGGTCTGGGTGAAGGCACCAACGTCATTACCGGCGAGAAGGTGATCATCACCGACGAGACCGAAGTTGGACCGATGACGGCCCTGGTCGTCGAATACAAGAAATAACCATGAGAAAATTCCTCCTTGCAGCCGCCTTGCTGGCGGCCACCTTCGCCGGCCGGGCGAAGGATAATCCGGTGGCCGACCCGCAGGCCGTGGTCACCGTCGGGAACGCCCGTTTCACCGTCCTGACCGACCGGCTGATCCGCATGGAATGGTCGGAGAACGGCACCTTCGAGGATCATGCGACCCTCGCCATCGTCAACCGCAACCTCCCCGTCCCGAAATTCACCGCCACCCGCACCGGGAACGGCGTGGTCATCAAGACCGGGGCCGTCACCCTGACCTACAAGGGCGGCGAATTTGCCGCGGACAACCTTTCCGCTTCCTTCAAGATGGGCGGAAAGACCGGCAGCTGGCATTACGGACAGGAAGACAAGGGCAACCTGATGGGCACCGCCCGCACCCTCGACCAGTGCACCGGTCCGGACCATATCAACAACAATGACCCGATGGAAACCGGCGTCATCTCCCGCGACGGCTGGGCCATCGTGGACGAGAGCAAACGCCACATCTTCGTGGATGACGACTCCGACTGGGGCCAGTGGGTCTCCGTCCGTCCGGAAGGCAATGTCAAGGACCTGTACCTCTTCGCCTACGGCCATGACTACAAGACGGCCGTCTCCGACTTCACCAAAGTCGCCGGCAAGATTCCCCTGCCGCCGAAGTATGTCTTCGGCTACTGGTGGAGCCGCTACTGGGCCTACACCGACGAGGAATTCATCGCCCTGGGCAAGGAATTCCGCGACCGGAAGATCCCGATCGACGTGATGATCATCGACATGGACTGGCACCAGACCTGGCAGAACACCTCCCGCCGCCTCCGCCGCGACGAGACCGGCCAGAACGTCGGCTGGACCGGCTATTCCTGGAACCGTGACCTGATCAACGATCCGGAAGGCTTCCTGGGCGAGTTGCACAGTATGAAGCTCAAGACCGCCCTCAACCTCCACCCGGCTTCCGGCATCGTCGCCCGCGAGGATGCCTACCCGGCCTTCGTGAAGGACTACCTCTCCCGTACCGATGACTATGACGGTCCGGAAGGCTACATCTACAAAGGCGGCGAGCAGCAGGCCAACGGCAACATCGCCCGCAAAGGCTACCATGCCCCGGTCCCGTTCCGCATGGACCAGGTCGCCTGGGCGGACGCCTATTTCAACTCCGTCCTCCATCCGATCGAGAAGCAGGGCGTCGACTTCTGGTGGCTCGACTGGCAGCAGTACAAGGAGAGCAACTACGTCCCGGGCCTGAGCAACACTTTCTGGCTCAACCACACCTTCTTCAACGACAAGGTACGCCGCAACATCGGCAACGCACCCGAGGATTCCGAACGTCCGATGACCTACCACCGCTGGGGCGGCCTGGGCAGCCACCGCTACCCGCTCGGCTTCTCCGGTGACACCCACATCCGCTGGGAGGTCCTGGGCTTCCTGCCGTATTTCACCGCCACCGCCTCCAACGTCGGCTACGGCTACTGGGGCCACGACCTGGGCGGCCACATGCAGCGCGGCCAGATCCCCACGGATCCGGAGCTCTACACCCGCTGGCTCCAGTACGGCGTGTTCTCCCCGCTGTTCAAGACCCACTGCACCAGCTCCGCCATCATCGAGCGCCGCTTCTGGGCCTTCGAGGACCACTACCAGTACATGCGCGAAGCCGACGAGCTCCGCTATGCCCTGACCCCGTACATCTACGACATGGCCCGCAAGGGATATGACACCGGCATCTCCATGTGCCGTCCGATGTACTACGAATTCCCGGAGAACGAGAACGCCTACACCTTCAAGGAGCAGTATTATTTCGGCGACAACATCCTCGCCGCGACCGTCTGCGAGCCGATCGATTCGCTCAGCGGGAAAGCCGGACGCCAGGTCTGGTTCCCGGCCGGCAACGACTGGTATGACATGGCCCACAAGCAGATGATCAAGGGCGGACAGACCCGCGACCTGCAGTATACCATCGGCGAAATCTGCTGGTTCGTCAAGGCCGGCGCCATCATCCCGCTCGCCCATGAAGGCATCCAGGACCTGCAGACCCCGACCAACGCCCTGCGCATCTACATCGCCCCGGGCGCCGGCAAGAGCACCTACACCCACTATGAGGATGACGGCGTCAGCCAGGCCTATCCGCAGGCCTATGCCACCACCGTGATCTCCAAGACGGCAACCGGCTCGGGCTGCACCGTCGACATCGCCGCCCGCCAGGGCTCCTACAAGGGCATGGCGGCCGACCGCGACCTGACCCTCGTGCTCGGCGGCCTCAGCCGCAAACCATCCGCCACCCTTGGCGGAACCGCCCTGGAATGCACCTATGACGCCGCCACCAGGGAAGCGACCGTCAAGCTCCCGGTCCAAAGCGCCACCACCGCTGCCAAGGTTGCGATAAAGTTCTAAAAATGAAAAGATTGACTACCCTCCTCCTGGGCGTCGCGCTGGTTCTTCCGGCCTTCGCCCAGCAGGTGGTCACATATCCGGCGATTCCGGATATGAAGACCAGCGCCGACTATACGCTCACCGCCGGCGGCCACGCCGTCTGGGTCGAACAGGTCGGACCGGACGGCATGGAAGGCCTCCATGTCGCGAACTTCTCCTGCGAAGGTCCGCAGACCATCGTCATCGAGACGCCGGACCCGGTCAAGGACTATACCATCCAGCCTGCCAGCGCCGGTATCAAGGCATCCGTCAAGAAAAACCGGCTGACCTTCAAGATCGACGGTCCCCGGAAACTCTACATCCGCATCAACGGAAAGCCGTACCTGGCCCTGTTCGCCAATCCCCTGGAGAAAGATGTCCCCGCCCCCGGCACGCCCGGCGTGCGGTATTTCGGTCCGGGCGTCCATGACGCCGGCCGGATGGTCCTGGAGGACAACATGACCGTCTACATCGCCGGCGGCGCCCTGGTCAACGGAAACTTTTCCGGAACCGGCAAAAACGTCCGGATCATCGGACGAGGCTCGCTTGGCGGCAACCTCAGCGTCAACGGCTGCGAGAACCTGACCGTAGAGGGCATCTTCATGCGCAGCACCCGCGGCTGGACCAACACCGTGACCAACAGCGTCAATACCGTCTACCGCAACGTCAAGGTCTTCTCCCACACGGGCACCTGGGGACTGGACGGCATCAATCCCGTGTCCAGCAAGGGCTTCCTCATCGAGGACTGCTTTATCCGCACCCGGGACGACTGCATCGCGGTCAAGGCCAACGGCAATCCCGACAACTTCGACCTCAGCTGCCGGGACGTCACCGTCCGCGGCTGCCTGCTGGTGGGCTGGGACCATGCCGACGGCATGACCCTGGGCTTCGAACTCAACGGCGGCATCGTGGAGAACATCCGCATGGTGGACTGTGATATCCTCCGCGCCCGCGGCTCCGGCCGCACCGGCGGACACGCGGCCTTCAGCATCGTCTGCGACGGCCCCTCCGAAGTGCGGAACATCACCTTCGAAGACATCCGGGTCGAGTCCGACATCGAATACAAGAACCTCGAGATCATCCTGACGGAAGGCGAACGCTACGGCAACGGCCGCATGGGCTCGGTCAAGGGCGTCCTCCTGAAGAACGTCCGCTGGGCCAACGACCGCAAGCCGTTCGCCCTCATCGGCCATCCCACCAAGTTCGTCGAGGACATCACCTTTGACAACTGCTATGTCGGCGGCAAGCGGCTGACCGGCCTGCAGGACGCCGATTTCCAGGCGGAATATGTCAAGGGGCTGACCTTTATCCCCGGCGGGCCGGCCGTCGTGGAACGCCACCCCGCCGAACCGCCGGCAGGCCGCGTCCCCGGCCAGCGGAATATCCAGCAGGGCCAGAACCACCCGCAGCAGGGCCAGCGCCCGGGCCAGCAGAACGCCCAGCGCCCCCGGCAGGACCGCCAGGAAGCCGCTCCGCTACAGGGTTCTTTCAAGAATGACGGCGCGGTCGAGAGCAAACTGCTCGGAAAGACGGTCCACTACACCGTCTATCTTCCGAAGGGTTTCGCCACTTCCGGCAAGTCCTATCCGGTCGTCTACCTGCTCCACGGAGCCGGCGGAGACCACGGCAGCTGGCAGAAAGACGCCCGCTTCAGCCAGATCGCGGACCGGATGATCGCCGCCGGAGACATCCCGGAGATGGTCATCGTCTGCCCAGAAGGTTTCATGCATGCCTATGTCAATGCCTTCGACGGGACGGCTCCCTATGAAGATTTCTTCCTGAAGGAGTTCATGCCCTTCATCGAAAAGGAATACCGGATCATCCAGGACAAGGACCACCGCGCGATCGCGGGCCTGTCCATGGGCGGATATGGCTCGCTCTACCATTCCCTGAAGCATCCCGACCTGTTCGGGTCCTGTTTCGCCATGAGTCCGGCGACCGGGAATTTCACGTTCCGGGGGAAGGACCCGGCCAGCCTGTCGGCCGCCGAGAAGGACTATGTCAGCCGGCACGCCATTCCCGACATCCTCCGCGGCCTTACGCTCGTCAAGGATGACAAGGGACAGGTCACCGGACAGCCGCGCCTGTTCATGGAAATCGGAGACGACGACTTCCTGCTCCTGGACAACTTCGAGGTTGTCAAGGCGCTCCGCGAGACCGGCATTCCGCACCAGTTCCGTGTCCGGGACGGGGCCCACACCTGGGATTTCTGGCGGGAGACCCTCCCGTCCGCCCTGACCTGGATCAGCGAGATGTTCAGGAAATAGTCCTGTTCATTAGATTGTAGTAATGAAAGGGTTGCCGTCCGATGTGAATCGGGCGGCTCCGTGCTGTATACCTGCCTCCGGTCATCCTCCGTTTTTGACCGTTCAGAGAAAAATCGGAGCGTTTTATTCCCTTTTCCAACCGTTTTTTTTATATTTGTTCAGCGCCACCCTACCCGTCAACCGCTTACCGCGGAGGACCTGTCATGAAGCACATCAATGAATACGGAATCATTCTGGTTTTCGCCCTGCTGCACGCCGCCGTGTCGCTGGTCGCCCGTTTCGTCGGCTTTCACGAAGTCCTGGTCCTGACCTTGCTGACCATGACGATGTCCGTCATGCTTTCCCTGCGGAAAGAGATGAATATCACGTTCATGATCCTGGCCGTCATCCTGATCAATTTCATCGGGAAATGGATCGGGGAACAAATCGGCTATTTCGCCCGCGCCTATGTCTTCCCGCCGGTCCCGATCCGGCATTACATCGTAGGTCCCGTCTGCAATTTCGTCACCACATGGATCCTGGGACTGCTCCAGCTGGGCGGGATCGCACTGGTACGGCGCTCCCGGTTCTTCAAAAAAACCGATACCCACAACGCCATCTGGCTCATCGTGGCTTTTGCGACCGTACTGATCGTCCGGATGGCGATGATCATCGAATCTTCCCAGACCTCCTACCAGGAGAACATCGTTCTCAACCTGGTCATCGATTATGGCTGCAGCATCGCCGCCATCCTGCTGATGGCACGCCATGTCCTGTCCCAACGGGAAACCGTCCGCACGGAAAAACGCAAACGGCATGAGGCGCAATACAGTTACGAACGTCTCAAGCAGCAGATTGAGCCGCATTTTCTCTTCAACAGCCTCAATTCCCTGGGGAACATCATCGAAACCGACAGGAAGGACCAGGCCATGTCCTTCATCCGGAAGTTGTGCAGCATCTACCGCTACCTGATCGACAAGGAAGAAAAACCGGCCGTCCCGCTGACGGAGGAACTGCATTTCGTCAATATGTATGTCGACCTGATGATAGTCCGCTATCCGGAAGGACTGCAATGGGAAGAAAGCATTTCGGAAGAGACGGCTTCTCACAGCAGCATTATCCCCTGCTCCCTGCAGCTTCTGGTCGAGAATGCCATCAAGCACAACTCCTTCTCGGCGAAGAATCCCCTTCTGATCTCGGTAAAGGCAGCGGACGGGTACATCGAAGTCCGCAACAACCGACGGCCCAAACAGACCTCCCAGCCCTCGACCGGGAACGGCCAGCAGTATATCCGGAAACGCTATCATGACGAAATCGGAAAAGAAATCGTCATTCAGGAAGACGCAGACTATTATACCGTAAAACTCCCGCTGATGTAAGATGAAAGCCTTGATCGTAGAAGATGAAAGGCCGGCGCAGGAAGCGCTGATCCGCCTCCTGAAACGGAATTTTCCGGATCTGGAGATTGCCGGCGTGACCGAGACCGTGAGTGACACGCTCGCATGGCTCCGGACCCCGGGCAATCAACCCGACCTGATATTCATGGATGTCGAGCTGACGGACGGCCATTGCTTCGAAATCCTGCAGCAGGAACAGATCCGCGCAAAGATCATCATGACGACGGCCTACGACAAATACGCCATCAAAGCCTTCGAGGCCGGCAGCATCGATTATCTGCTCAAGCCCATTGATGAAACCGCGCTGCAGTGGGCCGTTAACCGGTGCAGGGCCGGACTGGAGAACGGCGACATCCTCAGGCTGCTGCAACACGTCCGAACCCTGGCACAGGAGCAAAAAGCCGGAGAAACGGCGTACCGGAAACGGTTCATCATCCATGTCGGAAAGCACATCATCCCGGTTTCCACCGAAGACATCGCTTATTTCTATGTCGAAGGCAAGGACCGGTATCTGACCCGGAAAGACGGCCGCATCTTTTACATCGACCTTCAAATGGAAGCCATTTTGGAGGAACTGGATCCGCATGAATTCTTCCGCGTCTCCCGGAATTACATTGTCTCCATCCATGCCATCACCGGTTTCGAGCGGATTTTCGGCAGCCGGCTCAAGCTCCTTCTCTCCCCGCCCTTGAAAGCGGATATCATCGTCGCCCGGTCCCGTGTCCACGAATTCAGGGACTGGATCTCTTGAATACAAATCTCTTCATTATGAGAACACTTACCCATATCTTCCTGGCAGGCCTGGTCGCGGTGACCAGCCTGACCCAATGCAAAAAAGCCGCCGACACTTCCGTGCCAGCGCCGCCCCACGCCGTCTTCTCCGAAGGCCTGATCGACAAGATCCAGCCCGAAGGCTGGCTCAAGGAGATCCTTCAGCGCCAGGCCGATGGCCTGACCGGCCATCCGGAGGCCATGGCGTATCCCTACAACTCCGTCCTGTGGGCCGGAACCCTGGAACGTGACTCCGAGTCCCGCGGCGCAGATTGGTGGCGTTTCGAACAGACCGCCTACTATCTCGACGGCCTGACCCGGCTCGGATTTCTGCTGGATGACCCCAGATTCCTGGATGTCTGGCAGCAGAACATCGACTATGTCCTCGCCCACCCCCTGCCGTTCAAGGCCGGACTCACCCCCGAGGAGCAGCAGGCACAGGCGCAGCAGCAGGGCCGCCGCCCGCAACGGGATTTCAATGCGGAAGTCTCCGCCGATCCCCGTGCACAAGCCCGTGCCCGCCAGATGCAGGAACGCCGGGCCAAACAGCAGCGCATCGCCGCAGCCGACCGGCCGGAAGGCCGTCTCGGTCCCGAAACCGGCTCGATGGCCTGGCCGTGGGCCGTGTTTTTCCGCGCCGTCAAAGCCTATTATGAGGCCACCGGCGACCCGCGCATCCCCGAAGCCCTCGAGAAGAACTACCTTTCCTATACCGTTGAGGAACTGGGCATGAACCGTTTCGTCGTCAATGTCGAAGGCATGCTCTGGACCTATTCCATCACCCGGAATCCGGAGTTGCTGAACCGGGCCATCGCGGCCTGGAACGAGAACGCGTCCGAACTGACGCAGGAGAATGCATTGGACGACAGCCCCTTCACCATGCACGGCGTCACCATGAACGAGCTGCTGAAGATCCCCATGCTGCTGTATGCCTACACGGGTGAGCAGAAATACCTGGATGCCGCCATCCACGCGGAAGCCAAGATGGAAGGCCCGAACATGCTGATCGACGGCATCAACTCCTCCACCGAAGCCCTGGCCGGCAACGACCCGCTGGCCAGCCACGAGACCTGCGACGTCTCCGATTACACCTGGACCATGGGGTATTACCTGATGACCACCGGCGACGGGCAGTGGGCGGACCGCATCGAAAAAGGCATCTTCAACGGCGGTCTCGGCTCCATCACCAAGGACTTCAAGTCCATGCAGTATTTCTCCTGTCCGAACCAGGTCATCGCTACCGGCAATTCCGACCACAACCGGTTCAAATATGGCAAGACCTGGATGGCCTACCGGCCCATCCACGAGACCGAATGCTGCATCGGGAACCTGCACCGATTCATGCCGAATTACGTCGCACGCATGTGGCTGCGCGATGCCAAGGGCATGCCGGTTGCCGCCTTGTACGGTCCCTCGTCGGTCGAATATGACCTCGGCAAAGGCGTGACCGTCAAGATCGAGGAGAAGACGGGCTATCCCTTCGAGGAGCAGGTCCGCTTCGAATTCAGCTTCTTCAAGGACGGGAAACCGTCCGGCAAGGAATACGCCATGGACTTCACCTACCGCATCCCCGGCTGGTGCAAGGCGGACAAGCCCGGTTTCAAGACCGTCAGCAAGACCTGGAAGACCGGCGACGTGCTGACCGTCGACCTGCCGATGGACATCGAAATCGTGGACAATCCGGTCGCCGGCACCTCCGTGCAGCGCGGTCCGATCGTCTACACCTATGCCGTTCCGGCCAAGGTGGAAGAGGATCCGAACGTGTATGACAACATGGCGGGCAAGGTATCGGCGAATCCCGATTTCAAGAGCTGGAGCATGACGCCGGACGGAAAATGGAACTATGCGCTCGTAAGGAACAGCCTGGACGATCTCCAGGTCGAAAAGACCGGAGCGGAGGGATTCCCCTTTGACTTGCAAAGTGTTCCGGTCAAAATCCGCGTCCCCGTCGTCGGCGTCAAGGGCTGGACCCTCAAGGAGAACCGCTTTACGCCCGCCCTGCCCGACAAAGTCAAGGCCGAGGGCCCGGTCCAATACATCGACCTGGTCCCGTACGGCAGCACTACCCTCAGACTGACCATTTTTCCAATCATCAATCAATAACTACCCCATATTATGAAACACATTTTCCGCTCCCTCCTCGTGGCAGCCGCCCTGGCAGCCGTCATGACTCCTGCCGGTGCCAGGACCAAGAAAAAAGCCGACACTCCGCCCGTCAAATATGTCTTTTACATGATCGGCGACGGCATGGGCATCAACCAGGTTGTCGCAACCGAACAATACAACGCGGCCACCGGTTATGGACCGGCCAGCATCAACTTCTTCCACTTCCCCGTCCGGAATTTCATCACCACCTATTCCGCGTCGTCGCTAGTCACGGACTCCGCCGCCGGCGGGACCGCCCTTTCCAGCGGTGTCAAGACCTATAACAATGCGGTCGGCGTGGACATGGACGGGAAACCCGTGTCCTTCCTGACCGAATGGGCCAAGGCGGCCGGCTACGGCACCGGCATCGCCACCAGCGTGGGTGTCAACCATGCCACGCCTGCCTGCTTTACCGCCCACGCCGCCCAGCGCGGCATGTATGAGGAGATCGCCCGCCAGTACCTGACGGCCCCGATCGACTTCGCCGCCGGTGCCGCCTTCCTGACCGAACGGAACTCCGGCCACGACAGCGCCTTCTTCGAGACCGAAGCCCGCGGCGCCGGCATCAAGGTGTTCCACGGCCCGGCTGAATTCAAGGGCATCGAGAAGGTGGACGGCCGTGTCCTCTGCCTCAGCGGCAAGACGGAGACCGACCTGCCGTATGCCATCGACCGGAAAGAGGACGATACCACCCTGTCCGACTTCGTCACGGCCGGCATCGCCTATCTGGATGCCCATTTCGGAGACAAGGGCTTCTTCTTCATGATCGAAGGCGGCAAAATCGACTACGGCGGCCATGCCGATGACGGCGCCGCCTGCTTCCAGGAACTCACCGACTTTGCCAATGCCATGGACATCGTCCTGGCATTCCAGGCCAAGCATCCCGACGAAACCCTGATCGTCGTGACGGCAGACCATGAAACCGGCGGCCTGGAACTGGGCTCCGGGCAGTATGAGATGCATCCCGACCGGCTGGGCCACCAGAAAATGTCCGTCGGTGCGATGACGACCCTCTTCCGCAGCACCTTCTTCCCGCGTCAGCAGGAAGGCCGCGGACAGGGCCGGGGCAACCGCCCGCCGATGGCCCCGGAGCAGGAATACACCCCGCCGACCTGGGACCAGGTCAAGGATTTCTTCCGTGAGCATCTTGGCCTGTGGGGCAGCGTCGAAGTGAGCGAACGCCAGGAAGCCGCCCTGAAGGAGACCTACGACCGGACCTTCGGAGCCGGCGGAGACCGCGAGAACAACGTGGCCAACCTGTATGCCGTCAACACCCGGCTTGTCGCCGAGGCTGTCGACGTGCTGAACCGGAACGCCGGCCTCCAGTGGAGCCATGGCGCCCACACCGGCTCCCCGGTCGGCCTGTATGTCAAAGGCAAGTGCGAGGAGGCCTTCATCCCCGTGGAGGACAATGCGCAGATTGCCCCGCTGATCGCCACCCTGGCCGGTTACAAGCGTTAACCGGAAACCGCGATACGGGAAGGCCCCGGATCCTTGGCTGGATCCGGGGCCTTCTGCATGCAGGAAGGGACCTGTCTATTCGTAGTTCGGATTCTGCTTGAGGTTCGGATTGTACCGGACATCGTCCTGCGGGATCGGGTACAGGTTGTACTTGTCATCCACGTCGGCGATGCCATAGTAGCTGATATCCTTGGCATTCGGCATATAGCCCTTGAAGTCCCAGGAGTAGTTGTTGGTGTAGCAGTCGAACCGGATCAGGTCGGACCGGCGCCAGTTCTCGCTCCAGAGCTCGCGGGAACGTTCGTCGAGCAGCCAGCGGTAGGTCAGCTCATTGAGCGTGATGTCACCGTCGGCATTGTGCTTGTCCGCCTGCAGGTACTTGCCGGAGCAGTAAGCACGCTGACGCACCTCGTTGACATAGCCGAGGGCTTCCGTATTCGGGGTTCCGCCGTTGCCGCGCATGATCGCTTCGGCCGCCATCAGGTAGACGTCCGCCAGGCGCATGACCGGGAAGCCGACGTTGGAGTAGCGCGTAGGCTCGCGGACCACACGGTCCTTCATGACGTTGCGCCACTTGGTGTAAAGGGAACCGTACGGGGCAGCCCCCTTGACGGTAGTACTGGTCGGATCAGTGCCGTCCTCGTAGAGTTCCTTAACGAGGGCCGCGTTCTTTCCGTCGAGCTTGCCTTCGGTCTCCGGTCCCATGAACAACAGGGCGCGGTGGTCCTTCTTCCGGTCGCCCCAAGGGTCGGCATAGTGGAAGTCGCGGTCTTCTTCGGCAAATTTCTCGACGAACACCTGACGCATGCAATGGTTGCCGCCCCACTGCTCGGTGATGCCGAAGTCCAGGCCGGTGCCGGGGGCGATCAGCGCGGAATGCAGGTTGGCCTTCAGCAGGTAGTTCGTGCTGCCGGAGCCGTTGACATGGTCGGTATCGGAAGCCAGGCCCCAGATGATTTCCTTGGAGGTGTTGTTGTCCGCCAGGAAGTTCTCGATGTAGTTCGGAGCCAGGGAGAAGGCGCCGCTGCCGATGATCTTCTTGCAGTACTCGAGGGCTTTGCCATAGTCTGTCGTAGTGCCGGCATAGACATGGCAGCCCAGGTAGATGCGGGCCAGGAGGAACTGGGCGGAAGCCGCATTGGCGCGGCCCCAGACCCGCTGGCTTGCGGGCATCAGGTCGTCCTGGATCTCTTCCAGTTCGGCCGTAAGCCAGTCATACAGGTCTTTGCGGGCCCACTGCACCGGATAGGCACCGTTCGGGGAGGTCTCGTCTACGAAGCCCACGTCGCCGAAGTTGTCCATCAGGAGATAGTACATGTAGGCACGGATGAACCGGGCCTCCGCACGCCAATAGCCGACCTCGTTCTTGCAGGCCTCATAGACACCGTTGTCTTTCAGCTGGCTCTCGGTGGTCCGGCGGAGCAGGTCATTGGCGTAGGAGATGATCAGGTAGCAGCGGTAGTACAGCCACATCGGGAACTGCGTACCGGGTTCCCAGTTCATGGCCGTGGCGTTGCGCAGGCCGTAGCCGGATCCGGAACGGTTGTACATCTCGTCGGAAGGGGCTTCCTGGGACCAGTAGAGGGCGCGCAGGAAGGTCGAACGGCCGGCATCCCAGCCGGAGAGGTCATCGCCGCCATGGCCGGAACCCTGGGATTCGCATACCATGGCCAGGTAGCATTTGAGGAAGAATCCGTGATAACCCTCATACGTCGAGAACACTTCGTTCTCGGAAAGCGCAGCCTCGGACTCCGGGAAGAGGTCCAGATTCTCGCAGGAAACGTTCAGGAGAAGCGCTGCGGCACAAATGGCATATAATATCTTTTTCATGACGGTCTTCTGGGTTAAAATTCGATGTTCAGGGAAAGCATGGCGATACGCGGACGCGGTGTCGAGGAGGAGTCCATACCTCCGTAGACTTCCGGATCAATGCCCGGGTAGTTGGTGATCGTAAAGACGTTCTGGAGACCGAGGGCCACGCGGCAACTGCGGAACCAGCGGGTCTTGTTGAAGGTGTAACCGGCCACGATGCTGTCGAGTTTGAAGTAGTCTCCCTTGTAGAGCCAATAGTCAGATTCGTAGTGTTCGATGGACCAGTCGGGAATCACGCCCTTGAAGGTGTTGGTCGGGTAGTTGTTGTACTGGCTGTAATAGGAATAGTCACAGCCGCCGTACATGGTCTCCCAGAACACATACTGGCCGAAGCCGTAGTGGGAATTGATGCCGAAGTCCCAGTTCTTGTATTTGAGTTGGGAAGTGAGGCCGCCGTAGAACGGGACGAGGCCGCTGCGGTCCTTGCCTTCCATCCAGCGGGCGGTGTCGGAGGTTGTGTCGGTCAGGTATTCCTGGGAGTCGGGATCGCTCGGATCATACTCCGGATTGTACCATTTCTCGACAGCCTTCCCGTCTTCATAGACCTGCTTGGCCAGGAAGAACGTCTGGGGCTTGTGACCGACCTTGTTGACCCGCATGTACCGGCTGGAATTGCCGATGGTGATGTAGGCGTCAGGATCTTCATAGGCCGTCAGCGATTCGATGCGGGCATCGTTCCATGCGAAATTGGTATTGATGGTCCAGTACAGGTCGCGGGTGCTGACCGGCACGAAGCTCAGGGACAGTTCGAAGCCGCGGCTGGACATCTCGCCGATGTTCTGGTCGAGGGCGTTGGAGAAGTTGGATCCGGCCGGGATTTTCACGGAGTTCATCAGCAGGTTGTCGGTCCAGCGGTAATAGTATTCCATGCTGCCGCTGACGCGGTTCTTCCACAGGCCGAAGTCGAGGCCGATGTTCTTGGTCGTGGTGACCTCCCACTGGATGGTGCGGTCGAAGGCCGTCGGCCGGTAGGCATTGTACCAGGTACCGTTGTCCAGGTAGGAGTGGTTGTCATCCGAGACATAATAGCTGGCCTGATAGGCATAGCGGGTACCGATATCCTGCTGGCCGGTCTTGCCGTAACTGGCGCGGAGCTTGAGTTCGCTGATGAAGCCGAGGTCCCTGATGAACGGTTCCTTGTCAAGCTTCCAGGCCACGGCCGCGGACGGGAAGTAACCCCAACGGGTCTCCGGGGCGAAGCGCGAGGAGGCGTCGGCACGCATCGTAAACGTGAACAGGTACTTGTCGTTGAAGATGTAGTTCAGTCGGCCGAACCAGGAAGCCAGGCGGAGCTCCGATTTGCTGGAGGATTCCAGGCTGTTCTCGACCGGATCTCCGTCGTTGTAGAAGGAAGCCGAGCTCCAGGACTCGCCGTAGTCACGCTCATAGGAGTGGCCCACGGTTGCATCGACAGAGTGTTTCCCCGCAAAGACATGCTTGTAATTCAGGAAGTAGTCGATGTTGTAATGGAAACTGTCGGACGTGCTGGAGGAGTAGGTGCCCTGACCACCCTTGCCGAGGGCGACCATGGAGGAGGACCAGGTGCCAGGGGTATTGTCTTGTCCCAGATTTTTCGTATAAGAATTGTATTTGTGGCCGTTGAAAGAGACCGTCGCGGAAAGGTCCTCGAAACCGTGCACCTTGTAAATGGCGGAGACATTCGCCGAGAGGCGGTTGTTCTCACTGTAGCCGAGGCCCGGATACAGGGCGCTGGCCACCTGGTTGTTGGTCGAAATCGGGTTATTGCCCTGGGCGTCGGCGCCGAACATATTGAATCCGAAGGCTTTCTGGTCATAGGTTACGCCGTTGACAGTGGCTGGACCGTAGTCGGTATAGATCGGACGGGTCGGGTCAGTCAGCGCAGCGGAAGTGATGGAACCGCCGCTTTCAGGGGAGCGCTTGTAGTTCTCGCGCAAGCCGATGTCGAAGGCCAGGTGGTCGTCCAGGAACTTCGGATTGAGGTTGACCGAAGCGGTCCAGACATCCTGCTTGTTGCCCTTCACGACGCCCTTGCTGTCCTGGAAACCGACGGAAACGCGGTACGGAAGGTACGGCAGGGCACCCCGGAGGGAAATGGTATGACGGTGGTTGAAGGCCGTCTGACTGATGGCCTTCTGCCAGTCGGAATCCGCATTGCCCAGCAAGGCGGCATCCCACCCGCGGCGGATGTACTCCTCACGGAATTCATCGGCATCATAGACATCGAGTTTCTGGTAGGCATAGTTGACGGAGTAGTCGCCACGGTAGTTTACGCGCGGCGCGACGGTCTGTCCGCCCTTGGCCTGCGGTCCCTTCTTGGTCGTGATGATGATGACGCCGTTGGCACCCCGGGCGCCATAGATGGCCGCGGAGGAAGCATCCTTCAGGACGTTGATGGATTCGATGTCATCGGCGTTGACCGAGTGGATGCTCTCGCCGACCATGCCGTCGACGATGATGAGCGGTTCGTTGGAAGCGTTCAGGGAGGCTCCCTGGCGGATGCGGATCGTACCGGTAGAGCCGGCGGAACCGGAGCCCTGGGTGATCTGCAGACCGGCGATCTTGCCGAGCAGGAGATCCTCCGTCGTGTTGGCTTTCACACGGTTAAGTTCATCCGGCTTCATCGCGACGACGGAACCGGTCGCATCGGATTTCTTGACTTCGCCGTAACCGATGACGACAACTTCGTCGAGGTACTCATTGTCCTCGGAAAGCTGGACCCGCCCCGGCATCTGGGAAGCCCTGAAAGATACGGTTGCATACCCGATGCAACTGACTTCGACAGTCGCATCCGGCCCGGAGACATTCAGGACGTAGTCACCGTTGATCCCGGTAGATACGCCATTGTTGGTCCCCTGCTCGACGACGGTGGCTCCGATGACCGGACCCTGCGCATCGACGACAGTACCCTTCACCTGGTATCCGCGCTGGGCGAATGCCACGATGGACGCCATACTCAAAAGCATGACGACCAAGAGTTTTGTACAGATACTTTTCATAAGGATGGTTGGTAGAATTATAGATATGTGTAGTTTATAAATCGTTTTAGGTAATGTGCAAATTTTGTATTTTCAACTTTAACCGCAAAGAAATTTTTCCGTGTGGTTGTTTTTTGGGTATGAACGGTCAAATTTGGAGGATGAACCCGCAGGGCTTTCCCGTGTTTTGCGGATTGCCTGAAAGTCCGTATCTTTGCGCATCTTAATCCATATTATTTATGTCTGGCAGTAAAAGAAGCAAAAGCGGCAGAGTCACGAACGAAGCGAAAAAACACAAGAAAGATCAACATCCCGAATATGAAGGCATTGCGCAGATGACGCGCGATGGCAACCTCTTCGTCAAGGTCGAGGAACTGGAAGACGACGTGTTCGTCTCCTCCGTCAAGGCCCGCGGCGCCCTCAACGGCGACCGGGTCCGGATCGCCCTCCTCCGCCCCAAGGTCGGCAACAAGCACGCCGACGGGAGCGTCCTTGACATCCTCGAACGCACCAAACGGCCCTTCGTGGGCGTGCTCCACATCGTGGGCGCCCAGGCCTGGGTCATCATGCAGAGCAAGTTCATGCCCTATGACATCGTGGTCGACGTCGTCGACCCAAAGGGAACCCCGGTCTACCGGCGCAAGTCCGCCCCGCAGACCACGGAGCGGCGGGAACTGAAAGGCGCCCTGCGCCAGCTCGGCGACAATGAATATGCCGTCACGGGCGTGTACGAGACCGTGGACGGCGAGGCGCGCGAACTGCGGGCCCATGTGGGCATGAAGGTCGCCGTGGTCGTGGACAGCTGGGTCCGCGGCGAGCGATATCCGCACGGACAGATCGTCGACGTGCTCGGCGAACTAGGCGACAACAACACCGAAATGCACGCCATCCTGGCCGAGTACGGCCTCCCCTACCGGTTCGAGCCGGCCGTGGAGAACGCCGCCGACGAGATTCCCGACAAAATCACCCCGAAGGACCTCAAGGGCCGCCGCGATTTCCGCGACACCCTGACCTTCACCATCGACCCGGCCGATGCCAAGGACTTCGACGACGCCCTGTCCTATAAGAAACTGGCCGACGGAAACCTGGAAGTTGGCGTCCACATCGCCGATGTGTCTTACTACGTCCGTCCCGGCGGCGCCGTGGACAAGGAAGCCCAGGCGCGCGGCACCTCCGTGTACCTGGTCGACCGCACCGTCCCCATGCTCCCGGAGAAGCTCTGCAACAAGCTCTGCTCCTTGCGGCCGCATGAGGACAAGCTGACCTTCTCGGCCGTCTTCACCCTGACGCCCCAGGGCAAAGTCCTGGACCGCTGGTTCGGCCGGACCATCATCGATTCCGACCATCGTTTCAACTATGAGGAAGCCCAGGCCATCATCGAAGGCAAGGGCGACGGCGGCGCCTCTGCCGAGATTGGCGCCGCGATCCTCGATCTCTGGAAAATCGCCGCCCAACTGCGCCGGCGCCGCTTTGCGGCCGGAGCCATCAGTTTCGAGCGGCCGGAGATGAAGGTCGAATGTGACGAAAACGGCAAGCCCGTCGCCGTCCACCAGCATATCTCCAAGGAGGCCAACTGGCTGATCGAGGAGTTCATGCTGCTGGCCAACCGCAGCGTGGCGGAGTATGTCGCGACCGACGGCAAGATGGACGGCAAGGAGCGCAAGACGGCCAAGACCTTCGTCTACCGCGTGCACGACCTGCCGAACATGGAGAAACTCGGCGGCCTGTCCGAGTTCGCCTCCGGTTTCGGTTACAAGGTCCAGTTCGGCGAGGGCGACAAGATCGCCTCCAAGCTGAACGGGCTGCTCTCCGACGCCAAGGACAAACCGGAGTTCATGGCCTTGGAAATGATTGCCTTGCGGGCCATGGCCAAGGCCGCCTATAGCACCGACAACATCGGCCACTACGGCCTGGCTTTCAAGTTCTATACGCATTTCACCTCCCCGATCCGCCGGTATCCGGACTTGATGGTCCACCGGCTGCTGGCCCAGTACCTGGACAACGCCCCGTCCCAGAACAAGGACTATTTCCAGGAGCAGTGCGTCCACGCCTCCGAGCGGGAGGTCATCGCCGCCAATGCCGAGC
>JAFUUB010000119.1 GCA_017483985.1 Bacteroidales bacterium | reverse complement strand
TTAGAGATAAAATACACCGACTGTAAACCCAGTCAGTGATAGTGTAAACAATATTAGTTAATCCTCTCTAAAAGTGTCAACCGAAATCAGGGAAGGTCAGATTGGATTTATGCAATATCATTTTCCCGGTTTTCCTTACCCATTTTTCCGTTGCCGGTTCGGGAACGGCACTGTCCCTTCGAAGAAAGGAATTGTGTCAAAAAACAAAGTTTGTATCGCAAATTATATAGTAAAATAATCCCATGAAAACCTTACTTTTGCGAAAACCGACTGAATATGGAGTCCAAAACTGCTTTCCTGGCCTTTGACTGCGGCGCCACTTCCGGACGCGGCATCCTGGCGACATTTGAAAACGGGCGCTTCCGGATGGAGGAAGTCTGCCGTTTCCCGAACCAGCCCCTGGAACTGGGCGGCAGATATTACTGGAATGTATATTCCATCTACGAACATTTTCTGGAATGTCTCTCCGGCCTGGCCAAAAACGGCGTGAAAATCAATTCCATCGGTATCGATACCTGGGGCGTGGATTTCGGCTGCATCGCTCCGGACGGGACGCTCCTGGGGCTGCCGCGCGCCTACCGGGACCCCTATACCGCCGGTGTGCCGGAGGAAGTATTCAAGACCCTCCCGCGGGAGAAGTTGTATGCTTCGACCGGTATCCAGATCATGGATTTCAATTCCATTTTCCAATTGTATGCGCAGACGCGGGAGGGCTTCGCTCCGTTGTCCGGGGCAAAGGAAATCCTGTTCATGCCGGACCTGCTGTCCTGGATGCTGACAGGAAACAAAGTCTGCGAGTATACGGATGCCTCCACCTCCGGCATGATGGACCAGCGGAGCCGGCAGTTCGACAAGTCCATCCTGAAAAGGATCGGTGTCCGGACCGACGTGCTGCTGCCCATCGTCCAGCCCGGGACCGTCGTCGGTACGCTCCGGAAATCCATCGCTGCGGCGACCTGCATCGGGGAGGTCCCCGTGGTCGCGGTCGCCGGCCATGACACCGCTTCTGCCATCGCCGCCGTCCCGGCCTCGGATGAGCGTTTTGCCTATCTGTCGAGCGGGACCTGGAGCCTGATGGGCATCGAAACCCCGGCCCCGATCATCAACGAAGCCTCTTCCCGCCTGAATTTCACCAACGAAGGCGGCATCGAGGGAACGACCCGCTTCCTGAAGAACATCACCGGCATGTGGCTGCTGGAGCAGTGCCGCAAGGCCTGGAAGGCTGCCGGACGGGAATATACGTATGGCCAGTTAACGGACATGGCGCGTGCCGCCTCGGCGTTCTCCGGCCGGATCGACCCGGATGACCCGCGGTTCGCCAACCCGGCCGACATGGACCGGGAAATCCGCGCCGCCCTGGCGGAAGCCGGCCAGCCCGTACCGGAAAACGACGCGGAAATGGTCAGCTGCATCTATCACAGCCTGGCGTACCGGTACAAGGAAGTCCTGGATATGCTGCAGGAATTTGCACCTTTCAAGATCGAAAAACTCCATGTCATCGGCGGCGGCTCGGCCAATGACTACATGAGCCAGCTGACGGCCGATACCCTCGGGATTCCGGTCGTGGCCGGCCCCGTCGAAGCGACCGCTATCGGCAACGTCATGGTCCAGGCCAAGGCAGCGGGACTCGTCGCCGACCGTTGGGAGATGCGCCGGCTCATCGCCGAAACCTTCTCCGTCAAAACTTTCTATCCGTCAAACAAATAAAACCCCATAACGATGAACGAAAAACAGATTCTCCAAGCTTACGAAATCGCCCGGGAGCGGTATGCCGCTATCGGCGTGGACACCGACAAGGCCGTTGAAATCCTTGAAAAGACGCCGATCTCCCTGCACTGCTGGCAGACCGACGACGTGATCGGCTTTGAAAGCAAGGCCGGCCTCTCCGGCGGCATCCAGACCACCGGCAACTACCCCGGCCGGGCCCGCAACATCGACGAGGTCCGTGCGGACGTCAAGTTCGCCAAGAGCTTGCTGGCCGGTACCCAGCGGCTCAACCTGCATGAAATCTACGGAGATTTCGGCGGGAAGTTCGTCGATCGCGACCAGTGCGGTCCCGAGCATTTCCAGAGCTGGATCGAGTGGGCGAAGGAAAACGGCATGAAGCTGGACTTCAACTCGACGTCCTTCGGCCATCCCAAGAGCGGCGACCTCAGCCTGGCCAACCCGGATCCGGCCATCCGCGAATTCTGGATTGAACACACCAAGCGCTGCCGCCGCATCGCCGATGCGATGGGCAAGGCCCAGGGCGATCCCTGCATCATGAACATCTGGGTCCATGACGGCTCCAAGGACCTCACGGTCGAGCGCATGCGCTACCGCCAGATCTTCGCTGAATCCCTCGATGAGATCCTGAAGGAGGACCTGCCGGGGATGAAGACCTGCCTGGAAGCCAAGCTGTTCGGCATCGGCCTTGAGAGCTATACCGTTGGCAGCCATGACTTTGTCGCCGGCTACTGCGCGACCCGCAAGCTCATGTATACCCTCGATACCGGCCATTACGAGCAGACCGAGAACGTCTCCGACATGGTCGCCTCGCTCCTGCTCTTCGTCCCGGAACTGATGCTCCATGTCAGCCGCCCGGTCCGCTGGGACTCCGACCACGTCACCATCATGAACGACCAGACCCTGGACCTGTTCAAGGAGATGGTCCGTGCGGATGCCCTGGACCGCTGCCACATCGGCCTGGACTAGTTCGATGCCGCCATCAACCGCATCGGCGCCTATGTCATCGGCACCCGCGCCACCCAGAAGTGCGTCCTGAGCGCCCTGCTCGAGCCGCTGGCCAAGTTGCGGGAATATGAGGATGCCGGTAAGGGCTTCCAGCGCCTGGCCCTCCTCGAAGAAGCCAAGACCCTGCCGTTCGGCGCCGTGTTCGACTATTTCAACTGCAAGAACGGCGTACCGGTGGGCGAGGACTTCATTCCGGAGATCGAGCGCTACGAACGGGAAGTCACTTCCAAACGATAAGCTGTCATGGAAATCTTCATCGGACTATTGATCATCGCGGTCGGCGCGTTCTGCCAGTCCAGCAGCTACGTGCCGATCAACAAGATCCGTGACTGGAGCTGGGAGAGCTACTGGATCGTCCAGGGCGTCTTCGCCTGGCTCGTGTTCCCGCTGCTGGGCGCCCTGCTGGCCGTACCGGCAGGGGAGTCCCTCTTCGGGATGTTTGCGGCCCATCCGAAGGAAAGCCTGCTGACCATCTTTTTCGGCATCCTTTGGGGCGTAGGCGGCTTGACCTTCGGCCTGTCGATGCGCTATCTGGGCGTCGCGCTCGGCCAGAGCATCGCCCTGGGTACCTGCGCGGGCCTGGGAACCCTCCTGACACCGATCTTCACGGGAAAGACCGGTGACCTAACCGCTCCCGTAATCGTGGGCGTCGTGGTGACGCTCGTCGGTATCGCCATCATCGGCTGGGCGGGGGCACGGAAAGCCGCCGAGGCCGGCGACGATGCCAAGACCGCCGTCAAGGATTTCAATTTCGGCAAAGGCATCCTGGTGGCCCTGCTGGCCGGTTTCATGAGCGCCTGTTTCGCCATCGGCCTGGGCTTCGGGGAGCCGCTTTCCTGGGCTTCGACCCCGGAGATCTTCAAGACCCTTCCGGCGACGTTCCTGGTGACCCTGGGCGGTTTCCTGACCAACGCCTGCTACTGTTTCTACCAGAACAGCCGCAACAAAACCTGGGGCGACTATAAGCGCAAAGACTTGTATGTCAACAATCTGCTCTTCTGCTGCCTGGCCGTTCTGCTGTGGTACAGCCAGTTCTTCGGCCTGGCCCTCGGCAAGGGCTTCCTGACCGGTTCCGCCGTGCTGCTGGCCTTCTCCTGGTGCATCCTCCAGTCTCTCAACGTGACTTTCAGCAATGTCTGGGGCATCATCCTGAAAGAATGGAAGGGCTGCTCGAAGAAGACCATCGCCATCCTGGTGGCGGGCCTGCTCGTCCTGATCGTTTCCTCTTTCCTTCCGCAATTGATATGAGTATTTTGGATAAATATCCGGCCTTGAAGGCCGAAATCGACAAGGTCGCCGAGGTGGCCGGTTACCTCTGGCAGAAGGGGTGGGCCGAACGCAACGGCGGCAACATTACCATCAATGTCACCGAATATGCCGACGAGGCCATGCGGGCGCTTCCTGCCATCAGCGCACCCCGTCCCATCGGAACTACGCTCCCTGCGCTGAAGGGTTGCTGGTTTTACTGCAAAGGCACGCAGAAGCGGATGCGGGACCTCGCCCGCGACCCGATGGCCAACGGATCCATCATCCGGATCCTGGACGACTGTGCCTCCTACGAGATCGTGGCGGACCTTCCGGTGGCCCCGACGTCGGAATTGCCGTCTCATTTGGCGGTGCATAATTATTTACTTACGAATAATTACCCCTACAGGGCTTCCCTGCACACCCATCCGATCGAATTGGTGGCCATGACGCACGCCCGGAAGTTCCTGGAAAAGGACGTTGCGACCCGGCTGCTCTGGTCCATGATTCCGGAGACGAAGGCCTTTTGTCCGCGGGGACTGGGAATCGTTCCGTACATGCTGCCGTCCAGCGTGGAGCTGGCCGATGCGACGATTCAGGCCATTTCGGATGATTATGACGTGGTTATGTGGGAGAAACACGGTGTTTTTGCGGTCGATAGGGACATCATGGACGCTTTCGACCAGGTCGATGTGCTGAATAAGGCGGCCCAGATCTACATGGCCGGCAAGAACATGGGCTTTGAGCCGGAGGGCATGACCGATGGCCAGATGGCCGAATTGTCCGCCGTTTTCGGATTGCCTAAGTAGACGCCTTTGCTACGTACGTAAAAAATGTAAGTACATAAATTCATTTAACAACCATCTTTCCTTGGAAGGTGGTTGTTTTTTGTATTTTTATTTCTTATAATTGCATACGGCGCAGTAGCGAGCGTTTTGCGGCGAGAGAAAAGCCAGATCGTGAACCCCTAAATCCCCTAGGTTATGTCAGCCGATCCTGCCTCCTCCGTTCTGGACCAGTTTTTCCTTAAACTGGGCACCCTCCTTACCATGACCAAAGACGCGCTCCTCGAGGATTTCCTCGGAGACATGCCGTCGTATTTCGCGACCGCCACCGATGAGCTGGACAAACTCAAGACGGTGGACGACGTGAGGAATTATCTCATTCCGGACAAAAACCACAAGGAATCCGCGCTGCAGAAGTTTATCGAGCATGTCTTCGAGCGGCTGGGCTACGACTTGTCCAACTTCGAAAAGAATCAGGAACTCTACGACCTGATCGCATCCGTCTTCTCGACGGTTGATGCGATCGGGGATGCGTTGGAGGAGCTCGCCGACGAGGGCATTGACTGGGAGGATGTCAAGGTCCAGGCCGCGGGAGACGGGAAAAATGCGAAACTGTCGGTCGGGGAACTGTTCTATGTCTCCGGCGGGGACGATCATGTCTTCTCCTATTCAAAGGGCGGTTTCTCCGCATCGCTTTCGTTCGGCGACATCGGTATCCTCGGCAAGCTGGAGCCGCTCTTTAAGCTGATCAACAACCTGTTCAAACTGATCGGGAAGTTCCGCGACATGGAGTGGGAGGCACTCGGCGAGGAGTATCCGGCGTTCGGCGACTACATGGCGGACACCTATCTCAACAAGGAGTTCGCGGAACGGATCTTCGACCATATCCTGGTCGTGCTGCTCCGCAATGCCAAGACCGTCTTCGATGAGGAACTGCGGGAACTGGCCCGTCAGAAGGAGAAGGTCGAGGCCCTGATCAAGCAGGTGAAGGAAGAGGTCCGCGCCCAGATTGCGCAGGAGATCGAGAAGATCCGGAAGGAACTGGATGAACTGGAGAAGCAGCTCCTGAATGCGGCGACGGCCGCCCGGGACGAACTGCTGGCACGTTACAACCAGCTCCGCCGCGAACTGGACCGGCTGATGCGCGAGGCCCTGGGCGAATTCGGCAAGGTGGGGGACATCCTGGACAAGATCTACAAGGTCCTGGATTTCCTGGGCCTGATCCAGACGCAGACCATCGAGGTCGCGAAATTCATCCCGAATCCGGGGAGCGTCCCGACTCCGTCGCTGGAGGAAGTCAGCAAGGAACTGGCGAAGGCCTATCAGGACAATGTCGACAGCGCCGTGGCGGACGTCAACGCCGCGATCAAGTCGGCTGTCGCACAGGTCAAGGGCGCCTGCCCTACGGTGGAAATCTATGTTCTCCGCTGGTCCAAGATCGCCCAGATGTTCACGGATCCGGAAGCCTATGTCAAAGAGCAGTTCCCGGTCGACGACTATGACGATGCCGCCGCCCTGGTCAGCAAGATATACACCCTCGTCCAGGCGTTCAATCCCGACGTCCCGGATTTCAGTTCCGTCACGGCGATCATCAATGAACTGATCGCCCGCCTCAAGCGGGAACTGGAAAAAGCCGGCAACGAAGCCGTCAAGGACATCAGGCAGGTCATCCAGGATTTCATCACCTTCCTGGAAGATGTCAAGAAAGCCCTCGTGCAGGTCGCCGAGGACTTCAAGAAAGGCATCCAGAAGGAACTGAAGGAGAAGGGTAAGGAACTGGAACGGCTGAAGAACGAGATCCTTTCCGAAGCCCGGTCCATCATCGATGCGGCCGAGAAAGACGGGAAGGCTGTGCTGAAGGAACTGGATGCGGTCTACCGCTCCTTCCGGAAGGAAATGAATCCGGAACTGGCCGAATACCTGCAGAAGATCCTGATCGCGCCGCTCGTCAAGGTCGTGCAGGACAAGGCGAAGCAGCATGAGATATTCAAGGAGGTCGAACCCGAAATGTGGCAGAAGGCCTTCGACGCCGAATACGGGAAAGCCAAGTCCGGCGCCGCCCAGCTGACGTTCATCTCCGAGTACAAGAAACTGTTCGGCGAGCTCGAGAAATTTGTCTCGGATACGTTCAATCCGGACACCTGGGAGAAGCGGTTCAGCGCCATGGCGAAAGCCCTCGAAGACGAGTTCAACAACCAGACGAAGAATGTTCCCGGCAGCCAGAAGGCCTGGGAGAACTTCGGAAAGTCGCAGGTGGATAACCTGCTCGCGGGCAAGAGTCTGGACAATCCGTTCTCCGCGGTGGATTTCTCCGCCTACATGACGATTGTCGCGGACCATGTCAAGGCGATGGTCCCTTACGAATTCGAAGGATACTACACGCGGTTCAAGTCCGTGACGGAAACGGCGATGGCGCAGTTGATCGGCGCGGCCGACGCAGCCGGAGGCGAGATCTACAAGCAGGCCGGAGCCCTGGCGGACGGGGCGGAGGCCTATCTGGAGAAGGTCAAGGCCTTCGCGGATGACGTCATCACGGCCTATTGGGCGGAACTGAAGCGTACCGTCTACAAGGAGGTCGTCCGTCCGCTGCTGATGATGATCGAAAAGAAGGTCAAGTCCATCCTGCGGGAGATCCTGAAGCAGATCATCGACGCGGTCAGCAAGAAGATCAAGGAAATGGTCAGCGACGAGGATGTCCGGAAGGTGGTGAAGTATTCCGCCGCCGCGGCACAGCTGGCCACGGAGATCACGGATCTGGTGGATGACGGAAAGAAGGTGTCCTGCTGGGCGGATGCCCTGCATTTCGCCGTCCGGATCTACCAGACGATCCCGGAACCGATCAAGGACGCCGTCAAGGACCTGGTCGACCTGCCGAGTCTGGAAGGACTGCTGGATTCTGTCAAGCTGCCTGAGTACCAGCTCGACATGGGCGGCAAGTTCTTCGCCGTCAACGTATATAAATATAAGGAGAACTTCTCCTTCGACATGGTCGCCTTCGTCGGCGAGCGGAAGTTCGACGGAGAGGAAGAGGCGGTGCCCGGCATCTATGTCCTGCCGGTCATCCAGGCGAAATACAAGGACGAGTTCAACCTCGGCGACAGCCATAAACTGACGGTCGATGCCGGCGGGTCCCTGAACAAGGGCACATCGAAGAACGACAAGACGGTGGCGGACAAGACCGGATTCTTCTTCTCCAAGCCGGAAGGCTTCGATTTCCCGAAGGTCGACCTGCTCGCGAGCGAGAAGTCCGTCGCGGCCGGCCTGACCTTGCAGTTCGGCCGCGGACAGAAGGGGAAGGAACCGGAGATACTGTACCTGTATGGAGATCCCGAAGATCCTG
This sequence comes from Bacteroidales bacterium, assembly GCA_017483985.1. The sequence continues at coordinate 25,956 of JAFUUB010000119.1, read as the reverse complement.
GTATCCTGACCATTACGATGAAGGATTACCCGCAGACCGTCTATGTGGGCTACCAGGGCGAACAGGGCTTCAACGTCGCCTATCTGGGCCGGCTCAAGGACCTGAACTTCATCGTCCGGCTCAACCAGGCGAACGCCTTCTTCGAGAAAATCCTGAAAGGCGACATCGAGTTCGGCCTCGATTCCCTCACGCTGGGCTATGCCCTCAAGGAGTGGACGCTGGAGAACGAGAAGATCAAGAAGGGTCTCACGTTCGGCGGCGAATACCACATCCGGATCCCGCTCAAGCCGACCATCGACCTGGAGGCCATCAAACTGGACAATCTGGCGTTGGTGCTGGGAAGCGGGAACGGCCTGTCGTTCGGTAGTTTCGAGTTCGGGATCGACCTGAACTTCACGGCTGATTTCAGCGTCATGAGTTTCACGCTCTCGGATCTGGGATTCGGATTCGACTTCAATTTCATGACGCCGGACTTCCATTTCGGAGACTGGGATTTCAGCCCGACCTTCAAGTTCCCGGACGGCATCGGCATCGCCATCGACATCGAGGATATCATCACGGGTGCGGGATTCGTGCACTGGGACCTGGACAAGGGCGAGTTCCTCGGCGGATTCGAACTGATGATCCTGGAACTGGTGGGCGTAAGCGCCATCTTCATCCTGAACACCAAGATGCCGGACGGCAGCAAGGGCTTCTCCTTCATGGGAGCGATCACCGCTACGTTCAATCCGGGCTTCCAGCTGGGCATGGGCTTCAGCCTGACCGCCGTGGGCGCCGCGCTCGGCCTGAACCGGCGGGTCGACGAGGATGCCCTGCGCGGGGCCGTCTATGATGGCTCCCTCGAGTCTGTCATGTTCGCCCAGGACCTGAAGGAGAACCTGTCCACGATCATGGCGAACATGGCCACCTACTATCCGGTCGCGGAGGACTACTTCTTCTTCGGCCTCATGGCCAAGCTTACCTGGGCGGAGATCCTGGAAATCTCCTGCGGACTCTTCATCCAGGTCCCTGACGTGATCATCATCATGGCCGGCGGTATCCACCTGAAGATGGTGGACGCGGCGGAGAAACTGATATCGATGAACGCCGACTTCCTGGCTTCGCTGGATGTCCGCAAGGGTTTCTCCTTCGATGCGGCGCTCTATGACACGAAACTGGTCGGCATCGAACTCCATGGCAGCATCGCGCTGCGGATCTATTGGGGAGGGGATACGAAGGGCTTCCTGTTCTCCGCGGGCGGCTTCCATCCGAGCTATACGCCGGAACCGGGCTTCAATGTCCCGGATATGCAGCGGATCGGTTTCAAACTCCGGGAAGGCTGCGTGGAAATCAGCCTGGATGCCTATCTGGCCATCACGTCCAATACCTTCCAGTTCGGTGCGAACGCCAGCCTGATGATCGGCTGGGACATTTTCCACGTCAGCGGCTATCTCTTCTTCAACACGCTCTTCCAGTTCAGTCCGTTCAGGTTCATGTTCGACGTGGGCATCGGCGTAGCCGTGAAGTGCGTCGACTGGACGTTGCTGGCGGTCGACCTGTACCTGGAGGTCAGCGGTCCTGCCAAGTGGCATGCCGCCGGAAAGGCAAGATTCACCTTCATCATCACCTACGAGATGTCCGTGTCCGAGACATGGGGCAAGTCCCAGTCGGACAGCGACAAGAAATACATCAACCTGCTTCCGCTGCTGGACGAGGCGCTTGCGGACCAGAACAACTGGACCGTCATCCGCAACGACGTGGTCGACGGACTGGTTTCCACCTATGTCCCCGAAGACGGCTCCTTCGTCATGAGCCCGTCCGATACGGTGACGTTCTGCGAGCAGATCTTCCCGCTGGACGAGGTCATCGATAAATACGGCGAGTATTATCCGCAGGATGCGAACAAGGTCGTGTTCGAGAATGTCTGGGTGGCAGGTCAGCCCATGACCAAGCCGACGGACCTGAACACCTCCTTCGCCCGTGCGCAGTTCAAGTCCATGTCCGACTACGATAAGCTGATAGCTCCTTCCTATGAAGACATGAAGGGCGGTTTCGCCATGCAGGCGGGCCATGAGCTGAAGTACGGAGCCGAGTGCGTGAAAGATATCGCCGCTACGTCCGTGAAGGTCCAGAACATGGGAGACGATGATTGGGCTCGCTGGCAGGTGGAAGCCGACAGGCAGTCCGCTCCCACGACCGCGAAGGCGGCTCCGAAGACCGTTGCGAAGACTCCCATGAAGATTGCCATGAAGGGGCTGACTCCGACCCGGATGTACCGTGTCGGCCGTGGCAACCAGGCCTCCCTGCGGAAAGACCTGCAGAAGGACATCGTGATGCGTCCTTCCCTCCGGCGGGAGAAGCCTGGCTTCCAACGCTATATCAAGGATCTGGACGCCATGATGGCGAACAGCGTCAGGGAGTACATCGATAAACTGGAAAAATAGGAGATACGGTCATGAGCAATACAGTATTTTTCCCATGGGTCCGCAAGGGCCTGGCCAACAGTATTTCGGAAGAGGAAGTCTTCGGAAAGGTCGAGGGTAACGATGCCCTGGCCCGCATGCGGGCGGCCCTTTCCATCCATTCCCAGTACCGGGCTTATGCCGGCAGGTCTGACAAGGAGGGGACTTCCTATACGAAGGTAAAGGATATCGCGCTATATGGACCCGCCGACGTGGCAGGCATCCATGAAAATTCCGTATCCCTGTGCCATCCGAACAAGGGTTCGGATGGGCTCCCGGTCAGCTATTTCCCCTATATCGAATTCTGGGAACCGGATTTCCCCTGGCGGTATACGCCAGCCAAGCCGAGCGCGGACGGACGCCTGCGCCCCTGGCTTGCGTTGCTGACGTTCCGGGCGGACCTGATCAACATCCAGAAGCCGGAGAACCATCTTCCTTTCCTGAGTTTCACCGGCACGCCCGAAGAATATGCGGAGGTGTTCTTTGACATCCGGGAACTGTCCCGGGCCGCCCATGCCCAGGGCCCGGAATCCGAGGCACCGATGCTTTCCCGTATCATCAGCCTCCGTGGCTGGAAGGAGGGAATGGAGCACAGTGACATGGTGGACCTGGAAGAATATACCGACTATGTCGTGTGCCTGGTGCCCTCTTTTGAAACCGGCCGCCTCCGGGGATTGGGCATCGGTCCTGAAGCATTGGACCAGATCCCGGCCCAGACCGCCGCGTGGGATTCCTATGAGGTGCAGAAGTCCAAGACGCGGGGGTTGGAGTTCCCAATCTATTATTCGTGGTCGTTCAAGACCGGCACCCTCAGTTTCGAAGGCCTGGTCGAGGCCCTGACGCTCGGCCAGCCGACCAAACCCGGTGTTCCGACCGACGTCGCCCATATGGGAAACGGTTTCGACTATTCGGTGATCCGGCCCGGCGACGCCCGCAGGACCATCATCCTGCCGGCGGCCACCCGTGCGCCCCAGCAGGGAGAAGTGGAAGCCCCTTTCCCCGCCAAGACAGGCGGCGAGGCTCCTTTGTACAAGAACCTGAAGGATCTGGTCGGACTCAATCCGGTGTTCCTGGAGAATGCCGAAGATATCGATGCCGAGATCGAGGGCACTCCGTTGCAGCAGTTGCAGGATGACGATCCCTGGGTCGTACCGCCCGCCTACGGCGCCCGCCATGCCATGGCGACTTCGCTGGACAAATATGAATGGTTGGAAAAGGTGAACCTGGATGTCCGTTACCGGGTGGCGGCCGGGCTGGGCCGGAAAGCCGTCATCGACAATCAGGAGGAACTGATGGACCGCGCCTGGAAGCAGGTGGAGGCGGTACAGGCGTTCAACCAGGTCCTGTACCAGCGCCTGCTCAGCATCGGAGCCAACAATTCCCTGCAGGGCAAGGTGGTCGGTCAGTATGGCAAGGACAACAAGTACCTGGCCTCCCTGATGTTCTACCTGGGTGCGATGAAGGATGCGAATTCCCGGGACGACGCGGGGAAGGATTCGTCGATCACCGCCGCACTGGCGGGGATGGACGTGGCGGCGGCCTTTGCGACGCCGACGTTCCACAGGATGACCGACCAGGTCGCCAAGATTGTCGAAGGCCTGGATACCAAGACCTTGATGGAGAACATGCTGGAACACCATACCTGCGCGTTCCCGGATCCGTACTGTGAAGGAGCGTATTCCCTCGCCGCCCTGCGCAAGTATTCGGATGTCGCTTTCGTCTCCATTTTCGAGTATATCTTTCAGACCTACGTGAAAGATCATTTCCACAAGAAGTCGATAAGCGGGGACGCGCCCGGGAGCAAACCCGGCTATATGATGGGTCCGCAGGACGTGTATCATTATCGTACGAAGATCGTCACTTCCATGTTATACAAGGATGGTGGTAGCTATAGTCAGATGGAAGACGTCGCGTTGGCGGCACAGCATGGAAATCTGGAATCCGTTTGTGCAGCTGTAAGTACGAGACACTTGAGTCCGGCTGTTATGGGGATGAAATATCTTCCGGATTACATGGCTTTTGACGGCCGGACCATTCCCTCCAGTGCCATCGGTTGGTATGGCTGTTTCGCCCGTTACGCCAAAGAAAGGGGTCTGGTGGAATGGGGACCGCGGCTGAATGAAGAGGCCCGGAAACTGTTTTTCGACCGAGGCTTCGACCATCATCCTTGTGCGGGGTATTTTGTACCCTCCATTCCGCAACCGAGTTATGACCATGATGATTTTATGATCAATATGACGGGTACATCCCGTAATGTAGTTGAGAATGTGTTTCCCAATATGGTGGTCCTCCCGCACGATGATTACCTCCGGTATTTCGGCGAGGCAAAACCCTTTACGCGGTTCCGGCTGCCGGATGGAGATGTTTATTTCTCCGATATCGATTATTTGCGGGAGAGGGTAAGGGTTGACAATCTCAACCACATTTCGCCGAATGATCGTCCTGTCGCGTTTTTCTATAACCTTCCGGCTGCCGGCCTGGTCAAGTCTTTGGATGAGAATTGTCCTGAACTGCGGGTTATTATCCCTCAAAAGTTTTCCGTGATTGCTGTTTATAACGGCGATTATGTCAGTATCGGCCATATCGATGTCCCGAAACGTGACTATGTTTCTTCGGAAGAAAAAGAACAGGAGGACCAGATCGATGCGTATTACTGGGGAAAAGCCGCGGAGTATTTGAAAACCCAGCCTTCCGCCGTTTATGCCTGCTCCAAGACCTTTGTAAACGAAATCCAGACGTTCAACACGCCGGAGGATTACCGTGACTTCTTGCTGAACAAGGAAGACCGTTACTTGCTGCCGTACATGAGTCTCTGGAAGGAATACAACGGGCTGCTGGAGCAGCTGGAGGCCAAGTTCCCGCCGAAAGCCCCGGCTCCGGCTCCTCCCAAGGTCCAGCCGCCGACCATGCGGGATGACGTCCCGTATGAAGAAGCGGTCGGTGAAGTCAGTGACTACTATTCCGAATTCTTCGCGGACACGCTGACGGGTGCGAAACTGCGGGCGGACTATGTGGACGACCTGCTTCGTTCCAAGTATCCGATCCTGGCCTATCCGATCTTCCCGGAGCCGACCTATTTCTACCTGAAGGAATTCTCCGAGGAAATGATCGTGCCCGGGGCGGCGCAGCTGCCGGAAGACAGTGTCACGCTGTTCGAGAGCGATACCGCCTTCGTGGAGGCCTATCTGGCCGGCTTGAATACCGAGATGGGGCGGGAACTGCTCTGGCGGGAATACCCGACGGACCAGCGCGGTTCCTATTTCCGCAAGTTCTGGGATTCCGAGAGCAGCGTCTCCAGCATCCGGAAGGATACCTTCTTCGATATCACGTCCATGCATACCTGGACCAAACCGCTGGGCGGCAATATGCAGAAGGGGAAGGAAAGCCTGCTGATCTTCGCGATCAAGGGCCGGCTGCTGCGTCTGTATCCGAAGACCCGTGTCTACCTGCACCGTGCGGTGCTTACGGATGACAGGCAGCTCACATACGATCCTGCAGCAACCGAGGAGAACCAAGGCATCCGGCTGCCGGTCATGGAGACCTTCATCGCCGGCGACACGTTGCTGCTCGGATTCAGCATCTCTTTCGCCACCGCACTCGGCAATCCGGCCAAGAAGGACTATGGCTTCATCCTGACGTTCGCGGAAGATGTGGAAGGCCTGGACTTCCTGGTGGAAGAGAATGGCTCCGATTTCCGGGAGGACATGGATTCCGCACAGTTCGCCAATACCCTGAAAAATGACCTGTCCATCATGGGCAAGCATCTTTCCTTGTTCCTGAAAAAATAAAACCTGGGCCGTATGAGCAAGAATGAAACCCAGCAGGTACGAAAAGCAGCGTTTTCCACGCTTCTTTCGCAAATCGATTCCAACCAGCCGCTCCTGTTGCTGCCGCTGAGGCTGGAAACCCATTTCCGGGAAGGGTCTTTCCCGAAGTATCCGGCCCCCGGGGAGAAGGTCCCGTCTTCTTCTGCGCCGATGGAGTGGCGCCGGGAACTGTGTGTCCGCATCTTTCCGGACGAGATTTTCCTGGATTATTCGCGGGAGTCGCTCACGCCGGCCGAATACTCCGACGGACAGCATTTCTGGATGCAATGGTTCATCGCCAGCGGAAGCGAGAAACGGGAGTACGAGGCATGGCAGGTGCTCTGCGACAAATATGAGCCGGGACATGCCGCCTGGATCGTACGGCAGACGCGGTTCGACGACCTCGACAAGTATCGCAAGGGAGGGCCCCTGTTCTACCGTCGTCCTTACGGGCGGCTTGCCGATGTCGATACGGCCTGCGATGCCATCACCGAGCACCTGGAAGGCGTGCTGATCGACGACTCCGGCGCGGTCCATGCCGCGACAGGGGAGTCCGAGAACGAGAGAATCCTCCGTGAATGCATGGAGAAACTGAAGGATGACCTGGCGGTCATCGACCGCGGCATCATGTATTGCGACCGGATCGTCGACTATCTGTACGACAAGCTTTCCTCCTCGCTGAATTACCTTTCCTCCCGGCTGGATTCCTTCCAGGATTTCTATGACCGGTATCCGTATTATACCAACAACACGCGGACGCTCGAGGCCTGGGATGCGGATTATACCCTCCTCAAGTCCATGCGGCATGATACCAAGTTGCTGGCAGACAAGCTGGTCGGCAAGCGGATTTCCTTGGAAAAACTGATCCGCAAGTATCTGGATGATCCGAAGAACAAGGTCTTCCATGTCAAGCTGGACAAGAGCGGCAAGCCGCATGCGCCGAAGGTGAACCTCCTTCCGGACCGGTTCCTGCTGATTGCGGAACCGATGGACAAGAACAAGCCGCAGCGGCTGTGCTTCGGCAACCCGGTCAACCACAACATCAAGATGGTTCCGGACCAGGAGGCCCTGAACGCGTCGATCGAGCGGAAGGAAAAGTTGTTCTCCTTCAAGGGTCCGCTCTCCTGGATGGCAGATTACCAGCAGGCCTATGCGGATGGCATGGCCATTTCGCTTCCGCTGGAGAAAGACGAAACGGCCTTCCGGTACATCTATGTGCTCGGCCTTTGCGGCAACAAGGACATGAAACGGCTGGAAGACCTGTTCAACGGCCATAACTACCTGGGCGGCGGCATGGATTTCATCAGCCGCCACAGTCCGACCAACCTGGTCGACGGCGGCGCCGGTACGGATGTCATCTCCAAGGATGAGGAAATGCTGCTCCGGTATGAAATCGAAGTGGAGGACATCTGGAAGGATCCGGACCGTGCGGATGCCAGCCAGATGGCGACGGACCTGGAAATGAATTTCGAGAACAGTCTGGGCCATGTCCCGCATTTCAACCGGACCGACCGGGAGAAGACGAAGATCGCCGTCCGAACGTTGTGGAACCGGGTCACTTCCTCCTTCGTCGGTGAAAATGAAGACTTCATGAAGTTCATGGACTTCGTCGGCCGCTTCCTGGAAGACAATGTCTGTGCAGGCAGCATATTCCCGCTCTTCCGGATCGGCAACGTTCCCTACGGCATCCTGCCTGTGACGGACCACGAGAAAGTCCTCGCCTCGATCAAGAGCGGCGAAGATTTCATGCTGTCTTACCTATACAAGACGCTGGTCAATCTCGGGAATGAGTGGAAACGCCTCCGGCAGGATGGTGTCGTCGCTGCCGAACGGCTCGCCGGAGCCGATGCGGAACGCGACTACCTGATCATGGCCGGCCAGGCCCCCCGCTCGCTGGACGTCAACAGCCGCTGGATGATCGATTCACCGTTGCTTCCCAACCGGGGCGCGGAGCCCGGAGATGCGCTGCTGCCGCTGGGCAAGGCCGATTATTTCCGGGCGACGCCGGTCGGGGATGCCATCGAGCCGATGTCGCTGGACGCGCAGAAGAATGCCTTGCGTGAGGCCTTCGCGGCGAACAATCTGACGGCTAACGAAAAGGAACTGGAAGCGCTGGTCTGTGAATTCATGGATCTGTTCACCCATCGGCTCGACGCCTGGTTCACGGGCATGTCCTATTACCTGCTGAAACATCCGGAAGGCAGGAAAAAGGTCAACCTTACGCCGGCAGTCGGTGCATATGGCTGGGTCTTCGACCTCGAGGAGAACCGGGACAAGGACAAGAAACAGAAGGACAAGGGAGAGTTCATCCTGGCTCCTTCCATCCAGCATGCGCTGTCGGCTGCCGTGCTTCGTGCGGCCTACCTGAACACCCAGGGCGTGGAAGGGGATCCGCACATGTGCGTCAACCTTTCTTCCATGCGGGCACGCGCGGCGCTCCGGATGGTCGACGGACTGAAGAACGGAATGTCCTCCGCCGTCGTGCTGGGCGCGGACCTCGAGCGCTACCTGCATGATGCCTTCACGCTGTACGAGACGACGATGGACGGCTTCATCTATCCGCTCCGCAAGCTCTTCCCGCTGGTCATCGACATCGAGGCGGAGCGGACCGAAGAACGGAAAGTGAAGGCCGCCAACTACATGATGCAGGTCATCAACGGCGAAGCCCTGCTGAATACCTTCCTGAAAGACTGGAACTATAACGGAAGACTGTCCAAGTGGCTGGAAAAGAACCGGGAACACCTGCCGTGGTACGGGGTGCTGTGCAAGACTCCTTTCTTCAACGACGACGTGACGATGCGCAAGGTCCTGTTCCAGTGCATCGAACGGATGTATGACGCCTACGATGCCCTGAACGACATGCTGCTCGCCGAAGGTGTGCACCGGCTGGTGGCCGGGGACGACGCTTCCTTCACCGCCATCACGCGTTTCATGGCCAAGGGAACCGGCAACCTGCCGGATCCGGCGATCCTGCAAACGCCGCTGGACTATGTCCCCGTGGCACACAAGATCGGCTTGCTCCTGCCGGGCGGCTCTTCCGCCGCCAAGGGCCGGATGGCGAAGGCCGAGCCGGGCCTGAACGCCTGGGTCCTGGAAAAACTCGGGAGCATGGACAACGTCTGGTTCAAGGTCGAATATACGGATCCGGTCGAGACGGAGTCCTTCATGGATCCTTGCGTGACATTGGGCCAGCTCGGGATCGAACCGCTCGAGTATCTCTACGTTTCCGGCAATGCGAACGCTTTCCATAACTTGCTGGAATATCGCTGGCGGAACGCCAACGGCAAGTTCCGCGGAACGGTCCGGATCCTGACGGGCGATCCCGCCGAGAAGGAGGTCTTCGAGATCCGGGAAGCCCCCGCTTTCACCTTGTATGAGGATTCCCTCCGGATCGGCACGATCCGGACGATGCTCAGCCATGCTTCCGTCATGACGGTGTCTGAGTGGAATCCTAAGGTGGTATCCGACGCCGACATCCAGCAGACGACGGACATGGAGGAACTCCGCAGCCGCTATGTCACCCTGCATGCCTCGCTTGTTTCCCTGGTACAGGGAATGTCCCGGGTCGTGGGCGGCTATGACCCGGCTGTCGGCCTGTCCGACGCAGACCTCGAGGAAATCCTGACCCTGCTGGGAGAATGTGTCACCTGCGGCGTCTTCGAAGCGGCGGCACAATATCCCGTGGGCCTGTCCCTCAAGGGCATTGACCGGATCGCCGCGCGGATCACCTACGATGAGATCCTGGCCGGCCAGGAAAAGTTCATGGCCCAGTTCATCGCGGTGCGGAACGAACTGATGCGCCGTGTGCGTGCTGCCGAGGCGAAGTACCCCGCCACCTCCGAAACCCTTACGGCCGATGATGTCACCGCTGCCATCCAGATGCTGACACTCAAGTCCTTCAAGGTCCTTCCGCGTTTCTGTCCGAACGGCTTCATAGAAGAGGGATGGGAGGCGGAATTCAGCCAGGCGCTCCGTGAGGGCCCGGCCCATTACAAGGTCTCCGCCGATTCCTTCCAGAGCTGGATGGACGGTGTGGGCGCCGTACGTCCGAGTGTCGGGGAGTGGAACAAGCTGGCCATGTTCCAGGAGATCGCGCTGATGAAGGAGGAAGAACCTGTCATCCTTCAGATGCGCTCCTCCGTCGAGAAGAACGGCCGGTGGATCGGGCTTCCGCTTGCGGAGGACGATACGCCGGACAGCGCGGATTCGCTGGTCCTCTTCGGCAGGGACCGTCTGGGCCGCAAAGGCCTTCGCGACCAGTATGCCGGTCTGGTCTTCGATGCCTGGATGGAGTATCTTCCCCTGGCGGAGAATGTGGCCGGCATGGTCTTCCGGTTCGACCAGCCGGATGCCGAAGCGCCCCAGTCCATCCTGCTGGCCGCTTTCCCGGAACTCCGGAGGACCGACCATGAGCGCTGGGACCTGGACCATGTCCTGCATATCCTGGAGTCTACCCGTTTCCAGATGCAGAACCGTGCGGTCGATCCCGACCTGATCTACCATGACCCCCGTCTGTCCAAGATCTTCCCGCTGCTGTCCGAACTGCCGCTTGACATTGAGAACATGCAGTTTGTCTATACGTCCTTCGTGGAGCCGTACATCGTCCGGGAGAAGTTGAAGAATGCCGTTGAAATGGGCATCTTCGACTACATGCCGGGCGGATCCATACTGAAAGATTTCCTCAACGACGAGTCCTATGAGCTATAAACCCTCTTCTTACCAGAAACAGATCCCGCCGGAGGCCAGCGCGACTTCGGCGATCGACAAGCGTGGCATCTGGTCCGCCAAGATATTCCGCCGGTATGAACCGCGGACTTGCCGGAAGGACTATTCCCAGGCACTTTCTTTCGAAGTGCATGATCCGATGTGGATGCTGACCCGTCAATGGCAGTTCGGACGTTTCCGTGCGAATGACTGTGGCAGTCTTGTCAGCGCGCGGGTGCAGCTTCGCTACAAGAAGGCGGACGGCATCTGCGAGAAGCAGGACATGCAGACGCGCCGGGAACTTCCGGAAGGACAGCCCTGGGAGCCGATGGTCGAATCCATGGCGACGCGGATCACTCCGTTCGTCCGGGTGGAGTCCGCCATGCACCTGCAGAAGATGATCCGGCACCGGTTCGATGCGGAGAAAGCCTCGGCCTTGCTGGCTGCCCTGCGGAATGCCTATACGTTGGAAGATGTCTCCGACCGGGACGACACGGACAATCCGATCGGGGAGATCGTCGATGCGGCCAACGGCGCGCGGACGCGTTTCCTGGCCGTCTTCGCCGGCCGGTCCTTTGACGGATATAAGGTCTTCCAGGACAACGGCGTTTCCGCGAAGATCCAGAAGGTTCTGTCTCCTGTCGAGGCCGACCGGTTGATGCAGGATTACCGGACCTGGTTCAAGAATCAGTACCATCCGGCTGACGGACAGGAAGTTTCATATTGGAATCCCGAGAAACTTGGATACGATTTCAGCCTGACCAGCGGCAGCCAGGTCCTGACCGCCGAAAATTACAGCACCGGCCATGTCGGCTGGTACACCTTTGACAGCCTGCCCGGCAAGGGGAAGGACAACTATGTCTCCTTCCAGTCCGATTATATCCCGACCCGTGCCACGTTCCCGTCTGCACCGGCCCGCCGCCTGTGGGAATACGAGGACCGTCGGGTCCATTTCGGCAACCTGACCAACAAGGATGTCTCCCAACTGGCCAGCGCGGTCATGATGGAGTACGTTTCCCTGTACAGCAACGACTGGATGATCATTCCGGTGGATGTCGTCCCCGGCATGGTCACGGAAGCGGTGGGAGTGACGGTGAAGGATTGCTTCGGCGGAGAGTACCGGATCGACCGGACACCGGAGGACCATGATGCCAACGCTCCTTCCGTCCCGTTCACCGACCGCTGGTCCCTTTTCGGGATCTCGAAAGCAGCCGCCTTCAAGAACAACGATTTCAGCACGGAACGCTGCCTGCTCTTCCCGGCCTCGCTGCTACGGGTCGATGAAAGCGAACCGACGGAGGAAGTCCAGTTCCTGCGGGACGAGATGGCGAACATGCTCTGGGGTGTGGAGAAGAAGATCGACGACGGGTGCGGCGGATCCATGTCGGGAGACAGCATGTCGGGCAAGGTCCTTTCCATGGTCGATGCGGAAAAGGGAGAAGAAGTCCCGGTCGAAGATCGTGCGGAATTCACCTACCTGATCCAGAACCGGGTGCCGGTCCACTGGATCCCGTTCCTCCCGCAGCGGATACCCGGCCAGTTCCGCGAAATACGCTTCCGGCGGGCACGGATGCCTCTCTATTACAAGGGACAGTTCTGCCCCGTGCGGCCCAATACGTCCATCCTTGCCGTCCATCGGGAGAAGGGGAAGGTCAAACCTTTATTTGTCAATGAGGAAGAGATTCTGAGTTACGGCACCAAGGTGATCCTGACCACCCAGCGGACCCGCTGGACCGGCGGCAAGACCTATCTGTGGCGCGGTTACGCCAAGCGGATTTCCGGCTATCAGGGGAACAGCGGCCTGATGTTCGATGCCCTTCAGAAACTCGAACGGCCCCATGTCGCCGCTCAGGAACCTGAATCTGAGTCATGACGACCGGTCTCCATATCTTCAGTACGGCGCCCGGTACGAGACTGCGGGCGGGGAAACCTTTTTCCCTGCCCGCTTTCGAAATCATCTGCCAGGCGCTGTCGGCGCTTATGTGGAAGAAACTGAACGGCCCCATCAAATTTTACGGAGACAAGGCCGCCTGCCGGTGGCTTGCGGACCTGGACTTGCTGGGGATGTACGATGTCGTCGATAACCAGGTCCTTGAAGGAATTCCGGATGATATCAACCAGGAGATATTCTGGGCAGGATCCAAACTGTTCGCCCTGCAGGCGGAAAAAGCGCCAGTGGCGATGGTGGATACGGACCTGATTGTCTGGAAACCCCTCGGGGACCTGCTGGATGGCCCGCTGACCGTCCTGCACCGGGAGGATCTGATTGACTGCTATATCCCGAAAGAATTCCTGAAGACCCGTCCGGGCTATGCATTCGATCCGGAATGGGACTGGACGGTCCATCCCTGCAATACGGCCTTTGCGTATTTCGGAGACGAGAGTTTCAAGAGCCGGTATGTGGAGAAGGCGGTCGATTTCATGCGAGGGAACGGGGAGTATCCCATGGAAATGGTGTCCCAGATGGTCTTCGCCGAGCAGCGTCTGCTCGCCATGGAGGCCGTCAAGGACGGCGTCCCGGTCCGCACGCTGGTCAAGGATCCCTTCGAGAAGGACAATACGCTGTTTACCCATCTCTGGGGCGCCAAGAAGGTCGCACGCGGCAGCCCGGACGCATGCAAGGCCTTGGTAAAGGCGATGATGGTCAAGATTAGGGAAGAAGATTCCTTGTTATACGAAAAACTCCGGAAGCTGGAGTAGCTCCCGGAGCGAATTTTTTACCCATTGCTTATTCGGCCGGGGCGGACTCTTCCGTTCCGGCCGTCGTTTCGGCGACGGGCTGCTCTTCGATGACTTCCTCGGCCGCTGCTTCCTGCGCCGGTTCGACCTGCTCGACCTGGGCCTTGTGGCGCGGGAGGAACGGGATCTTGTCCAGGAACCACAGGGTTCCGAAGGCCAGCAGGGCCAGGACCAGCAGGGTCCACAGGAAGGTACGGATGCGGCCTTTGCGACGCTCGGCCGGGTCGACGGCCTTCAGGCGCGGGAACTGGGCCAGGCTGGTCAGGTGGGAGCCGAACTTGATGCCGACGAAGGATTGCGCGTTGATGGCCCAGCCGTTGGCGTTGAGCATCGGGCCGAGGTCACGTTTCTTGAGCTTGCGCCAGGCCATGAACATGGACGGGCCGGAGATGACCAGCATGAGGACGGCGATGATCAGCAGGATTTTCCAGAGGGACAGGGCGGCCACGCCCTTGAAAATGGCGACCAGCGCCTGGGAAAGGTAGGCGACCGCCATGCCGATGGCGGCGAAGATACCGGCGAATTTGGCGATGTCGAAAGCTGACTTCGGGGCGGCGGGCTTGCCGTCGGCGGGAGCGTTGGTGGCATTGTCCGCGGTAGCCGTCAGGTCGGCCAGGGACTTGTCGTTCTTCTCGGAGGCGGACTTGTTGATCTTGTCGGAGATCCAGCGGCCGACTTTCTTGTACGGAGCCCAGAAGGCCTGGCGGACGCTGATCGGGTTGTCGACGATCTTGGTTACGGTGGCATCCCAGTCGACGCCGTCGCGGTCATAGAAGACCGCATTGCGGCCCACGCGCAGGTCGTCCACGTCGCCGTCGGTCAGGACGGCTGCAATGTCCATGCTCTTGCCGAGTTTCTTGCTGTGGCAGGCGCAGTAGAGGATGTACATCCCGCTGAGTCCGGCCATGTCGGCGTGCTTACCCATGTCCTGGACCCGGATGCACAGGTCGGTGGAACGCTGGTCGATGTAGAGACGTCCGGCCTGGAAGATGGCTTTCCGCTCCGGGTCGAGGCTGTAGAAGTCGCTGAATACGACGTAGTTGTTGAGGAACCGGTAGAAATTCTTGTACAGCCGGAGGAGTTTGTCGACGGCTTCGATGGATAGGGCTTCCTCTTCCAGGGCCTTGTCCTGCTCCACAAGGGCGAGCAGGTCGGCCTTGCGGTCCTCTTTCAGGATGGCCTCGACGGCCTCCAGGCCGAGGTCCTCGACCGCGGCTCCCTTCTTTTCGCCCATCCAGGCCGTGTACGGGCCGAATTTGGCGAGGACGCCCAGCCACTGGCTTCGGTGATGCTTTCTTGTTTCGGGAAATCCACGTCGAGGACGAGCGCCTTCAGGGTGTCGAAGGCTCCCTGCCAGGCCGGGTTGAGGCCGCCGTTCAGCGGAAGGACCTGTTCGCGGGTCGGGCGGGCGAGGGGATAGGTGGCGATTTCATCGGCGCGCAACGAGAGGTTGTCCCCGCTGATGGCTCCGATCTTCTCGGCGGACACATCGACCGCGTCGGAAACGGCCTCGTCGAAGGAGATGAGCTTGCAGCGCATGAAATAGTCTGCGATCTTGTCTTTCAGAGCATTGCAGGCATCCAGTGCGGCGGCGGTATTGTCTCCGTAGGGGAAGGCATCCTTGCCGGCGGCTTCTTTCCATGCCTTGAAATCCGAGGCAGCCGTGTAGAAAGCTTCGATGTGGTCGGCCGTGATGCCGTCGGCACCGCTGCGGTCGGTCGCCTTTCCGATCTTCTCTGAAATGGTGGTGACCAGGGCGGCGAGTTTCTCATCCTCGCCGGCGGAGGCGGGGGTGATGATGCCGTCGCCGTTGAAGCGGGTCTCGGCGAAGATCTTGGTGTTGTCGGCGGTGTCGTCCAGGCAGATGCTGTCTTTCTCCAGTTTGAGGTTGGAAAGGATCTGCTTGGCGGAAGCCAGGAGTTTGGCTCCGTTCTCATTCTCCGTGTTAAAGGCGGAGAACGGGATTTCGCTGTCTCCCTTCAGGAGCAGGTCCGGATCCTTGAGGATGCCGGTGAGCCACTGGGCGGTGGCGATGACCTCGTCGACACGGATCTTGCCATCCTTGTCGGAGTCAATCAGTTCCAGGGTCTTCTGGTCGAACTCCAGCCCGGTCACTGGGCTGCTGAGTACGGTCCAGAGCTTGCGGTCAAGTTCGCCGAGGTGGGCGATGTCGGCGCCGGAGTTGATCTTGACGCGGGCAGCTCCGCCCACGGAGCTGAATGTCCAGTTGTATTTTTCCATATATCAGTGTGTTTGTAATCTTTTCAGTCCATGGTTGATCCGGCTGATGCCTTCGGTCAGCAGGGACCGGGGCGTGGCCAGGTTGATGCGGATGAAGCCTTCGGTCCCGTACATCGTACCGGCATTGATCCAGACCTTTTCCTCTTCCAGCAGACTCTCCTCGATCTGCTCGGACGGGATGCCCAGGGAACGGACATCGACCCAGGCCAGGTAGGTGCCTTCCAGCTTGCAGATGGGGAATCCTTCGGCCAATCGGGCTTTCAGGCAGTTGTAATTGTCTTGGAGATACCGGTTCAGCGCTTCCAGCCAGGCGGCTCCTTCGTCGCTGTAGGCGGCCTGAAGGGCAATGGGGCCGAAGGGGTTGACGTCGCAGACTTCGTTGATGTTGATCGCCCGGTCGATCTTGCGGCGCCACTGGGCGTCGTCCGTGATGATGTTGGCGATCTGGAGGCCTGCGGTGTTGAAACTCTTGCTGGGGGAGCAGAGGGTGATGCTTCCGGCCTGGTTGCCGGGAACGGACGCATAGGGTGTGTACCGGTATCCGGGCATGACGATTTCGCAGTGGATTTCGTCACTGACGACGATGACCCCGTGCCGGCGGGCGATTTCGCCGACGGTCCGGAGCTCGTCCGGGGTCCAGACGCGACCGGCCGGGTTGTGGGGGTTGCAAAGCAGCAGCATCCGGGCATCCGGCTCAGAGCATTTCCGTTCCAGGTCCTCGAAATCAAAATGGTAGGTCCCTTCTTCGTACCGGAGGGGACTGTCCAGGATCACGCATCCGTTGTTGCGGATGGAGGAGAAGAAACAGTTGTAGACCGGGGTCTGGACGATGACTTTCTCCCCGGGCTGCACCAGGGCCTTGATGACGGCGGAGAGGGCGGGGATGACGCCGGAGGTATACAGGATCCAGTCCCGGTCGATCTTCCAGCCATGCCGTCCACCGAACCAGCGGATGATGGACTGGTAATAGCTTTCGGGGACCTGGGTGTAGCCGAAAATGCCATGGTCCACCCGCTTGCGCAGGGCTTCGATGATGCAGGGCGCCGTGGGAAAATCCATGTCGGCAACCCAAAGCGGGAGGATGTCCTCCGACCGGCCGGCCGGGGGGACTGCATCCCATTTGTAGGCGCCGGTGCCGCGGCGCGGGGTGATCTTGTCGAAGTCGAAGGGCATGGTCCTTATCCGATTTGGATGTCGCAGTCGGCCGGAGCCTTGATGTTCTTGTCGAGGATCAGTTCCCCGCAGCTTTCCACTTTGATGAAGCCGGTCCTGGGGTTCTTGATGGAGGGAATGTGTCCCTTGATGGTCGCCTTGACGTCGCTGTATTCGAGGGCCAGGTCGGCATCGTCGCCGAAGGTGCAGTCTTCCAGGACCAGGCCTTCCGCATAGCAGAGCGGCTGGCTTCCGGTGATGTGGCAGCGGACCAGGTGCAGGTTCCGCGAATGCCAGCCCAGGAACTCGCCGTTGATGACGGAGTCGTAGACGGTCACGTTGTCGGTCTCCCAGAAGGCGTCCTTGGTGTTCAGGATGGAATCGTGGATTTCCACGTTTTTCGTCCACTGGAAGGAATAGTTCCCGTTCAGTTTGAAATTCCGGATGACGATGTCGTGGCAATTCATGAAGATGTAGTCGGCACGGTCGGCCCGGACGTTGTCCATCTCGATGTGGCCGCAGTGCCAGAAGGTTTCGGCCGCACCGTCGATGATGACGTTCCGGAGTTTCATCTGCTCCATCTCGCGGAACATCTTCGGGGCGTCGACGATGGTGTCTTCCATCAGCAGGTCACGGGAATACCACAGGGCTGCCCGGGCGCCGACCGTGAAGATGCAGTCCCGGACGATGAAGTGGTCGCAGCACCAGAAGGGATACTTCCCTTCGAAACGGCAATGCGTGGCCGTGATGTTCGCGGTCTCCTTCAGGGCGGATTCGCCCGCATGGATCACGACGTTTTCCAAGTTCAAGTCTTTCTCGCAGTACAGCGGCCGTTCACCGCCGAATTCCTGGTTCTTAATCTCTTTCATACTATGTTTATGTTTCAGCAATTCTGTGTTTCAGCCATTGTTTGCCGCTGACCCGCCAGACAAAGAGCAGGCCGCGGACATTGAGCTCGATGCACATGGCGATCCAGTAGCCGGTCAGTCCGTAGACCGGGGTCAGGAAGATGGCCGGGATGATCCGGACCAGCCACATGCTGCCGAGATTGAGTCCGCTGGGGACCAGGGTGTCGCCGGCCCCGACGCAGGCGCCGTAAGCGACGATGGAGGCGGCGTAGCCGAGTTCGGCAAAGGCTTCGATCCGCAGGACCTTGGCACCGAGGGCGACGACCTCCGGGTCGACGCTGAGCAGCCCCATGAGCTGCGGGGCGATGAGCCACATGACGACGGCCAGTACGCCCATCATACCGATGCCGAGGGCCATGGTGATCCGGGTGAAGCTGCGCACCAGTTCCTTCCGTCCGGCACCCAGGCTCTGTCCTACCAGGGTCGTCGCGGCGTCACCCATGCCGTATCCGGGCATGTAGACGAAACCTTCCGCCGTGATGGCGAAGGAGTTGGCCGCAATGGCGACAGGCCCCAGCGGGGCCACGATGATGGTGCTGGCGATATGTGCGCCGCGCATGATGAGGTTCTGGACCCACATCGGCCCGGTGATGCCGAACGCGTTCTGCAGGCAGATCCGGGTCGGCCGGTAGGAACCTTTCTCCCGGATGACGGCGAGCTCCTTGGAGCGGACCAGCAGGAAATACAACATCAGGCCAGCGGTGATGAGTTCCGCCAGACCGGTGCCGAGGGCCGCTCCTTGTACGCCCATGCCGGCGCCGGGAACGGTGATCCCGGCAATCTCCCGGGTCGGGAAGATCAGCAGGAAATTGAAAAACACGTCCAGAACGCACATCAGCACGTTCAGCAGGCTGGGCAGTTTCATGTTTCCGCTGCACTGGAGCATGCTGCTGCCGAAGAAGCCCAGCTGCATCGCGGGCAGGAACAGGATATAGGTCCGGAAATAGGCGGAGGCTTCCCGGGTAATGTCCGGACTGCCGCCGAGCCAGCGGGGAAGGGCGTCCGCGATGGAAAGGCCGGCCAGGACGAGCAGCAGGCTGAAGAGGGTCACGCTGGTCAGTCCCTGTCGCAGGACTTTCCGCGCCCCGGCGAAATCATTGGACCCGATCAGGTGGGCCACCTGGACGGAAAAGCCCTGTGAGGTGGCCATGGCGAAGCCGCCGAAGATCCAGGTGGTCGTGGAGACCAGGCCGATGGAGGCGGAGGGCCCGGCGCCGAGGCTGCCGACCATGGAAGCGTCGATGAATTGGAGGAGGATGGAAGCCAGCTGGGCAAGGATGGCGGGCCCGCAGAGCAGCAGGGTCAGCCGGACCTGCTGCCCCAGCGTGAGGGGTAGTTTTCCGCGGATGCGGCCCAGCAGGAAATCCTTATTCTCCAAGTTGCCCATAAGCCTACAAATTTAGGCAAAATACGGTGAATTGCGAGGACTTGGGACCCATTTCGCGGATTTTGCTGCAAAAGATTTCAAGCGGTTTAAAAAAGATTTGTAATTTTCGTAAAAATATTGCACTTTTGCGATGCAATAGATAGAACGCATTCGCGTTGTTTCATATTGGTTAGTTATCAGTTAGTGGTTATTAGTTAGCAACAAGGGGCTGCCGTGATGGTAACCCCTTGTTCATTTTAGGGTCCTGCGCCCCCAAAGTGTCAGTAGTGTCCCTGAAAAGACGAGACTACTGACAAAAAAGGCCTTATTTGCAAGTAGTGTCCCGAATTCTGGGACACTACTTGCAAAATCGATCAATTCAGGTCTTCCGCCATTGTGCGAAGGGTCGGCGGCAAAGGAGGTAAGCCGGGTCGGATTCGTGGATGCGGGCCTCGCGCTCGAAACTGATTCCGCGGTAGGCTGTCCGGGTGTGGAATACCAGGCGCCAGGTCCATCCCAGGAAATACAGCAGGTAAAACCCGAAGAAACCCAATTCTCGCATCTGGGCGGTGTGAATGGCCTCATGACGCAGGAGGATGGCCCTGCCCGGTGTGCCGAGCCGGGACCAGATTTCTTTGCGGACGAAGATGATGCCGAAAAGGTTCAGACCCAGAAAACCGGGGAAGGGGATGACTGTGTTCTCGATGACTTTCAACTCCTTTCCCGGTTTTCTGTTTGTAAAAAGTTTGTGGAGATGGGCGGACTCGAACCGCCGTCCAAACGCCGCACCAGGCAGCTTTCTACATGCTTATCCGTTCCTTTGGTTTTCGACCGCAGGCTGCCGGAAGGCGGGCCATCTGCGGCTTATCCCCTGAAGCTTAGCGGGACATAGGGGCGTCCTTCCCGCGCATCCGGTTTGATTGATACCCCTGGATCGGAACATAACCGGCCTAAAGTCCGAGGGATACTCGTCGGCGACGCAGCCTAGGCGTCGCGGATTAAGCTAATTGACTTGGTCAGATTAGGCAGCGAGTGCGTAGTTGTTGTTGGCAACTGAATTTGGCGGGAGACGGTTTTTACGGGCCATTTCCCGGAGCCCGGCATGCTTACTGTCCGACATCAGCGCTGTCAAAACCAAAACATCCCCATGTTCCAGTCAGATGCAAAACACTGTCCAGACGTTGCAAATGTACACAATCTTTTGCGATTCGCAAGCAAAAAACCTACCTTAGCCTGGATTGTAACACTGAACAAAAATGAAACCCTTCCATAGATTCCCGGCCCTCCTGGCCACCCTGGCCCTCGTTCTTTCTGCATGCGGCGGTTCCTCCACGCCGGACCCGGAACCCACGCCGACCGCGACACTGACCTCCCAGGTGACGGACCATACGACTGAGGTGCTGCAGGCGCTGAAGTCTGCCGGCGTTGAGGTGAAGTGGGTACAGGTCGGCAACGAGACCCGCGATGGAATGCTTTGGGACTTGGGAAAGATCTTATGGGATAACGGAGCTAGAGTTCCTTCTAGTGTAAAAAACTATGTCCAACTCAGCAATGCCGGTTATGACGCTGTCAAGAAAGTCTTTCCATCTGCCAAGGTCATTGTCCATCTGAACAATGCTTTTGACTCCGAAAATGTTGGATGGTTTTCAGATTTTAAGGGAAATGGAGGGAAATTTGATATCATCGGTTTGTCGCATTATCCGATGTCCGAAGACAACTGGGAAACGTGTAATACTAGCGCACTCAGTCAGATCAAAGCATTGATCAACCATTTCAACTGTGACGTTATGGTATGTGAGGTCGGCGTCAAAAAGGCGCAGCTCGAGACGGCGAAGTCCTGTCTGGAATCCTTCATGTCCTCCGCCCGGGCGATCAGCCGCTGCGCCGGTGTCTTCTATTGGGAACCGGAAGTGGACGGCACCTGGAAACCGGCCATCTACAAGAAGATCCCGAGTTCCTGGGGCGGCGGAAGCTGGAATGCCTATGACATGGGCGCCTTTGACAGCGACTTCAGGCCGACGGCCATCCTGGATCCGTTCGAGACCGCCCGTGAAGGCTGGGCCAGCGGGGCTGATGTCAGCTGGTGCACCGAGATGGAGAAGGACGGTAAAAAGTTCAAGGACGCTTCCGGCAACGTGAAGGACCTCTTCCAGATCCTGAAGGGCTGCGGCATGACCGCGGTCCGGCTGCGCGTCTGGGTGGATCCGCAGGACGGCTGGTGCGCCAAGGATGACGTGGTCGCCAAGGCCAAACGGGCCAAGGACGCCGGCCTGGACGTCATGATCGATTTCCATTACAGCGACTTCTTCGCCGATCCTTCCCGCCAGGTCCTCCCGGCGGCCTGGAAAAACCTGTCCCTGTAGCTCCGGCCTTTCTCAGTATTCCCGTTCTACGACCGCTCCGGGTCCCCAGTCTGCCAGGGAGATCCGGACCCGTTGCCGGGCATAGTCGACGTCAAAGGTGACGTCTGCCAGGTCCTCCGCCAGCCAGTCATACCCGATCTCCCGCATCCAGTCCCCGATCGGCAGGGCATCGGCCCGTTTTGTCTGGTCGTAGATGGCCAGGGCGATATCGGCGCCCGGGCTGTGGCGCAGCAGGTTGAATCCGAAAACCCCGTCCCCGGTTTCCCTGACCGGGAAGATGTGTTCTCCGGCAACCGGGGATAGGTCCCGCAGGTCGATGCCGCAGCAGCCGCTTTCCACATAGAATTGATAGGGATAGGGGACATCCGGATCCCGGACGACCCGGAGGGTGACATGGCAGAACTGCTTGTGCGGCAGGGTCTCGACGCGGGTCACCTCATTCTGGCAGTCCAGCCGGGCCGTATACACCTGCAGGCTGTCCGGCTCGGCCCGGGGCGGCATGGAGAGCTGGCTGCCCGACAGGCGTCCCGCCCGCTGGCCGGACCAGGCCGACAGGAAGAGGATCCCTTTCGTGACCTCCCGCGTGTATGTCCCCTTCGCCGGTACGGTTTCCTGCCAGGTCTGCGGTCCGTCCCAGACGGCGATGCTGACCTGACGGGCGTGCCGGGCGAACCTGTCCAGGTTGGCTTCCAGGCGGCAGGGGCAGCCTGCCCGCTCTTCCCGGATGGAACAGGATACCGTTAACAGACAGACTGTCAGAAGGATTGCAGAATACGATTTCATGGTTTGCTGGATTAATACGGCTCCGGGTACATCCCTGCAGCTGGAGCCTGCTAAAATAATGGAAGGTATCAGATCGTCTCGTTGATGACGGCGCCTTCGCCCCACGGTTTCACCGTGACGGTGGCGCTGGCGGTCCCTCGCTGGGGGATGACATCCGGATCATCGGAGCCGAGACCCGTGATGGTCAGTTCCACCTCGTAGGCCTTGTTGCGGGCCAGTGCGGGGATGGTGACCGGATAATAATAGGTCCCACCCGAGATGACGGCCGCCACGACCAGACGGGTCGGCTCTTCGAGGAACGCTCCGTACGCGTCGGTCTTGTCCTGCGTCGCCGGATTGTCGAAACCATAGAAATACATCGGTTCTCCGGCCAGGTCGACCGTCGTCCCGTTGTTGACCTGCTTGTTCCATGCATGGAAGGTCACGGCCTCCGCCTGGGCCTTGGCGGAACCGTTTCCGTTGATGATGGCCCCGCTGTCCGTCCGTCCTTTCTTGTTGTACCATACGCCCTGACCCTTTCCGCCATCCAGCCGCTGGTCTGCGACGACATTGGTGAGCATGACGTACGGGAAGGTGACGGAACCATAGGAGACCGGCAATTGGACATGGACCTTGGAGAGCCGCACGCGGGCGACGAACCGTTCAGCGGTGATGTGGCAGGGTACCGTCCCGGAGGCCGTCACCTTGCAGGTATTGCTCCCCGCCATCGTGAATGTGCCGCCGGAGGGGGTGGCCTGGTTGTCGGCGAGCGAAATGATCGCTTCCTCCAGGTCCGATACGCGTACGATGCCGTTCAGGGCCGGACCGTTCAGGACGACCCAGATCTGCTTTTCGCCCGTGGTGACGGAAAGCGGAATGTCCTCGGTGAACTTGTCGGTCGTGTGATGCAGGTTCAGCAGGCCGTTGTTTTCGAAAACATAGATGTCTGCCTTTTCAACGCGGGTCTCGTGGGAAAGGGCGGTCAGGTCCGGCGTCCCGGCCTTGGTGGCTGCGCCATCGGGGACGACGGAAAGCAGGATGGTTCCGATTTCCCCGGGCACCTCCCGGGAATCGGTCCCTTCCCGGGAACAGGAAATCAAAAGGGTGGCAGCCAGGGCTGCGAAGGGTAAGAGTTTTGTTTTCATGATATAAAGGATTGGATATTAATGGTTTTCTTCTTGTAATGCCGGGCTCAGGTCATACCGCCGGATGAGCCCGGAAATCTCCGGATCCAGGTTGCCCCGGTGCACGAAGGCCGGATCCTGTCTGCAGGCCTGCAGGTAGGCCTGGACAGCCGCGCGGTCTTCGCCGGTCCGGGCATGGAGAATGGCCCGCATGTAAAGGACGGCCGGCGTCGGTTCGAGACCGTCGAGAATCTGCCGGGCGGAGGCGTTGTAGTCCATGCAGAGGTAAGCGACGGCGCAGTTGTAATCCCGGTAGGGCCGCAGCAGGGTGACGGCCCGCTCGTAATCCCGGTCGCGGATGGCCTGCAGCCCGTTCCTGTACACGGTGTCCGGAACGGTGGTCATCACGGTGTCCTGCAGCATGCCGCGGCGGTGGAGATGGAAATCGAAACGGACCGAACGGAGACGGGGATAGATCCTTTCCCGCAAATAGCGGTAATAGGGCTCCGTCTGCAGGCCGGCTTCCCGCCGGTCCGGATCCCGGATCTGCCGGATGGAGGCATAACCGGCCTTTTCCAACGGGCTGAGCAGGGTGTCCAGCCGGATCAGGTCGTCCAGGCCTTCCCAGTTCTCGGTCCGGTACCGCGGAATGAACCGGATCTCTCCTGACGGGAGGCCCTCGTTCGTCAGGTCGACCACGATTCCGGTCTCCTGCCGCACCGAATCCCGTATCTGGCGGAGGATGCGGCTGAAATAGGCGGAAACGGCGTCGGACCTGTCCCGGGCCAGCCGTTCGTTGGAACGGTATTCGCCTTCCGGCGAGCAGGAAGCGGTCACGACGATGGAATCGATGTCGAACGTCTCGCTGGTCGCGAGCTCCTTCAGGTTGGCCCGGATGCGGGCGATCTCCGCCTCGTTCCCTCCCATTCCGGGACGGATCGATGCACTGCCGGCCTCGAAATCGATGTAGCAGGCCGTATGGGCCTCCGCCCGCCGCTCAACAACCTGGGATACATACCGTTCCATGGGCTGGACGAGCGTGCTCAGGGAACTGATGTAGAAGGTGATGGGCGCACTTTCCGGAATCCGGTAGATCTTCCGCTCCTGCTCGAAGATGGCTCCCTGCAGGCGGATGTCGGCCTTCCGGAGTCCGGGACGGACCTGTACCGGTTGGGTATAGCAATAGATGAATTCCTGCTCCGGACCGGTCATGACCGTATCGAGGCGGAGCCCTTCCGTCAGGATCGGGGCGCGGACGTAGCGGTCGAACATGTATCCTTTCCGGGCGATCTTCCGGTCATTCCGCCTGACCTTATACCAAAGGGTATAGTGCCGGACGGCCTCTTGCTGCGTGACGCCGTAGGCCGAGGCGAACGCCTCCTCGCTGACCAGGGTCGTGTCGTTGCGGTACCGGTACAGGCCCGGCAGGTTCCGGCGGATGAACAGTTCGAGCTGCCGCCGGTCCCGAAACCGTACAGAGTCCCGGATGATGGAATCCAGGAAGCGCTGGTAATGCTGGTAACCCCGCAGTTGCGCTTTCCGGTAGGCCGCTCCGGTGATCAGGACGGGCTCCAGCGGGATCTCTTCTCCCAGCAGGTCCATCTGCGGATAGAAGCGCAGCTGCCAGCGGCTGTCCTGCATCTGCTCCGGAACCCGGACTTCGAATCGCAGGTCCACTTTCCCGCCGCGCTCCGCCACGTTGCGGAACCGGGCGGTTACCCGGGCCGCCTGGAGGACATCCGTGGCGACCATCTCGCCGTCTTCATCCCGTACCGCCCGCATGATCAGGACCTCGCGGCCGGATTCGTCCTGGACGGTCAGCGTATCGCGGACCAGTTCCCGTACGTCGGGTTCCGGCAGGATGGGCCCCTCATCCGGCGCGATACCCACGGCATGGTCGGGCAACTTGCTGATTTTCCGGTGCATGCCGCAGCTTCCCGCCAGTAAGGCCAGCAGACACCCGGCCCAAAGCAGCTTTCTCATATTACATCGAGGGGGAAAGTTTGATTTCGGGATCGAGCAGGACGACCCGGCTGGCCCGGACTTCCGGCTCAAGCCGTTCCACGCCGGCGGCCGTGGTATAGGACCGCATCCGGATGCGGCCGAAGACCTGGACGGGGGAGCCCTTCTGGATCCGGGTCAGGTCCGGCATGCCTTTCCCTTCCCAGGCGGCTACGTCAAACCAGGTGTTATCACAATCTTTTGATAACACCTGTTATCCAAAGACAATTGTTATCAAATCTTGACATAAACCGGTGTCCTCTGCATGGTTTTCAGCTTGTTGTGCCCAGCAGTGTTAAGGACTTAGATAACAAGCTATTCTTGAGGTGCACTGCACCTCTTTTTCTTT
>JAFUUB010000118.1 GCA_017483985.1 Bacteroidales bacterium | reverse complement strand
TATGCTATATCCTTCTTCTAACATCTTGATGTACCTAATGCGATCATCAATACTGTGTTTTTTGAACCTTGTTGCCATAACAAAACCCCGAAAGTTTTTTGTCTAACTTTCGGGGTTCATGTCAGGATGGATCGGGTTTTTATAAGCAGTTGACGGATCGTAGATTAACCACCGAAGTTGTCGTAGAGGATGCTCTCCGGAGCCACGCCGAGGCTGTCCAGCAGCGTGTTGACGGAAGCGACCATCATAGGCGGACCGCACATGAAGTACTTGATGTCCTCCGGGGCTTCGTGGTTCTTCAGATAGGTCTCGTTCATCACGTTGTGGACGAATCCCGGGGTATACTTCACGCCCGCTGCATCGGCTGCCGGATCCGGACGGTCGAGGGCCAGGTGGAAGTGGAAGTTCAGGAATTCGGCCTCCAGTTCGGCAAAGTCTTCCAGGTAGAAGGCTTCGACGAGGGCGCGGGCGCCGTAGAAGAAGTGGACCTCCTTCTTGGTGCGGAGCGTCTTGAACAGGTGCATGATGTGGCTTCTGAGCGGGGCCATGCCGGCACCGCCGCCGACGAAGATGTATTCCTGGCTGTCCGGGTCGTTCTCCGGGAGGAGGAACTCGCCGTAAGGACCGGAAATCATCACCTTGTCACCCGGCTTGCGGGTAAAGACGTAGGAGGAAGCGACACCCGGAGGGACCGGGAGCATCTTGAAGACGCCGCGCGGCTGGCTCCGGTCGAACGGAGGGGTCGCGATACGGACGTTGAGCTTGATCACGTTCTTCTCGGCCGGATAGGAAGCCATGGAGTACGCGCGGATGGTCGGGACGGTGTTCTTGGCCGTGATGCCGAAGAAACCGTACTTCTCCCAATCACCTCTGTAGATATCATCGACATCGATGTCGGAGAACTTGATGTCATATTCCGGGATATCGATCTGGATGTACTCGCCGGACTTGAACTCGATGTTCTCGCCTTCGGGGAGACGGACCGTGAATTCCTTGATGAAGGTCGCGACGTTCTTGTTGCTGCTGACTTCGCACTCGAGTTTCTTGACGCTGAGGGCGGAATCCGGAACGGCGATCTTGAGGTTGTCCTTGATCTTGACCTGGCAGCCGAGGCGCCAGTTGTCCTTGATCTGCTTGCGGGAGAAGAAGCCGGTCTCGGTGGGGAGGATTTCTCCGCCGCCTTCGAGGACGCGGACCTTGCACTGTCCGCAGTTGGCCTTGCCGCCGCAGGCGGAAGGAAGGAAGATGCCCTGGTCGGCCAGGGTGTGCATCAGGTCACCGCCCTGCGGGACGGAGAGGGTCTTCTTGCCGCTGTTGATGTCGATGGTGACATTGCCGGACGGGGTGAGTTTCGCCTTGATGAAAAGGAGCAGGGCCACGAGGATGAGCGTTACGACGACGATGGTAGCAACGGCTCCGATAATGGTGTTCATCATACTACTGTCTCCTATTCTTTAAAGTGAAATACCCATGAACGTCATGAAGGCGATGGCCATCAGACCGACGGTGATGAAGGTGATGCCGGTGCCCTTGAGGGCGTCCGGAACCTTGGAGTACTGCAGGCGCTCGCGGATCGCTGCCAGGCAGACGATGGCGAGGAACCAGCCGATGCCGCTGCCGAGGGCATAGACGGTGGCTTCACCGACATTGGCGAAGTCGCGCTGCTGCATGAAGAGGGAACCGCCCAGGATGGCGCAGTTCACGGCGATCAGCGGCAGGTAGATACCCAGGGAGGCGTACAGGGACGGGACGAATTTCTCGACGACCATTTCGACGATCTGGACGAACGCGGCGATGACGGCGATGAAGATGATCAGGCTGAGGAAGCTCAGGTCGGCGCCGAACGGGTTGTTCGTCAGGAACTTGTTGATCAGGTAGTTGATCGGGAGCGTGCAGAGCAGCACGAAGATAACAGCAACACCCAGACCGGTAGCCGTCTTCACATTTTTGGATACTGCCAGGTATGAGCACATACCGAGGAAGTATGCAAAAATCATATTGTCAACGAAGATTGACTTTACGAATAAGCTGATATATTCCATAATCTTGCGGTGTTAGATGTTATTTCTCCTGCAGGTCTTTCTGGAAGCTGCGGTGGACCCAGATGATGCATCCGAGCAGGATCAGGGCCATCGGAGGAAGGATGACAAGGCCGTTGTCCATGTAGCCGGCGGCGTAGAAGGACTCCGGGATGATGCGGAAGCCCAGGAGGGTGCCGCTGCCGAACAGTTCACGGAAGAAGGCGACGATCACCAGGATCAGGCCGTAGCCCAGACCGTTGAAGATACCGTCCAGGAAGGAAGGCCACGGCTTGTTGCCGAGCGCGAAGGCCTCGATACGGCCCATGACGATACAGTTGGTGATGATCAGGCCGATATACACGCTGAGCTGTTTCTCGATCGGGTAGGAATAGGCCTTGAGGATCTGGTCGACCAGGATGACCAGCATGGCCACGACCACGAGCTGCACGATGATACGTA
Source organism: Bacteroidales bacterium (assembly GCA_017483985.1). Next base: position 3,673 of record JAFUUB010000118.1, on the reverse strand, counting down.
CGCGCATCGGGATGGTTTTGCGGAGCAGGGAAAGCACCAGGCAGGACAGGCCCGTGACGATGGTCACGGAGAGGGCCATGACGATGGCGCCCTTGAGTTCGACGGTAACCGCCAGTGCGGAGCAGATACCGAGGACGAGGACAGTGATCGGATTCCCTTTGAGAATCGGATTCAGGATGGTTTCTTTGATTTTGGCGTCCATGGTTTACTCCTCCATTTTATGTGAGCCGGTAGGGCAGTTTTCGCACGGGCAGTCCGGGCATTCGCAATGTGTCTGGCCGGGATGGCAGTGGCAGTCGCACTGGCAATCCTCGCACGGGCAGAACTGTCCGCAGTTGCATTTGTTTTTCTCGACGGGCGCGTTGGCCGTGAAATACGGCTTGTAGGCGGCCAGCCAGGCGCCGATGGCGGCACCCAGGCCCTTGGAGGTCATGGTGGCGCCGGTGATGGCGTCGACCTGGTTGTCCTGGGCGGCGTTCTTCAGGACGGAGAAGACCGGCTCGGCCGTGAAGTCGGCTTTCTTGCCGACGAACTGGGCGCGGAACTCGGGATCGTCCTTGATCTTGGCACCGAGGCCCGGGGTCTCGGACTCATGGTCGAAGTAGGCACCGAGGATGGTCTTGAGGTCTTCGTCGAAGGCGAGATATCCCCAGACCGGGCCCCAGAGGCCGGCTCCGTAGACGGGAACGACGGTTACCTTCTTGCCGTCCTTTCCAAAGATATAGACGGGAAGTTCGACATCGCTGCCCTTCTTGAGGTTGGTGTTCTGGGCCTTGAGGCCGTCGGCCAGCTCGAGGGAAGCGCGGTCGATGGAGAGGTCCTTGACCTTCTCGCCGGCGGCGTTAACCGTGAAGGCAGCCTGGATGGTCTCGGCATATTTGTCAAGGACGGCGTCATTGCTGGCCGCTTCGCCCTTGGCCTGGATCTTGGCGGCATCGAGCATCTGGCTGATGGTCTCGGCCTTGATGTTGGCATCCTGTTTCGGCTTGAGGGCCATGGCGGCCCAGGCAAGGATCGCGGCGACCACCACCACGATGATGGCCGAATATACTACTGTATAAAGATTGTTATTCGTATTCATACCTCAATCTGTTTATGCGATCTTTGCTTTCTTAGCGCGGCGGTTCACGGCGGACGTGGTGACGCACCAGTCAATCAGCGGAGCGAAGGTGTTCATCAGCAAGATGGCGAGCATCATGCCTTCCGGATAGCCCGGATTCCACAGGCGGACCGTCACGCAGAGCGCGCCGATCAGGAAGCCGTAGATCCATTTGCCGCACTCGGTCTGGGCGGAGGTCACCGGGTCGGTCGCCATGAAGACGGTACCGAAGGCGAAGCCGCCGAGGACGAGGTGGTAGTAAGCCGGGATGTCGGTGGCGCCGGCGATGTTGCCGAGCCAGCCCACGAGCAGGGCTCCGATGACGGAGGAACACATGATCTTCCAGCTGGCTACGCCGGTCCACAGGAGGATGACGGCGCCGATGAGGATGGCGACGACGGAGGTCTCACCCACGGAACCCGGGATGGTGCCGAGGAAGAGGTCCATGAAGCTGGTGCCATACTGGACGCCGGCATTCGTCAGGGCGTCGACACCGTCACCGATGAAGGAGAGCGGGGTGGCGCCGGTCGCACCGTCGATCATCTGGTCCTTGCCGAGGGAGATCCAGGTTTCGGAACCGGACATCTTGGACGGGTAGGAGAAGAAGAGGAAGGCACGGGTGAGCAGGGCCGGGTTGAGGAAGTTCATGCCGGTACCGCCGAAGACTTCCTTGCCGAAGATGACCGCGAATGCGACGGCGATGGCGAGGGTCCAGAGCGGGGTGTCCACCGGGACGATGAGCGGGATGAGGAAACCGGATACGAGATATCCCTCGTTGACTTCCTCGCCTTTGATCTGGGCGCCGGCAAATTCGATGGCCAGACCCACGAGGTAGGAGACGATGAAGAGCGGGAGGACTTTCAGGAAGCCGTAGAAGAAGGTGGCCCAGAAGCCGGCGTCGGCGCCGGTGGCCAGGTTATGCTGATAGCCGACGTTCCACATGCCGAACAGGGCGGCGGGCACGAGGGCGATCACGACGAGGATCATGACTCGCTTCAGGTCGACGGAGTCACGGACATGGGCACCCTTGCGGGTGACGGTGCCCGGAACACGGAGAAAGGTGTCGAAGGCATCGACAGTCGAGTGAAGGAATCCCAATTTGCCGCCTTTCTCGAAGAGGCCGGGTTGTACTTTATTTTCTTCCATAACGATTGTCTGTTTATGCCATTTCCTTGATCATCAGGTCAATACCGCTTTGGAGGATGGCCTGGATGTCATTCTTGGACGGGTCGATGAATTCGCAGAGGGCGAGGTCTTCCGGCAGCACCTCATAGATGCCGAATTTCTCCATGTTGTCGATGTCCCCGGCCAGGCAGGCCTTGATCAGGTACACCGGGAAGAAATTGTCGATCGGAAGGACCCTGTTGTACAGGTCGGAAACGACGAAGGCGCGCGGACCGCCGTGGACGTTGGTGTCCATGTTGTATTTCTTCTTCGGGCAGAGCCAGGAGAAGTAGGTGCGCGTCGCGCTGAACTGGTTGAAACGGAAAGGCTTGGCCCATCCGAGGAGCTCGCGCTCCGTACCTTCGTGCAGGAGGGTGACCTGGTCGTCGAAGAAGCCCAGGGAGCCGTTCTCGCCGACACATTCGCCGCTGAGGACGTCGCCGCTGATGAAGCGGATGTCGCCGGCGGCATTGTCATAGTGGGCGGCGAAGGCCTTCATCGGAGTGCCCGGGAGCGCTTCGACATAGCAGGGATCCTTGGCCACGGGGCCGGTGACGGCCACCTTGCGGCGGAGGTCCACCTTGCCGGTGTTCATCAGGCGGCCGATTGCGGACAGCAGCAGCAGGGAAACGGTCCAGACCGTCTCGCCCTTCTGGATCGGGGCGATGTTGGCAATCTGGATGCCGACATTGCCGGCGGGATGCTTGCCGCTGATCTCATGCATGATGACATGCTCGACCTTGTGGAACGGGGAACTGGAAGAAGTCTCCGCATTGATGGAGAAATGCACGCCGCCCTTGGTCAGTTTGCCGAGGGCATCGACGCCGGCCTGGATGTTCTGGAGTTCGTCGCGGAGCGTGAACTCGGTGTCGGCCGCCAGCGGTGCGGTGGAAAATGCGGAAACAAAGATTGCCTTGGGTTCTGCAGCCGGATTGGCGAGAATGCCGTAAGGCCTCTGGATGAGCCCGGCCCAAAGACCGCTCTTGCAGAGCAGGTCCTTGATCTCGGCAGCACTCATCTTCACGGCGTTGTGGGCGCCGAAGTCGAGGTATTCGCACGTCTCGTCCGCCTTGATGCGGACCTCAAGCAACTTCCTTTTCTCGCCTCTGACAATCTCGGCGACCGTTCCGCTGACCGGAGCGGTAAGGAGGATGTCAGCAGACTGTTTGTCGGCCATGACCGGAGATCCTGCCAAAACCTTATCGCCCTCCCTGACGAGGAGCCTTGGAGCAAAGCCCTTGAAGTCAGTAGGTTTCAGAGCGATAATGTCAGCAGCATTCCCTTTCTCGACCTTCTGGGCTGCAGCTCCTGCGATCGGAAGATCCAGCCCGCGTCTGAGTTTGATGTTGTTTGACATTATGAGTGAGTTTGTTATAAAAAATCGCTGTCGGGCTGAAAGAATATTTTCTT
>JAFUUB010000117.1 GCA_017483985.1 Bacteroidales bacterium | reverse complement strand
TGGACTGCCTGCCGGATCCCGACGCAGCCCTTGTCTGCCGCGCCGGCATCGAGGACTAGATACAGCAGGGGACCGGAAGAACCGAGGGCGATACTCAGCCGCAGCAGACAAGTTCTCCGCTGAGCGGAGGACGCTGGATGCGAGAATGGACTGAGCCCTGGTTCTTCCGGTCCCTGCTGAACGATCTTATTTCGCCTGGTGGTGGAGGGAACGGCGGATGGCCGCGACGCTTTCCAGTTCGCTCTTGACACCGGTCAGCAGTTCCGGTTTCTCCTCGAAGTGGAACTTGCGGACATTTTCCGTCGTGGAGTAACCCACCTTGTTGATGGTGATGTCCACATCCGGCAGGTCCATCTCTCCCTTGAGTTCCGCATCCGGCTGATAGACGAAATCCTTGTCAATCATGATCAGTTTGCCCAGGTCGGCTCCGGTGATGCCCACGAGGTTCATCTTGAAGCCCACGGCGATGACCGTAATCTGGATCTTGTCGCCCACCTCCGGATTGTCGTCATAGACGAGACCCTGCTTGAAGGTGCGGGAACCGCCGGTGTGCTTGGAAATCAGCTCGCTGATGGTCTTGATGTCGTCCATCTTGAGGCCCTTGTCGTTGCGGCCGCAGGTCACGTTGACCAACAGGCTCTTGGCCGTCTTGAGGTCGAAATCGTTGAGCAGCGGGGACTCCAGCGCGCCCTTGACCGCCTGCTCGAGCCGCTCGTTGCCGGTGCCCGTGCCGCAGCCCATCAGGGCCATGCCGCTGCCGCTCATCATGTTGCGGACATCCTTGAAGTCCACGTTGATATAGCCCGTGCGGCTGATGATCTCGGTGATGCCGCGCACGGCCGTCGCCAGGACCTCGTCCGCGTGCGGGAACGCCTCGTGGACCAGCAGGTTGCCGTAGTATTCGTAGAGTTTCTCGTTGTTGATGATCAGCAGGGAGTCCACGTTCGGCTGCAGCTCGTGGATGCCGTCGATGGCCTTGGAAATGGCCTCGTCGCCTTCGTTCTTGAAGGGGATGGTAACCACTGCCACGGTCAGGATGCCGCGGTCCTTGGCCATCTTGGCGATGACCGGAGAAGCGCCGGTACCGGTGCCGCCGCCCATGCCCGCGGTGATGAAGACCATCTTCGTCTCCGGGGTCAGGAGTTTCTCCGCAATGACATCCTGGGACTCGATGGCCGCGTTCCGGCCTTCGGTTGGATTCGTACCGGCACCCAGGCCTTCGCCGAGCTGGATCTTGATCGGGACATTGCTCTTCTCCAGGGCCTGACGGTCGGTGTTGCAGACGATGAAGTTGCAACCCTGGACCTTCTGGTTGTACATGTATGTCACGGCATTGCAGCCGCCGCCACCGACACCGATGACTTTGATCGGGGAAACGTCCGGAATCCAATCCGTAGGGGTGACGATGTTGTCGATATCGATATAGTCAGCCATAATCTTACACTTCTTCGTTGTCCATGTCGTTGGTCATCTCATCCACGAAACCCAGCAGTTTCTTCCAGGTGATGCTGAGCTTGCCCGGTTTCTTCGGAGCCTTCGGCTCTTTGACCTTCTTCTTACCGGGCTCCGTTTCGGGCACTTCCTGGCTGCTGAAGAGTTCCGCACCGACTCCTTCTTCCGCATCTTCCGGGATTTCCGGCGTTACGGCCTCCGGCTCGGATTCCGTTTCCGGCTGGGGTTCGGGACGTTCTTCCGCGGTCTCCTCCGGCACCGGATCGGCCGGCCAGTAACTCGGGAAGGCGGTCACGAAGGCTGCCGGACGCTCCACCGGGTCGATGCAGCCCAGCAGGCCGTCTTCCTTGGCGGAGAGGATCATGCCGACCGATGTCGTGGCGGACGGCTCGAAGATGCCCGGGATGCCCTCTGCGGAGAATTTCCGGCGGGGTTTGCCCGTACGGACGTTGTAGCCGGACACTTCCTTGATATAGCTGACGATGTTGGCCAGTTTCGCCCCGCCGCCGGTGATGACCAGGCCGGCCCGCAGGCTGTCGGCCATGCCGCTGGCCTGGATCTCATACAGGATTGCATCCAGGATCTCCTTGACGCGGGCGGTGATGATCTCGGACAGGTATTTGACCGGGATCTGGCGGAAGCCTTCCGTCTCGTTGCCCTCGATCTGGATGGTCTTCTCGCCCAGGGTCAGGAGCTTCTCCGGCATGCAGGCGCCGAAGGCGTACTTGATGTTCTCCGCCAGGCGGGGGGAGATGCTGCACTCGGTGCGGATGTCCGAGGTGATGACATTCCCGCCGTACGGGACGGATGCATAGTACCGCAGGATGTTGCCCTGGTAGATGGTCACGGACGTAGCGCCGGCGCCCAGGTCGATCAGGCCCACGCCGCCGATCATCTCGTCCTCGGTCAGGACGGCTTTCGCCTGTGCGCTCGGGGTGAAATACTTGCGGGCGATGGCGATGCCCAGGTCATTGAAGATCTTGTCAATGGTCCGGACGGCGCCTTTCTTGCCGATGAACAGCTTGAAGTTGCCTTCGAAGGACTGGCTGATGACGCCGATGATGTCATTCTCGATCAGCTGGAAATTCTCGTCGTCGGAGAAGGACTGGGCCACGGCGCCGTACAGGATGTCCTTGTCCGGGTCGCCGAGCGGATACTCGTCCTGCGCGAGGGCCTTGAGGTTCTCGACTTCCTCGCGGGTGATGCTCTCATCGGGGTTCGTCCGTTCCACGCGGGCCTGGGCGATCTCCTGCCGTACGTCGCAGCGCGGCAGACCGACCACGACCTGCATGATCTTGATCTTCAGCTCTTCTTCCGCATCCTTGATGGCTTCGCGGATGGGCCCTTCCGCCTTGCCGGGGTTGAAGACCGCGCTGTTGCGGATCCCGTCGGACGGCCGTTCCTTGTAATAGACGATGTCCACGTCCTCCCCGGTGATCTTCGCCACGGTCAAGGCGATCTTCCAGGTACCCATGTCCACCGCTGCAATGTATCTGTCTTCCATGATCTATGTATGTTTTATTGTCTGCAAATGATCTGTCCGGGGTACTTGACGTTGACGGTCGAATACCAGCCTTCCTCCTTGGACGGTGCGATGTAACGGTAATACCGTTCCATGCGGGCGAATTTGTCCTGCCACTCGTGCGGCGAACCGAAGATGAACTTCTCCTTCCCGGTCCGGGGGACCATGACGATGTCGCCTTTTTCATCCACGGTAATCTGGACGATGGCATCCCCCCAGGCCTTGTTCCGCTCGATAAAGCGGACCAGCCCGATGATGCCTTCGATCCACTTCCGTTCCTCCGCGGTCTTGGCCGGACCCTTGTAGCCCGGGCCGGTATGGACCGGCACCGCCCCGTCGATGATCGGTACGCGCGAGGTGTACCCGGCCTGGAGCGGGAACAGGAAGCCGTTCTCATCGCTGTAGAAGCCGCCGTCCGGACCCTGGAACCGTACGATCGGTTCGCGCTGGGTCACGGCGATGTGCAGGACGCCGTCGCCGGTGGTCCAGGCTTCGCTGGTGAGGATGGCGCTGCGGTCCCGCAGGACCGTTTCGATCTTCCGCAGGTTGACGCTGTCCAGCCGCTGGCCGTTCCAGACGCCGTAGCTTTCATCCAGGCATTTCTTGACGTCGTCCACGCCGATGAAGCTCAGCCGGGCGCTGTCCAGGATCCGGATGTCGACGCTCTTGCAGGTGACCAGGTGGCGGCGTTCCCGCGTGATGCCGGATAGCAGCACCATGAGGGCGACCACCAGCGCGGTGACCACCAGGGCAATCGAAACTCTCCAGACCGTCTTCATGTTACACTCTCTTTTTCAGCATTTCGGTAATCGGACCGATGAAACGGTCCACGTTGCCCGCGCCGAAGGTGACCAGCACGTCCAGCGGCTCTTTCTCCAGGTACTCCATCAGCTGCTCTTTCCGGAGCAGGCCCTTTTCCGGCGCGGTCACCCGGTCGAAGATGATCTCCGAAGTGACACCGGGGATCGGTTCTTCGCGGGCCGGGTAGATGTCCAGCAGGATCAGTTTGTCCACGCCGCTGAGCGCCTCGGCGAAATCCGCCGCGAAGTCCCGGGTCCGGGTATACAGGTGCGGCTGGAAGATGGCGGTGAGCTTGCGTCCGGGGAAGATGTCCCGCATCGAGCGGATGGCGGCGGACAGTTCCTTGGGATGGTGGGCGTAGTCGTCGATATAGGACAGGTGCGGCGTATTCAGGTGTACGTCGAGCCGGCGCTGCACGCCCTGGAAGGACCCGATGGCGGCCTTGACCTGCTGCGAATCGATGCCGTAGCTCAGGCAGATGGCCGCGGCGGCCACGCTGTTCTCCGCGTTGACGCGTCCCGGGGTGCCGGCGCGGACGTCCTCGATGACGCCGCCCGGCCAGACGAGGTCGAAATGGAAATGGCCGGTCTCGTCGGGGCGGGGATTCCGGGCGTGGAAGTCCGCCTGCGGATCGTCGTATGCGTAGGTCAGGATCCGGGCCTTGGTGTCCTTTTCCGTGATCGGCAGGCCGCGTTTCAGGATGAGCTGTCCGCTGACCTGCGCCGCGAAGTCGCGGAAGGCCTGCCGGTAGGTTTCGATGTCATGATAGATGTCCAGGTGGTCGGCATCCATGGCCGTGATCACCGCAATCTCCGGGAACAGTTGCAGGAAGGAGCGGTCGAATTCGTCGGCTTCCGCCACGACCACGGGGTTGTCGGAGACCAGCAGGTTGGTCCCGTAGTTCTTGGAAATGCCGCCGAGGAAGGCGGAGCATCCTTCGCCGCATTCCGTCAGGATGTGGGCGGCCAGGGTGCTGGTCGTGGTTTTCCCGTGGGTGCCGGCGACGGCCAGGCAGCGCTGATCGCGGGCGATTTCGCCCAGGACCCGGGACCGCTTCAGGAGTTTGTAGCCATGCTCCCGGACATAGACCAGTTCTCCCAGGTCTTCCGGTATGGCGGGCGTCCATACCACCAGCGTCCCTTCTACATCCTTGGGGATGTAGTCGGTGTCATCGGTGTAGTGGACGGCGATGCCTTCGGAACGCAACTGCTCCGTCAGGGGCGAGGACGTCTTGTCATAGCCACTGACAGCCAGTCCTTTGCGCTTCCAGTAACGGGCGATGGCGCTCATGCCGATACCGCCGATGCCGATAAAATAGATCTTTTTGTATTTCATGTGTCTAGCGTACCAGTTTGTAGGCCTCGTCGGCGATGGTCTGGGCGGCGTCGCGCAGGGCCAGCGCCGCGATGTTGTGCTCCAGGGAGAGGATCTTCTGCTCGTCGTGCACCAGCGCCAGGGCGGCCGGCAGGAGTTTTTCGGGGGCCTCCGCATCCTTGACGAGCAGCGCGGCATCCTTGCGGACCAGGGCCATCGCGTTGTGGGTCTGGTGGTCTTCGGCTACGTTCGGGGACGGGACGAAGATGGCCGCCTTGTGTGCGGCGCACAGTTCGGAAACCGTGCTGGCGCCGGAACGGGAGATGACCACGTCGGCCACGGCGTAGGCCAGGTCCATCCGGCCGATGAAGTCGGTATAGCGGATGGCGGAAAGGTCCTTGCCGGCGGCTTTCTGCTCCGCCATGAAGGCGTCGATCCCCGCCTTGTAGTATTTCCCGCACTGCCAGAGGATCTCTACGCCTTCGCCTCCCGGGCAGCCGTCGGAGATCCATTTTTTCATCGCCTTGTTGAGGGTCCCGCTGCCGAGGCTGCCGCCGACGATGAAGATGTGGTCCTTGGTGGCGTCGAGCCCGTAGAAATCGATGCCCTGCATGACCAGGGCCGTATCGGCCGGGACGATGTCACTGCGGATCGGGTTGCCGCTCATGACGATCCGGTCGGCCGGGAAGAAACGCTCCATGCCTTCGTAGGCCACGCAGATGCAGCCGGCCTTCTTGCCGAGGATCTTGTTGGTCAGCCCGGCGAAGCCGTTCTGCTCCTGGATCAGGCAGGGGATGCCGCGGCGCTGGGCCGCCCAGAGCAGGGGCGCGCTGGCATAGCCGCCCACGCCGATGGCGATGTCCGGCTGGAACTCGTCGATGACCTTGCCGGCCTTGCGGACGGAGGAAAGGACCTTGAAAGGAACCTGGATGTCATTGACCAGGTTCTTCAGGTTGAGTTGCCGCTGCAGGCCCACGATGGGCAGGCCGACGATCTTGTAGCCGGCCGCAGGGACCTTTTCCATTTCCATTTTCCCTTCCGCTCCCACGAAGAGGATCTCGCTCTCGGGGTTGAGCTCCCGGAGCTTGTTCGCGATGGAGATGGCCGGGAAGATATGGCCTCCGGTGCCTCCGCCGCTGATGATGATCCGTAGTTTCTTGTATTCCATATATCAGGCGATATTGTCGAGTTGTTCCAGTTCGTCCAGCCGGTCGCGGACCTCATCCGACAGGATCGGGGCGGCCTGGGCCGTTTCTTTGTCCATTTTTTTCTTGACCATCTTGCTGATGCTCAGGATCAGTCCGAAAGCCAGGCTGAAAGCCAGGAAGGAGGAGTTGCCGTGGCTGATCATCGGCAGGGTCTGGCCGGTCAGCGGGCCGAGGTCCACGTTGATCACCATGTGCATGAGCGCCTGGCCGGAGATCATGATGACCAGGCCGGCGATGGCGACCTTGGCGAACTGGCTCTTGCAGTTCTTGGCCAGGATCGATCCCCTGGCCAGCAGGCTGCCGTACAGGATGATGACCAGCAAGGCGCCGAGGATGCCGTATTCTTCGATGATGAAACTGAACATGTAGTCTTCGAACATGACCGGTACGACGTACCGCTGGGTGCTGCGTCCCGGTCCCTTTCCGATCAGGCCTCCTTCGCTGACGGCGACCTTGGCGCTGATGGGCTGCTTGACCTTGTCGAGCGCCTCCTGGAACTCGACGGTGCCGCGCTGGAGCTTGAGCAACTGCTCCTCCGGATCTTCCGAGGCCATGGCGATACGCGAGACGGCGGTATGGATACGGGGAAATACCTTTCCGCCGGTGGCGAAAGACAGGCCGACGCAACCGCCGATCAGCAGCAGGCCGAGCACACCGTAGATGAGGAATTCCTTGAGCTTCACCCCGCCCACGAAGATGGTGGCGACCATGATCAGGCCGATGAACAGCGTACTGGAGACGCTGCCCATGAGGATCAGGACACTGACCAGGATGATCGGCAGGAACACGTAGAAAAACAGCTGCCAGCTCTTGCTCTTGAGGAAGGCGAAGTGCGGCTGTGCGGACAGGGCGGTGGCGATGGCGAAGCCGTCTTTCTCCTGGTAGGCCTGGCAAGCCCAGGCCAGGTACATGACCATGAAGACCTTGACGAACTCGAAGACGTGCAGCTGGAAGCCCATGATGCTCAGGGCGCGGGTGGCTCCGTTGATGTTGACGGCCCGCAGGACGGGCGTATTGATGTGGATGGCTAGACACAGGAGCATGCCCAGCGAGATCAGGAATCCGAACTGGGAGATGGCCCGCAGGAAGCCGATGCGTTTGAGGCAGAAATAGCAGAAAAGGATGATACCCAACCCCATCACGGCGACCAGGATCTGCTCGTTGATGATCGCCGAGCGGGTGCTGCCCGTCTGCAGGGCCAGCAGCGGGGTCGAGGACGAGATGGCCAGGATCGAGATCATGATGAGCATGAGCACGATCATCCAGATGATCTTGTCTCCCTGGATCCCGTCGATGAGACCTTGTATGAATCCTTTCTTCTTGGCCATGTCAGTTTACAGGTTACGGACCGCCTCCTTGAACTTGTCGCCGCGTTCCTCGTAGCAGGAGAAGAGGTCGAAGCTGGTGCAGCACGGGCTCAGCAGCACGACGTCCCCGTCGCTGGCGAACTTGCTGGCTGCCCGGACGGCCTCTTCCGCCGATTTCGTGTCGACCATCTTGTCCGCGCCGACGATCGGCTCGAAGCTCTCGTGGAACTTGTGGTTGTCCAGTCCCATGCAGACGATGGCCTTGACCTTCTCGCGGACCAGGTCGAGGAGCACGCTGTAGTCATTTCCCTTGTCTCCGCCGCCGACGATCCAGACGACCGGGCGTTTCTGGCATTCCAGGGCGTACCAGGCCGCATCGACGTTGGTCGCCTTGGAGTCGTTGATATAGAGTACGCCGCCGACGCTCAGGACCGGCTCCAGCCGGTGCTCGATCGGGGCGAAGGTCTCGAGGCCTTCCCGGATGAACTTGTTGTCGATGCCGGCGGCCTTGGCGGCCAGGGCGGCGGCCATCGAGTTGTAGATGTTGTGCTTGCCGCCGAGGGCGAGTTCTTCGAGGTACAGGTCGCATTCATCCTTCTCGTAGCGGACCACGATCTTGTCGTCCTTGACGAAGGCACCCTGTTCGACCTCGGTCTGCTGCGTGAACGGGAGCAGCTTGGCCTGGGTCAGGATCTTGTCGAGATGCCCGACCGTGATCTCGTCATCGGAGTCGAAGATGAAGCAGTCCTCGGCGCGGAGGTTGCGGATGATGCGGAACTTGCTCCGGACATAGTTCTCCATCTTGTAGTCATACCGGTCGAGATGGTCCGGGGTGATGTTGGTGATCACGGCGATGTCCGGGCGGAACGCGTAGCAGTTGTCCAGCTGGAAACTGCTGATTTCCAGTACATAGTAATCGTGGTGCTCGGTGGCGACCTGGTAGGCGTAGCTCATGCCGATGTTCCCGCCCAGGCCGACGTTCAGCCCGGCCTGCTGGAACAGGTAATAGATCAGGGAGGTGGTGGTCGTCTTGCCGTTGGATCCGGTCACGCAGATTTTCTTCGCGCGGTCATAGCGGCCGGCGAACTCGATCTCGGAGATGATGCCGATGCCCGCCTGTTCGATCTTGCGGACCATCGGGACCGTCGCCGGGATTCCGGGGCTCTTGATGACCTCGTCGGCGTTGAGGATCAGTTCCTCGGTATGGCGGCCCTGCTCGTAGGGGATCTCCCACTTGTCGAGCATCTCGATGTATTTGTCGGCGATCTTCCCCTTGTCCGAGAGGAAAACGTCGAAGCCTTTTACCTTTGCCAGAACGGCTGCGCCCACTCCGCTTTCGGCGCCGCCCAGAACTACGATTCTTGCCATAATGCTATCTAACCTTCAAAAGTGCCAAAGTTGCTACTGCCAGGATGATTCCCACGATCCAGAAACGGTTCACGATCTTGACCTCGTGGTGCGGGGGAACCGGTTTGTGGAACAGGATGCGTCCCTCGGGTTCCTGCTTGTCCTGATAATGGTGGTGCAGCGGGGTCATGCTCCAGATGCGGGCGCCTTCCCCGGTGCGTTTCTTCGTGATCTTGAACCAGGAACGCTGCAGCAGCACGGACAGGCTCTCCACGAAGAAGATGCCGCACAGCAGCGGGAGCAACAGTTCCTTCCGGATCAGTACGGCGGCGACGCCGATCACGCCGCCGATCGTCAGGCTGCCCGTGTCGCCCATGAAGACCTGGGCGGGGAAGGAATTGTACCAGAGGAAGCCGACCAGCGCGCCGACAAAGGCCGACATGAAGATCGCAACTTCTCCGGATCCTGGGATGTACATTATATTTAAATAGTTAGAATTGATCAAGTTGCCGCCGAGCCAGGCCAGGATGCCGATGACCACGCCGACGATCGCCGAGGTGCCTGCGGCCAGGCCGTCCAGGCCGTCGGTCAGGTTGGTACCGTTGGAGCAGGCCGTGATGACCAGGACGATCATCAGCACGTAGATGCCCCATTTGGCATACCAGCCCATCGCCCCGTTGAAGGGACTCAGCCACTTGTAGTCAAACTCATGGCGCTTGACGAAGGGGATGGTCGTCTTGGTACTCTTGACCACGTCTTCCTCCTTGAAGGAACCGGTCGTGATGACAGGCTGGGAATCGGCGGAAAGTTCCGTCTCGTAGGTCACCTCGGATGCGACCTTTTCCCGGACGACGATGTCGTCGCTCATCCAGACCGTCAGGCCGACGATGAAACCCAGGGCGACCTGCCCGATGAGCTTGGCGTGCTCGCTCAGGCCGTTCTTGTCGTGCTTGAAAACCTTGATATAGTCGTCGGTGAAGCCCAGGGCGCCGCACCACAGGGTGCTGAGGAGCAGCAGCTGGACATATATGTTGGTCAGGTCGCACCACAGCAGTACGCCGCAGAGCAGGGAGGCGATGATGATGATCCCGCCCATGGTGGGTGTCCCTTTCTTCTGGACCTGGTCGGCCAGTCCGAGTTCGCGGACCGTCTCGCCGATCTGCTTGCGCTGGAGCCAGCGGATGATCCGCTTGCCCGCCAGCAGCGCGAGAAGCATGGCGGTAACCGTCGCCATCATGGCGCGGAAGGACAGGTAGTTCATCAGTCCCTGTCCGGGTATGTCGTATTCGCTGAGTGCCTGAAAAAGATGATAAATCATAGTGGCTTAGTTGTTTAGAGTTTTGAACACGTCTGCGACGACCTCACGCTCGTCAAAATGACGGTGCTCGGTGCCGATGATCTGGTAGGTTTCGTGACCCTTCCCGGCCAGCAGGATGGTTGCGCCTTGCGGGGCCAGCAGGATGGCGGTGCGGATGGCTTCGCGGCGGTCGGCGATGAAGAAGGATTTGGCCAGCCCGCGGGGGCCGAATCCGGCCTTGATGTCCTCCATGATGTCTTCCGTCTTTTCCGTCCGGCTGTTGTCGGAGGTGACGAAGATCCGGTCGGAATATTCCTCGGCGACCTTGGCCATCTCCGGCCGTTTGGTCTTGTCCCGGTCACCGCCGCAGCCGAACAGGCAGATCAGTTCCTTGTCCGGGGCGATGTCGCGCAGGGTCTTCAGGACATTCTCCATGGCGTCCGGCGTGTGGGCGTAGTCGATGACCACGCTCAGGTCCTTGGGACCGCGCAGGGTCTCGAGACGGCCGCAGGCGGATTCGAGCCGGCTGATCGCGATCAGGGCTTCGTCCTGGCTTGCGCCGACCAGGATGGCGGCGGTGTAGATGGCCAGGATGTTATAGGCGTTGTGCTGCCCGATCAGGCGGGTCCAGGTTTCCCGGCCGTCGATGCGCAGCTGCATGCCGTCGAAGCTCTCTTCCATGATCCGGCAGGTGTGGTCCGCCAGGCTCCGGCAGGAATAGGTGACGACCTGGGCGCGGGTATTCTGGACCATGACGCGGCCGTGGCGGTCGTCGATGTTGACGACGGCGTAGGCATCGGCGGGGAGGGTGTCGAAGAACAGCTTCTTGCAACGCAGGTATTCGGCGAAAGTACCGTGGTAGTCGAGGTGGTCGTGGGTCAGGTTGGAGAAGATGCCGACCTTGAACTGCAGCCCGGTGACCCGGTCCTGTTCGACACCGATGGAACTGACCTCCATGAAGCAGTAGCCGCAGCCGTTTTCCACCATCTCGGCCATCAGGGCGTTGATGGTAATCGGGTCGGCCGTGGTATTGGCGGTTTCCAGGCGCTTGGTACCCACGAAGTTGGCGATGGTCGACAGCAAGCCGCAGTTGTAACCCAGCCCCATGAACAGGTTGTAGAGCAGGGTGACGGTCGTGGTCTTCCCGTTGGTTCCGGTGATGCCGACCAGGGTTAGTTTGCGGGACGGATGGCCGTAGAAGTTGTCCGCCATCAGGGCGACGGCCCGACGGGAGGCTTCCACCCGGACCAGGGTGACTCCGGCGGCCCGGTCTCCCAGGGCCTGGACGGCGGCCTCATCTTCGTAGGCGATGGCTGCCGCACCGGCCTGCACGGCCTGGGCGATGTAGGCGTGTCCGTCGCTGGCGTGGCCTTTCACGGCCACGAAGAGGGCGCCTTTCCCCACTTTACGCGAGTCGCTGCAGAGGGTGGTGACGGGGATGTCGGTCCGTCCCTTGACGGAGACGACACCCGCATTTTCTATGATGTCTTTCAGGATCATTTCAGTTCCAGGGTTACAGTGTTTCCTTTGGCGAGTTTCACGCCGGCTGCCGGGCTCTGGCTGCGGACATGGCCCGTGCCATGCCAGACGCATTTCCAGCCGCGGTTCTCAATCTCATAAACGGCATCCATGACGCCGAGGCCCTTCACGTCGGGAACGATGCCCTCGGCCGGGGCTTCGCGCTCCGGCAGGGACATGGACGGCATCGGGGCCTTGTTGTCAAGGACTTCACCATAGTCCATGTCAATGGCGTAGATGTGGTCGACGATGTCCCGGAAGGTCTTCGCCGGGATGCCGCTGCCGTAGAGCAGTCCGCCGCCGACCCGGGTGTAGGCTACGACGATGGTGGTGTATTTCGGGGCGTCCGCCGGGTAGAACCCGACGAAGGTCGCCTGGTATTTGCGGTGGCCCAGGGCATCTTCATACGGATTCCGGCTGCCCATGCGCTCCTCCGGCTCCAGGACGATACGGGCGGTGCCGGTCTTGCCGGCCACGGGCATCTTGGCGCCGCCGACGGCGGCCCGCGCGGTACCGTTCATGACCACATGGCGTAGGGCGAAGGCGAGGGAATCGGCCGTTTCACGGGAGCAGATCAGGCCGCCCAGCACGCTGGGACCCCGTTTTTCCTTGACGGCTCCGTGACTCTCGATGCTCTCGACCAGGTAGGGTTTCATCATCCGGCCCCGGTTGGCGATGGCGTTGTAGAAGGCGGCAACGTGCAGCGGCGTCTCGGTCACGGAATAGCCGATGGCTACGGATCCGAGGTCGGACAGGCTCACGTTCCCGCGGCTGTCGGGACGCGGCAGGGTCGGGGCGGGGAAGCGGTCCAGGTCGAAGTCCCAGGCCTCTCCCAGTTTATAGCTGTAGAGCTTGTCGAGCATGGTCTGCGGCCGGGAACCGTAGTTTTCGATGGCCAGGCGGCGGAACACATAGTTCGACGAGATCTCGAAGCCGCGCAGCACCGTGATGGAATCCAGGTGCGTCTGCGCCTCGTGGGTGGTGATGTAGGAGTCCTGCGGGAAAGAGGTGCGGCCGACCCGGAAGATACCGTGGTTGGTCGGTACGTTGGTGCTCAGGCGGACCTTCCCGTCTTCCAGCAGGCTCATCAGGGTGGAGGCCTTGAAGACGGAACCCGGCTCTCCGGCGCGTTCCACGGCGAAGTTGATGGTCTCGCCGAGCCGGCCGGTCTGCGGGTCGCGCAGCAGGTTGACCATGGCGCGGATGGCACCGGTCGCTACGTCCATGACGATGACGCAGCCTCCTTCCACCGCCTTGCCGGACGGGTCGAATTCCTCGATCCGGGCCCGCAGGGAGCGGTCGGCGATGTCCTGGATGTCGATGTCCAGGGTCGTGCGGACGTCAAAGCCGTCCACCGGGGCGACATAGGCGCTGTCGTAGTTCTGGATCAGTTCGCGTCCGTCGGTATGCTTCATCCACTTGAACCCTTCTTTGCCGTGGAGGACATAGTCGAAGCGTCCTTCGATGCCGACATTGGTGATGCCTTCGGCGCCGGTGCGGCTGTTGTCCTTGACATAGCCCACGGTGCGGCGGGCCAGGCTTTCGTACGGATACTGGCGTGTGTCGATCTTTTCGGTCATCATGCCGCCCGTGTTCTGGCCTTCCCGGAAGAGGCAGAGCGCCTTGACCTTCTGGAGCGTACCGTGGTCGATCTGGTGACCGATCCGGACATAGCGGCGATTGGCTTCACGGCCGTCCAGGATGAGCTTGCGGTACTCCGCAGCGGTCCTGTCGCCGTAGATGTCATGCAGGCCGATGGCCAGGGTGTCGGCCTTCTTGCGCCATTCGGCCTCGAGGCGCTGCCCTTTGGCCTTGTCCTTCATGTCGCGGTACTCGCGTTTGAGGACGGCGCAGTCCATGTAGACCTGGTACATGGGCGTGGACATGGCAATCAGCCGGCCGTCGTGGGCCAGGATGGACCCCCGCTCCGGGTCGAGCTGCTGCTTGATGCTGCGCGGATGGAAGAGGTCGGCGATCCGCTCGTCCGGCTGGTAGGTCAGCTGGAGCTGGATGATGCGGACGACCACCAGGACCGCCCCGAGGATATACCCCAGGTACAGGAGGTACAGGGAACGTACCACCCGGTCGCTTTTCTTCTTGGTTTTCGTCTCTTCCATTTCCGTTTCCTTATTATTTGCGGATCACGTCGGCCGGTTTCTCCGGCAGGGTGACGTCGGACCCGTTTTCTTCCAACAGCTTTTCCACGGTGCTGAGCCTGCCCAGCCGGGCGATCTGCACGGTTTTCTGGGCATGGTAGATCTTCATTTCCGAGAGGACGGCCTTGTTCTTCTCCACCTGGACGAGGGTCTTCTGCACCATCATCCCGGACAGGATCATGCCCCAGAAGAGCAGGAACGTCCAGAGGATGTGCGGAAAGAACTTGTCGATGCGGAGCCGCAGCAGGAATTCCCCGTGCAGGATCGCCCAGACGCTGTTCTTGAGTATTTCGATGACCTTTCTCATGTCCTATCTGTTTTCCGGGCTGACGCGTTCGGCGACGCGCAGCTTCGCGCTCCGGGCGCGGGTGTTGAAGGCGATCTCCTCTTCCCGGGGGACGATCGGTTTGCGGTTGACGGCCTTCAGCGGGGCGTCGACCCGGCCGTACATGTCTTTCTGCAGTTCACCTTCCACGCTGCCGGTCTTGATGAAATTCTTGACCATCCGGTCTTCCAGGGAGTGGTAGGTGATGACGACCAGCCGGCCGCCTTCCCGGAGGCTCTTCGCGGCCCCTTCCAGGAACAGTTCCAGGGATTTCATCTCCTGGTTGACTTCGATGCGCAGGGCCTGGTACACTTTCGCCAGGACCTTGTGCTCCGCATACTTCGGGAGGCAGGGGGCGAGGACCTCGTCCAGCTGCGCCGTGGTGTCGATCCGCTGCAGCTGGCGGGCCGTTACGATGAGCCGGGCCATCTTGCGGGGGTTGTCCACTTCGCCATACAGGCGGAGGATCCGTTCGAGGTCTTCGGGCGCGTAGGTGTTGACCAGTTCGGCGGCCGTCAGGCCGGACTGCGTGTTCATCCGCATGTCCAGCGGGGCGTCATACCGGAAGGAAAAGCCGCGCTCGGCGGTATCGAACTGATGGGAGGAGACACCCAGGTCGGCCAGGATGCCGTCCGCCTGTTCCGGCGTCCCGTCCGCATGCGCATGGTAGCGGACGTAATTGTGGATGAACCGGAAGTTGTTATGCACCAGGATCAGCCGCGGATCGTCCGGGCGGTTCTCCAGCGCGTCGATGTCACGATCGAAGGCGAGGACGCGACCATTGCCATGTAAGCGTGAAAGAATTTCGGCGGTGTGTCCACCGCCTCCGAATGTGGCATCAATGTAAAGTCCTGAGGGATTGCTTATCAGTGCAGAAATGCTCTCTTCGAGCAGCACCGGGATATGGTATTCTGACATTGGCCCTTGCTCCTATCTCTGCTGAGACAGTTCCTTGGCCAGGGCGCGATACCTTTCCGTGGACATCCGGGAAGCCTCGTAGGTTTCCTTGTCCCAGATCTCGATCTTGTAACCCTTGCCGGCGAACACTACCTCCTTGGTTAAACCTGCACCCTCCTGGAGGTTGCGCGGGATGGACAGACGGCCAAGCTTCGGGTCGGGGACCACGACGGCGCTGTCTTCCATGTACTTGCTCCAGAAGTCAGCGTGATCGGGATTGAAGATAAGATCCAGTTTGCTCTTGATGGATTCCGCCTGGGCCTGCCACTCTTCGAAAGTGTACATTTCCAGGCATTTCCTGAAGATGTCCTTGTGGAGGACAAATTGCATCCCGCATTCAGCGGGTACCTGCGCCTTGAGCGACGAAGGGAAAACCACTCTCCCTTTGTCGTCTATCTTTGCGGTGCAGTCGCCGATGAATGTCGAGATGACCATGTCCTCTTCAGATTAATTAACTTCTTTCTTTCACGCTGGGCACAAAGTTAGGAAATTTTTTCCACTTTGTTCCACTATCTTCCAATTTTTTCCACAAAGTTACTAACAGGCTCCCATTGACCTTTCCTACCTTATTTTTCAGGTGGGCCTTTAGGTAGGTTTTCAGGTAGGTCCTCGGCCGTTTTGTCCTTCTTGACCGTGTTTCGTAAAGGGTTGATAATTTGTATAATAAACAAAACGCCCTCGCAAAAAATTGCGAAGGCGTTTTGTGGAATTATTTATTAACCAATTAATTACGAATCACGATTCGCGGGCACTCCGGGCAAACTCAAACAGCTCCACGGGCAGGTGGCAGTAGCCGGAAGGGTGCTTGACCAGGTAGTCCTGGTGGTACTCGTCGGCAGGATAGAAATTGCGCAGGGGCTCCAGTTCGACCGCAAGGGGAGTGCCGAGTTCGGCGCTGACGGCAGCCGCGACCTCCCGTACAACCGGCTCGTCGGCCGGGTCGGACCAGTAGATCCCGGTGCGGTAGCGGGTCCCCTCGTCATGGCCCTGCTTGTTGAGGCTGAGCGGGTCGATGGCCTTGAAATACATCTCCAGCAGGAATTTCAGGGAAACGACGGCCGGGTCATATTGCACCCGGACGGTCTCGGCATAGCCGGTGGTGTCGGTATAGACCTGCTCGTAGGTCGGATCCTGGGTGTTGCCGTTGGCGAAGCCGGTCTCGGTGAACGTCACGCCGGGGATGAGCTGCAGATAGCGCTGGGCGCCCCAGAAACAGCCGCCGGCAAGATGGATTTCTTTTGTCATGAGGTTGGGGATGAGTTCGTTATGTAGGTCGGATTACAGTTCTTTGCGGAGCCGGGCTTTGGCGATGCCGAGCTGGTCGCGGTATTTGGCGATGGTCCGGCGGGCCACCTTGTAGCCCCGTTTCTCCATTTCGGCGACGAGCTGGTCGTCGGTCAGCGGCTTGTGCTTGTCTTCGCCGTCCACGCATTCCTGGAGGACCTTCTTCAGTTCGCGGGTCGATACTTCCTCGCCTTCCTGGTTCTCCAGGCCTTCGGAGAAGAAATACTTCAGCGGGAAAATGCCGAAATGGGTCTCGATGTATTTGGAATTCACCACGCGGGAAATGGTCGAGATGTCGAACCCGGTCTTTTCGGCGATGTCCTTGAGGACCATGGGCCGCAGGTTCGCCTCATCCCCGTCGATGAAATAGTCGTGCTGGTAGTCGATGATGGCCTGCATGGTGTTCTGCAGGGTATTGTGTCGCTGTTTCAGGGCTTCCACGAACCACTTGGCCGAATCCATCTTCTGCTTGACGAAGGTGGCGGCTTCCTTTTTCTCCCGTTCGGAGGAATTGGCGGCCTCCATCAGCAGGTCGGCATACTTGCGGTTGACGCGGATCTCCGGGATGGAGAAACGCGGCATGGAAAGCCGCAGCTGGCCGTCTTCGTAATCCAGGACGAAATCCGGGACGATCTGCTGGGCCTGGTCATTGTAGGAATCGTCCACCTGGCCGCCCGGAGACGGATTGAGCTTCACGATGCGGGCCATGGCGGCCTTCATCTGCTGCTCGTTCAGTCCGAGGCGGTTCATGACCTTCTGGAAATGGCGGTTGGAGAACTCCTGGAAATAGTCGGTCAGGATGGCGGTCGCATCCTGCACGTCCTCGGTCTGCTTCATGCCCCTGAGCTGGATCAGCAGGCACTCCCGCAGGTCGCGTGCCCCCACGCCGGCCGGCTCGAACTCCTGGATGATCCGGAGCATGTCCAGCACTTCCTTCTCATCGGTCTCGATATTGGCGCGGAAGGCCATGTCGTCGACCAGGCTTTCGATGTCGCGGCGCAGGTAGCCGTCGTCATCCAGGCTGCCGATCAGGAAGGTCGCCACCATCTGCTGATGCTTGGAGAGGTTGCGGAACCCCATCTGTTCCATCAGGCTCTGGGTGAAACTCTGCTTGACCGAGAAGGTGTTGTATTGCGGGCGCTCGTCTTTTCCGTAGTTGTTGACCTTGTATTTGTACGAAGGCGTCGGATCGTCTTCGTTGATTTCGGAGAGGGATACGTCCCGCGGGCTGTCATCGTCTTTGCTCTCCTGGGGCGTATCATCCAGCACCGGATTCTCTTCCAGCTCCTTGCGGATACGCTGCTCCAGTTCCTGGACCGGCAGTTCGATGAGCTTGATGGTCTGGATCTGCAGCGGGGAGAGTTTCTGCTGCTGCTTGATGGTGAGTTTCTGCTCGATCATAGGCTAGCGGGTCGGGGCGGCAACGCGGACGGTGTCGACGACATAGGTATGCTGGCGGTCTGCGGGGGGATAATTGATCGTTTCCTTGAGGACGAAGGCCGTCGGGAACTCGTTCTTGATCCTCTGGAGCAGTTCCATGGCTTCCGATTTGGTGCGGAAATCTCCGACCGTGACCTTGAAGAAAGGATTCTGGTAGCTCCGGTAGGCCGGTATGCCGTGGTGCAGGGCGACGAAACGGTTCAGGGCCGCTTCCGATGCGCCGCGGGCATTCTGGCTGTTGTCGAAATAGATGCGGACCCGGTAGCCGGACATCGTCCGGGACGGGTTGGCCGCAATGTGCTTGCGCATCCCGTCAATGATGGCCTGGGACTGGTTGATCTTGACATCGGCCTTGGCTCCTTTTGCCTTGGATGGCATCAGGTTGAAGATGGATTTGCCGGCCAGGGTGGAGTCCACCGTGGCGACCGGACGATAGACCAGGGAATCCTTGGTCTGCCGGACCGGATTCTGGGCCGAGGCGATGCCCGCCAGCAGCAGGGCTATGATGGGAAGGAGGGCCTTTTTCATGTTATTCTACGAGTTCCTTAATCGGTATGTCTTTAAAAGTAAATCCCTTGGCGACTCCGCTTTTGAGACGGACCTTCGCATGGATGTCCGTCGTGAAGTCGGCCAGGTCATAATCGTGCAGCAACGCCAGTGCGCCCAGCAGCGAGAATTCCCCGCCCAGGTGCGCGGCGCAGTGCAGCGGATAGACGGCCGTGCTCTTGGGCCGGACCGTCACCGGGTCGGCTGAGTAGACCACCAGTTCGGTCCCTTTGTAATAGAGTACGCCCTCGATATCCTCCAGGGTAAACTGCATGGCCGGATTCTCGATGCCGACGGCCAGTTCCGCCTTGAGGCCGCGCAGGCCCACGGGTGTGACGGATTCCAGCGCCCAGGAGGTCATCTGGATATTCTTGATCTGCTCGATGCGGTTGCAGCCGGCCAGGCACAGGGTCAGGACGGCAGCAAGCAGGGGCAGGATGGTCTTGATTCGGTTCATGCAGAATGTTTCCTGAAAGGCAAAGATACGGATATTCCTTGAAAAATGCTACCTTTGCCCCGCGGTTTGGAATCAAGGGCCGTGCCAAAGACATGGGAAGAAAGAAATTGTACATCGAAACCTATGGCTGCCAGATGAATGTGAATGATACGGAAGTGATCTTCTCCATCCTGGCGGACGAGGGATATGACCGGACGGAAGACATGGACCAGGCGGATGTGATCCTCGCCAACACCTGCTCCGTACGGGACAATGCCGAACAGCGGATCTGGGGTCGGATCGAGGTATTCCGGCAGCAGAAAAAAGCCCGTCCGGGTGTGGTCGTGGGCATTGTCGGCTGCATGGCCGAACGCCTCAAGGACGCCCTGCTGGACAGCCGGAAGGTCGACCTGGTCGCCGGGCCGGATGCCTACCGCAGCCTGCCGCAGCTCCTTCGCGACGTGGCTCCGGACCATCCGCAGATCAATGTCCTCCTTTCCCATGAGGAGACGTACGGGGACATCCGTCCCGTGCGGATCGACAAAAACGGCGTCTCCGCCTTCATCTCGATCATGCGCGGCTGCAACAACGTCTGTTCCTACTGCGTCGTTCCCTATACCCGCGGCGCCGAACGCTCCCGCGATCCCAAGACCATCATCCGGGAAGCCCGCGAGGTCTTCGAGGCCGGTTACAAGGAAGTGACCCTGCTCGGCCAGAACGTGGATTCCTATTACTGGAAAGACGCCGATGATACCGTGGTCGATTTCGCCGACCTGCTGGAGCAGGTGGCCCTGATCAGCCCCAGCCTGCGGGTCCGCTATTCCACGTCCCATCCCAAGGACATCAGTGACAAGCTGATCGAGACCATGGGCCGGCATGGGAACATCTGCCGGAGCATCCATCTGCCGGTCCAGAGCGGCAGCGATGCCATGCTGGTCAAGATGCGCCGCCGCTATTCCCGGGAGTGGTATCTCGGCCGGGTCGCAAAGATCCGCAGCGTCATGCCGGACTGCGCCATCTCCACGGACATCATCGCGGGATTCTGCGGGGAGACGGAGCAGGATCACCAGGATACCCTGTCCATCATGCGCGAGGTCGGTTACGATGCCGCGTTCATGTTCCAGTATTCCGAACGGCCCGGGACCCTGGCCGCCCGCAATTATCCGGACGATGTCCCGCCCGAGGTCAAGACCCGCCGCCTCAATGAGATCATCGCCCTCCAGAACGAACTCAGCCTGGAGAGCAACCGCCGCGATGTCGGAAAGGTTTTCCGGATCCTGGTGGAGGGCCCGTCCAAACGCAATGCGGCCGAACTCTGCGGCCGGAACTCCGCCGGCAAGATGTGCGTATTCCCGGACACGGAACACCGCGCCGGGGACTATCTGGATGTCCGGGTGCTGTCCTGCACCTCGGCCACGCTGATCTGTCAGTTGGCTTAAAGCTTGTCGCCGAATGCGAGGTCGCCCGCGTCTCCCAGACCCGGGACGATGTAGCTTTGGCTGGTCAGTTCCTCATCCATGCCGGCCGTCCAAAGGGTGATGTCATCGGTCATCAGGTGCTTTTGCAGGTACTCGACGGCATAGACGCTGGAAATCGGGCACACCAGATGCGTGTGCGCCGGGATTCCGTCCTCGCATAACTTGTTGTACGTGATTTCGATGGAGGCTCCGGTAGCCAGCATCGCATCCGCCAGGATCAGGATCTTCCCGTCCAGCTTCGGGGCGGAGGCGTATTCGATCTGGATGTGGAAGTCATCTCCCCGGTCGTATTTCCGGTAGGCGGCGATGAAGGCATTCTCCGCCGTGTCGAACATGTTCAGGATACCCCGGTGCAGCGGCAGGCCCGCTCGCAGGATCGTAGCGACCACCAGGGGATTGTCATAGGTGGGAATACTGGCGATCCCCAGGGGCGTAACAACCTCTTTCGTGCTGTATGACAGCGTTTTGCTGATCTCGTAGGCAAAGATGTAGCCTACGCGTTCCAGGTTGGCGCGGAAACGCATCTTGTCTTTCTGGACCGATTTGTCGCGCATCTGCGCGATGTAGGTGTTGAGGACCGTGTTGGTCTCGCCGAGGTTGATGACTTTCATAGATTTCGGATGGAATCAGGTTACCGGAAAACAAATGTAGGAAGAAAATCCCGATTATCCAAGGTAGACCCGTTCGTCTGCGAAACTGTAGAACTTGTCATCACACACGATGATATGGTCCAGCAGGCTGATCCCCAGGCTGGACAGCGCCTCCCGGACCCGGGCCGTCTCCAGGATGTCGGCCTTGCTGGGCCGCGGACTGCCCGAGGGATGGTTGTGGACCAGGGCGACCGAGGTGCAGGGCTTGTCTAGGGCGTGCCGGAGCAGGGTGTCCCGGGGGAATGAGGTGGTGACGTTGCTTCCGGACGAAAGCCGTTCCTGGCCGGTCACGAAATTGGCCCGGTTGAGGTAGACTGCCCAGCACTCTTCGTGGTCGAGCCCTTTGAGGCGGGGGATCATCCGCTGGTAGAGCATGGCGGCATGCGTGATGGAGATCCCGTCAAAACGGGACCGCTCTTCCATCAGCCGCCGGCCCAGTTCAAAGGCTGCGGCAATGGTGACGGCCTTTCCCTGGCCGATGCCGCTGATTTTCTGCATGGCCGCGGGATCCATGGCGGACAGGGCTGCCAGGGAACCTTCCCCTGCGTGCAGCAGTTCCTGCGCGACTTCCACGACATTCTGTTTCCCGGTACCGGTGCGCATCAGGATGGCCAGCAATTCGGCCAGGCTCAGGCTGGCCGGCCCTTTTTCCAACAAGCGTTCCCGCGGCCGTTCCGTCCGGCTCCATTCTTTCATTTTCATCTTTTTCCCAGGCCGGTTTGCGGCCTTCGGGACAAAAGTATGGATTCTTGTAAATAATTCAAAATTAGCCGTTTGCATGGAAATCCAAACGTTTGTGGATCGGTCCGGACGGATGCCTCGGAACCGTTTCGGCGGCAGGCGGATACAAAAAAACGATCCGGCAGGAAAAAACTGCCGGATCGTATGGATTGCGGGGTCGCAACTTACTGGATGAAGGCGACGATCTCGCCCTTGGCGACGGTCTCGCCCTGTTTGCCGAGGACGGCGACAAGATGTCCGTCGACGGCGGCGGTCAGTTCCTCCATGCCATAGTGGGTCTGGACATAACCGACGGGCTTGCCGGCCTTGGCGGCCGTTCCGACGACCGGAGCCGCGGAGTCATCGTCCACATCCAGCTGCCACATGAGCTGGCCTTTGGCCGGAGCCTGGACCGGCGTGGCCTTCGGATACTTGGCGAGGTATTCCTCGATGGAGAATTTCGGCATCTCGACGACCGGACGTTTGACGACGATCGGGGCGCCGGCCTTCTTCTTGAGGTCTTCCAGTTCGGCGTTGAAACGCTGCTTGGCCACGCCGCTCTTGTAATCGCGGTACTGGCGCTCATGCATGGCGAACTCGAAGAGTTCTTCCTGGTCCTGTCCCTCGTCCCAGCCTTCCTGCTTCATCATCTCCTGGAACTTCGGCAGCTCGTCCGGATAGTTGTCCTGCGGGTTGCCGGTGGTGAACTCCAGCCCTTTTTCCTTGGCCAGGGCCACGATTTCCGGAGCCAGTTCGCCCGGAAGCTTGCCCATGTGGCCGAGGATCCTACCCCAGGTGTCCTTGTCGATGGTGGTCCAGCGCGGCTTGTCGTTCAGCATGTTGAACTGGTTCATCAGCGCCGTGTTCTTGACGTACTGGCTGAACGGGGTGACGAGCGGCGGATAACCGAGTCGAGGCCATACGTATTCAACCTCTTCGAAGAGCTTGACCATCAGGGTGTCGAGGCTCATCTCAGGACGGCCGTGGGCACGCTGGGCGGCGTTGATCGCGCCCTGGAAGCCCTTCAGGTCGGCCATCATGGAGCCCATC
>JAFUUB010000015.1 GCA_017483985.1 Bacteroidales bacterium | reverse complement strand
GTTCATGGAGAAGTACATCTCCTTGTCCATCAGCCGGAAGATCAGTGTCTTGTCCCCCACCAGCGCCTGGTCATGGCACTCGGCGTAGCTGATGGTCTTCTCGTCCGCGCGTTTGTTGGTCAGTTCGTACCAGATCTCGCCCGGGCTCCACTGCTCGTCGGTCCGCTCCTTGATCCATTTGATCCAATGGTCCGCGATGCCCATGGCCATCCGGAAGCCGAAGCCCACGCCGCCGCACTCCAGCGGCGCCGCCAGGCCGGCCATGCCGCTGACGTCCTCCGCGATCAGGATTGCGCCCGGGAAGATCTCCCGGGTCAGGATGCAGGCCAGCGCCAGGTATTCCACGGCCGTCTCGTCGACCCCCTTGTTGAAGTAATTGTCATAGCCCACGAAGTCCTTGCCCAGGCCGTGGTCCCAGTACAGCATGCTCGTCACGCCGTCAAAGCGGAACCCGTCCAGATGGTACTCCTCCATCCAGAACTTGCAGTTGCTCAGCAGGAAATACCGCGTCTCATCCTTGCCGTAGTCGAAGCAGCGGGAATCCCAGGCCGGATGGTGGCCCTGCCAGCCCCGGTAGAAATAGATGTCCTCCCGCCCGTCGAACAGGCTCAGGCCTTCCGCCTCGTTGCTGACGCTGTGGCTGTGGACGATGTCCATGACCACCGCGATGCCCATCCCGTGGGCCGCGTCGACCAGGGCCTTGAATTCCTCCGGCGTCCCGAAACGGGAGCTCAGGGCGTAGAAATTCGAGACCTGGTAGCCGAAGGAACCGTAATACGGATGCTCCTGCAGGGCCATGATCTGGATCGTGTCGTAACCCAGTTCCTTGACGTGCGGCAGGACCGTATCCTTGAACTCCGTGAAGGTCGCGACCTTCTCGTCCTCGGAGCTCATGCCGATGTGGCACTCGTAGATCAGCGGATGTTTCACCGGCTTCGGCCGTTTCTGTTTCCACTGATACGGCACTGGATCCCAGACCTGGGCGCAGAAGACCTTGGTATCCGGGTCCTGGACCGCGCGGGTGCAATAGGCGGGCAGGCGCTCCCCGCCCCCGCCGGGCCATTCGATGAAGAGCTTGTAGAGTTCCCCGTGACGCAGGAACATCTCCGGCAGGCGCAGCTCCCAGGAGCCTCCGCCGACGGGTTTCATCTCATACGTCGCGATGCGTTTCCAGTTGTTGAACTCCCCGATCAGGTAGATCCGGTTGGCGTTCGGGGCCCACTCGCGGAGGACCCATTCCCGGCCCTCATGGTGCAGGCCGTAATACAGGTGGTTGTTGACCGCATCAGCCAGCCGGCCCTTCCCGGCGATCTTGTCGCGGGCCGCCAGGATGCGCGCATGGCGGGCATCGATGGCTTCCTTGTAAGGCTGCAGGTACGGGTCGGTCTCGTAGATCATTTTCGGTTTCATGCCTCTTCCTCCTCGTTTTCAATGGTTTCGCGGACGGTCCGCAGATAGGTGCGGCATCCCTTGACCAGCTCTTTCGAACGGCCGACGAGTCCGCCGATATCGTCCAGGCTCGTCTGGGGATCCTCCACCTTGCGGGCGATCGCCTCCAATTCGGCCATGGCGGCCGTATAATCGAATTTCTCTTCCATATCTCAGGCTTTCAAAGTCTTGTCATTGTCCGGAGGGCCGCTGACCCCCTCCACCAGGCAGTCCAGCCGCCCGTCGGGCAGCAGCACGCGGATGCGGTCGCCTTTTTTGCGGCCATGCACCTCGCGAAGGCGCACGCCCTTATCGTCCAACACAAGGGAGAACCCCCGCTGCAGGACGCCCCGCGGGTCGGTCGCGGCGATCTTGGCTTCCAGCAGGTCGACCTTCGCCCCGGCTGTTTGCAGACGGCCCAGGGCCGCGGTCCGGACCAGGTGCTCCAGGGCCTGGAGCCGCAGGTCCAGCTGGGCGAAACGGTTGCGGAACGCGGTCTGGAGCCGGGATTCCCAAGCAGTGATGCGCTGGTCTTCCGCGGCCGTGCAGTCCAGGAATAGGTCCGCCAGGGCCGTCGGGGTCTTGACGGCGGTATGGGCCACCCGGTCGGCCACATGGCTGTCCCGGTCGTGGCCGATGGCCGTCAGCACCGGGACCGGGCACCGGGCGATGCCGGCCGCCAGGTCGTAGTCGTCGAAACAGGCCAGGTCCAGTTCGGACCCGCCGCCGCGCAGGATCAGCACGGCGTCATAGCCTTTGCCGGCCCGTCCCATGGCTTCCAGGATGGAGGCCGGAGCCGCGACGCCCTGCATCACGGCCGGAATCAGGTCCACGACATACGCATAGCCGTAAGGATTTTCCAGCAGATGCCGGCGGAAATCCCCGTAGCCCGCCGCCCCCTCGGCGGAAATCACCGCCAGGCGCTGAGGGAGGTCGGGCAGATGCAGCCGTTTCTGCCGGTCGAGGAGGTCTTCCTTTTCCAGACGCGCCAGCGTTTCCTTGCGGAGTCGCTCCGCCTCTCCCAGGGTAAAGGAGGGGTCGACCTCGTCGATGACCAGGGAGATGCCGTAGACTTCATGATAGGAGACCTGCACCCGCGCCAGCACCTGGATGCCCGCGGAAAGCGGGGCCCCGGCCGCGGCTGCGAAAGATTGGCTGACAACGGGATAACGGGAGCGCCAGATCACCGCACGGACCTGCGCCACGACCCGGCCGCCCTCGCTCTGGGACAGCTCCAGGTAACAGTGGCCGGCCGCATTGACCTTCAGTCCGGCGATCTCCGCCCGCACCCAGACCCGGTCCGGAAAGGCCCCTTCGACGGCCCTTCCCAGCCCCTTCTGCAATGCCAGCAGATCGATCGGCTCACCATAATCTTTCATACACCGCGAAGATAACAATTATTATTCATCTTTGTATCTTCCTGCAAACGGGAAAAACTCAAATAAAATTGTTATCTTTGCCTCGCCGTCCCGGAAAAGGGTTTTCCGCTCCGGACGCAAATGCAGACAGTATGAAGATTTCCGAAGCCAAGTTTGCGGGAAGCAGCACCCGGGTCCACCAGAAGCCGGCCGAGCGTCTGCCGGAATTCGCCTTCATCGGGCGGTCCAATGTCGGCAAATCCTCGCTGATCAACATGCTGACGGGCAACCGCAAGCTCGCCAAGACCTCCGCCACCCCCGGAAAGACCAAACTCGTCAACCACTTCCGCATCAACGGGGAGTGGTACCTGGTCGACCTGCCGGGCTACGGCTACGCCAAGATGCCCCTCAAGGAGCGCCAGGAGCTGCAGGAGGTCATCCGCAATTACCTGAATTTTTCCGAAGAACTCCGCCTGCTCTTCGTGCTGGTCGATGTCCGGCACGATGTCCAGAAGGTCGACCTCGACTTCATGAACGAGCTGGTGGACAATGAAATCCCCTTCGCCATCATCTTCACCAAAGGCGACAAGCTCGGACCGGTCGCCCGCCAGAAGCAGATCGACGCCTACAAGAACACCCTCCTCCAGGACTGGGCCGGACTGCCCGAGTGCCTGGTCAGCAGCGCCGAATCCGGCCTGGGCAAAGACGAGATTCTCGATTTCATCGACAATATCCTCAAGCAAGAGACCATAAACCCCTAATTATCGATATGCGCAACGATCACAGAATGGAATTGTTTGCATGCAGGGCCTCCAAGGACTTTGCAGTCAAGGTTGTAGAAGAGCTCAACAACATCCGCGGTCCGGAAGAGGAACGGATGCACCTGGGTGCTTCGGAAGTCACCATGTTCAGCGATGGAGAATTCCAGCCGGCTTTCACGGAAACCGTCCGGGGTGCCACCGTCTTCATCCTCCAGTCCACGTTCCCGCCCACGGAGAACCTGATGGAACTGCTGCTGACCATCGACGCCGCCAAGCGCGCCTCCGCCGACAAGGTCGTCGCCGTCATGCCGTATTTCGGCTGGGCCCGCCAGGACCGCAAGGACAAGCCGCGCGTGTCGATCGGCGCCAAACTCGTCGCCAACCTGCTGCGTGCCGCCGGCGCGGACCGCGTCATGACCTGCGACCTGCACGCCGACCAGATCCAGGGATTCTTCGACTTCCCGGTCGACCATATCTATGCCAGCAAGGTCTTCATTCCCTATATCAAGTCCCTCGGACTCGACAACCTGTCCATCGCCGCCCCGGACATGGGCGGTGCCAAGCGCGCCAACGCCTATGCCAAGGAACTCGCCTGCCCGGTCATCATCTGCCACAAGTCCCGTGAGCGGGCCAACGTGGTGGCGAACATCACCGCCATCGGCGAAGTCGAGGGAAAGAACATCGTCATCGTCGACGACATGATCGACACCGCCGGCACCCTGACCAAGGCCGCCGACGTCCTGATGGAGAAGGGCGCCGCCAGCGTCCGCGCCTGCGCGACCCATGCGGTCCTCTCCGGCAAGGCCTACGAGAACATCGCCGGCTCCGCCATCAAGGAGGTCATCGTCACCGACACCATTCCCCTCACCAGCGACCCGTCCAAGGACAAGAGCAAGATCAAGGTCGTCTCGCTCGCGAGCACCTTCGCCCGCATCATCAACCGGGTCTACAACTTCGAGGAGATCAGTTCCGAATTTATCCATTAGCCGTATGCTGAAAGCCTTCCTTGCAGCCCTCATCCTGATCGGAGCCGGCGTTTTCGCGATGAGCTTCAACGTCATCTTCCGGAAGAAGGAATTCCCCAACAGCGACGTCGGTTCCAACGAGAACATGCGCCGCATGGGCATCCGCTGCATGAAGGACGTCGATGCCGACCTGTTCAGCACCGGCAAGAAACCTGCGGACGCAACCTGCTCCGGCACCTACAGCGAGTCTTGTGCCGGATGCGGGCTGTATCCGTTCGAAAAGAAAGAAAAATGAGTCTAGTAGCCATCGTAGGACGCCCGAACGTGGGCAAGTCCACCCTCTTCAACCGGCTGGTCGGCATGCGCCAGGCCATTGTCGATGAGACCGCGGGCGTAACCCGCGACCGCCATTACGGCAAATGCGAGTGGTGCGGCACCGAGTTCTCGGTGGTCGACACCGGCGGCTGGTCCACCGGCTCGGACGACGCCTTCGAGGAGGAGATCCGCAAGCAGGTGGTCATCGCCATCGACGAAGCCGACGTGGTCCTCTTCATGGTGGAGGCCGCGACCGGGGTCACCGATTATGACGCCGAGATCGCCGACCTGCTGCGCCGCAGCAAGAAGCCCGTCGTGCTGTGCGTCAACAAGGTGGACTCCGGGGAGAAGATGTACGATGCCTACCAGTTCTACAGCCTGGGCCTCGGCGAGGTCTGGAGCATTTCCGCGGCCAACGGCAGCGGCACCGGCGACCTGCTGGACGAAATCGTCAAGCTGCTTCCGAAGGAGGAGGCGGTCGAAGATCCGTATGCCAACCTGCCGCACATCGCCATCGTAGGCAAACCGAACGTCGGCAAGTCTTCCCTGACCAACGCCCTGCTCGGCGAGGAACGCAACATCGTGACCCCCGTCGCCGGCACCACCCGCGACTCGATCGCGACCCACTACAACAAGTTCGGGCATGAGTTCATGCTGGTCGACACGGCCGGCATGCGCCGCAAGAGCCGGGTCAGCGAAGACCTGGAATTCTACTCGGTCATGCGCGCCATCCGGGCCATCGAGCACAGCGACGTCTGCATCCTGATGATCGATGCCCAGAACGGCATGGAAGCGCAGGACATGGCCATCTTCAACCTGATCCAGAAGAACAAGAAGGCCTGCGTGCTGGTGGTCAACAAGTGGGATGCCATCGAAAAGGACACCCACACGATGAAGGAATATACCGAAGGCCTGAAGGCGCGCATCGCCCCCTTCACCGACGTCCCGATCATCTTCACGTCGGTCCTGAAGAAGCAGCGGATTATGGACGTGCTCAACGAGGTGGCCCATGTCTATGACAACTACAGCCGGAAGATCCCGACCTCCGTCCTCAACGAGACCATGCTCCCGGAGATCGAGAACTACCCGCCGCCGGCATGGAAGGGCAAGTATGTGAAAATCAAGTTCATCACCCAGCTCCCAACCGCCTCCCCGTCGTTCGCTTTCTTCTGCAACCTCCCGCAGTACGTCAAGGACCCGTACAAACGCTTCCTGGAGAACCGCCTGCGCGAGCATTTCGACCTGCACGGATGTCCCGTCCAGGTCTACATGCGGCAGAAATAACCATTCTTACCGTTTCGGGAACCGGACGGTGAAACAGGCGCCCCCGAGGGTGAAGGAGCGGCTGTAGGCGATGTCGCCGCAGCAGCGCTCGAGGATGTTCTTACAGATGGCCAGGCCCAGGCCCGTGCCGCTGCTCTTGGTGGTGAAGTTCGGGGTGAAGAGCCGGCCGCGGTTGTCATCGTTCACGCCGGGGCCATTATCCTCAAACACAATGTCATAGAAGCCTTCGCGCACGGAGTTGCGCAAGCTGAGGTTGATCCGGCCGGGCTTCGGCGTACTGCCGGCTTCGGCATCTTCTTTCTGCTGGTTCTCAATGGCCTGGACGGCGTTGGTCAGCAGGTTGACGAAGACGCGGGTGAGCTGGGGCTTCGGGCCCATGACCTTCGCGCCCTGGAGACCGATGTACTGGAAGGTGATGTGCTCCTTGTCGTCGAAGAGGGCGATCTCGTCGGCGGCGAGACGGTCCAGGTCGATCTCCACCGGGGCTTCGCTGTAGAGCTTGGCGAAGGTGGAGAATTCGTTGGCGGTATCGGTCAGGCCGTCGATGCTGTCGAGGATGACCGGGGCCATCTGCTCGAATTTCTCGGCCCAGTCGGCATCGCCGCGGTTCTTCAGACGGATGATGCGCTGGATCTGCAGCTTGATCGGAGTCAGCGGGTTCTTGATCTCATGGGCGACCTGGCGGGCCATCTCGCTCCAGGCCTTGTCACGCTCGACCTGGGCGGCCTGCTTGCTGCTTTCGGACAGGTCGTGGACCATCAGGTTGTAGGCACGCACCAGCGATGAGATCTCGTCTTCGCGGTCGTAGATGATATATTCCAGGCCGCCGGTACGGGCGGAGACCATCTTCTTGCCCATGTCGATGAGCGGACGGAACATCTTGTCGACCTGGCGGGTGGTGACCCAGCGGGTCAGGATCAGCAGGATCAGGAAGGCCGTGATGACGAAGATGGCGTGGAAGACCGCCTCGTCGCGGAACTCCATCCCGGTATCGGTATACGGAGCACCCAGGATGGCCAGCAGGTGGCCGTCATCATTGATCACGGGCGCATACAGCATATAAAAACTCCGGCGGCCCAGCCGTTCTTTGTGGATGTAGTAGCGGAGGTTCTCGTAGATGATGCTGCGGTAGGCGTCTTCGTTGGTACGGGTGCCGACCAGCATCCGTTCGAACACTTCGGGGCTGGTGGACCGGTGGAAACGGCCGGCGGTCGTATAAAGGGTGATGTCGGATTTGGTGTAGTCGCTGATATCGCTCAGGCGGCGGACCGATTCCTGGGTATCAAAGTCGTTGATGGCCTGGAAATAACGGGCGTCCGCCTGGACGAGGGCCTGGACGGTACTTACCTTCGAGGTCATGAGGTTCATGATGTTGGCCTCATTGCGCCGGTACACGAACAGCACACTGATCAGGGCCAGGACGACCAGGGTCGCGATCAGGGACAGGAACAGGACCGTGTTCATCCGGGACTTGTAGTAGTTCTTCTCGAAGGCGCCCTTGCGCCGGTTGCCCAGCGAAAGGAGGCTCAGCACGAAGAAAGCCAGGAGGGCGACCACGAAACCGGCGACCATGTACATGGTGAAGTCTTCGTTGACCCGCGAGATGACGATGAATTCATCTTCCGAGACCGGCGACAGGAAATGGACGTAGCGGTCCAGGATGAGGAATTCTTCCCCGGCCCGGTCCGCTTCCAGCAGACGTCCAGACAGGACCGTCGGATAGGCATAGTCTCCCCGATAAGATACCAGTTTATCATTCAAATACTTGGCATAGGAATACCGGGACGGGAGCACGACGGGTCCTCCCGCTGAATTGTCCACCAGCGCGGCATAGCCCCTCCCCTCCTTTTCCGCCTTGGACTGGATGCCGAGCAGCAGGGTCGTCAGGCCGGCCTGCTGGGAATAGTAGGAGAACACGCCCGTATAACGGGGGCGGCCGTTGGCCGTCTGGGAATAGAGGAACCGGGAGTCGCCGGAGATGTGCACCCCGGTCCGGAGGATCTCATTATAGTAGGACAGGACATAGGCGTCGGGCTGCGAGCCCCGGAACATGTACAGGGAGATGTCGTAGTCCTGCGCGGCCCGGCCGAGGTAATTCTCGGAGATGCGGTTCAGGATGATCCGGTAGTCCAGCCCGCCGGAGATCAGGGTGGCGATCAGCGGGTCGTCGGCGATGGCGTTCTCGACGCTGCGGAGCTGGATCTCAAAGGCCAGGTCGCGGTCAATGGCCAGGCGGTTCGCCCAGATCTCGACGCGGCTGCGTTCCCGACGGAAGCCCAGCAGGGAGGACACGCTGACCATGTAGACGGCACAGAAGATCGCGAAAAGTGTCCGGAAAGTCCGGGAGAAGACATTGTAACGGATGCCGAAACGGTGGCGCAGCATCGGACGCATCAGCTGCAGCAGGACCGGGATCATCAGCAGCAGCGACAGCCAGGAGGCATAGACGCAGGCCGTATAGCTGCTCAGGGTGCCGATCTTGTAAAGTTCCAGCGTGATATTGGAGTTCAGCAGGACGCTGCGGAAGGACAGGTGGATGTAGACCAGCAGGGCGATGAGCATCAGCCCCAGCACCAGGACGGCGGAGGAACGGCTGCCGGGCCGGGAGAACATCCGGCGGAGCAGCTGGAACCGCACCGTATAGATGCAACAGATGACCAGGACGATGTTCAGGTTGATGATCAGTACGGCACCCAGGGAGTACAGCAGGGGGCCGTCGGCATAGATGGTCGGGGAGAAGAGGTCGGAAATCGTCCCGAGGCTGCGGCCGAGCCAGTAGAAGGCGCCCATCAGCAGCGTCAGGCCGGCGACGGCCAGCACCATGTTCCGCAGGCTTTTGTGGTAATTCAGGAAAAGCAGCGCAGCTCCCACGAGCAGCAGGACGGAGAGCCACAGCGAAGCGGCGTCCGGCAGGCGCGGATTGGAACGGGCATTTTCCTGGATGACCTTGAGCAGGGGTATCCCGCGCACCGATACGGCGGCTCCGCCGCTCCAGCTGATGGGATACAGGGAGAAATGGTCGGAGAGTTTCAGCCGGGGGTTGACCCCGTTGACCGAAGACCCGTCCATGGTATTTTTGACCTCGAGGCCGGCAATGACCCGGCAACCGTCATCGCCGGTCCGGCTGTAGGTCAGATACCATTTCGGGCCGATGTTCTGCAGGCTGACCAGCGTATCGACCTGCGAGAGCGGCGAAACGAGGTTGTACCGTAGGTCCGGGAACCGTTGGATCATCATCCGCGCGCTGATATCGTCGTTGTCGACGGTAAACTGGTGGCACCAGGACTGCAGGGAATCGGCGACATACCGGTAGACGACCATGTCCTCCGGCAGCCCGTCCAGGTCCATCCATTGGTCATGCGGCTGTTCCAGGGCACGGGACGTGAAACTGTCCAGGATGTCCATCCGCCGGGTGATGATCTC
Organism: Bacteroidales bacterium; assembly: GCA_017483985.1. The sequence continues at coordinate 6,636 of JAFUUB010000015.1, read as the reverse complement.
GGAAATCTTGCGGGCGGCCGTTTCCGTGTAGTCGGTCCCCCTCCGCGTATAGAGCGACACGCCCACGAGCACGATGGCGGCGAGCAGCAGCACGACCCAGGCGTATCGGCGGATCATATTTTCCCGGATCTTATTCATGGTGATAGGGTTCGCCTTTGATAATGGTGAAGGCCCGGTAGAGCTGTTCTGCAAAAATCGTTCTCACCATCTGGTGCGAGAACGTCATTTCGGAAAGGGAGACCTTTCCCTCGGCCCGGTCATAGACTTTCTTGGCAAAGCCGTAGGCCCCGCCGATGACGAAGACCAGGTCCCGGCCGCTGCGGCTCATGCGGTCCTGCAGGAAGCGGGCGAAATCCACCGAGCGGAACTGCCGGCCGTGCTCGTCGAGCAGATACACCTCGTCGCCCGGCTTGAGGGCCGCCAGCACCAGGTCGCCTTCGCGTTCCTTGATCTGCTCCTGCGATAGGGCGGAGACATTTTTCAGTTCGGGAATCTCATTCAGCACGAAGGGCACGTAATGCCGAAGCCTCGATACATAGAGGTCGAGGCCTTCGCGCACCCAGCGCACATCCGTCTTGCCGACGGTGAGCAAAGTGATCTTCATCTGCCGCAAATTTACCAAGATGGCTCGGAATTTGCAATAAAGGGGATTGCTATATTCTCAGTAAAGGTTCGTAATGAAGCATCTGCCCCTCGTCATTGCATCCGCCTTGGCCTTTTGCCTTGGTGTTTCGGTCCGCGCCCAGGCGCCGACGGACAATTACGATGTCTTCATTCCGATTGCCAAATACATCCGGCTCGGCGATGCGGACAAACTGTCCGCCTGGTTCGCTGAAAACCTGGAAGTTACCGTATTCTCCAACACCAACGACTCCAGCCGCAACCAGGCCCGCCAGATCGTCCGCTCCTTCTTCGATTCCTACACCCCGAGCAAATTCGACATCGAGCATACCGCCGGACGGAGCAACATGAAATACGCCCTCGGGCGCCTGAAGGCCGGCGGAGAAGTCTTCGAAGTAACGATTTTCGTCAGCATCAAGGACCAGAGCTACAAGATCCAACAGCTGAAAATCTCGAAATCCGACTGATGCGTCGGTTTTTTTGTGCCCGCGCATAAAGTTTGGCACGCGACTTGCAATTTGTTTTGTCGGTTAGTTTAGTTGATAATAATAGGGTTCAAAAAAGGCGACCTTCCTTCTGGAAAGCCGTCTTTTTTGTTTGTATCCGTTCCTGTCGTTTCCGTTCTGTATCCGGAATTATGCCCTGTCTGTCTCCGGGGACTTCCTCGTCTGTCACCGGGAACTTCCTTGCTTGTCAGCGGAAGCCGGTACCATGATCTTTCCCGGGCAAGGATTCCGGAGACTGGTACCAGGCACCTTACCGGAAGCGGAATGAATCGAGGAGAAAAAGGTCTTCCTCCGCTGTCGTATCACCGTCAGACTCGAAGGTTAGCCAGAGGGCCTGGACGCCCTTGGTTTTCCGGATCCGGGCCGAAACCGTCACCCATTCCGGCGCCGCTGGGATGATGGCACCCTTTTGTCCCGGGGAAGACGCGGACGCAGGGATCCGGAGTGATCCGAGAACCGGGCCGTCGGACGAACCGGTCCGGATCCGGATCACGCCCCTTGTCGCCGGTTTTACCTTGAGCTCGATCCTTTTCACGCCCCTCCCGAAATCCAGATACTTCCATGCGGCCGCATCCCCGTCCCGGATGCCGGACAAAACTTCACGGGTCCCCTTCGGACTTTCCTCGATCCGGACATGGCCCTGCAGCAGGCAGGCCCGCGCCGCATCGGTAACGGAACCGGCGTCCAGCGGTCCGCCGGCGCCCTGGGAGGTCATTTCCACCTCATCGATCGTCCCGTCCTCGTTGAATGTGATGGGCTCCAGGCAGGCTTTGCGCATCGCCCGGCTTGCATGGGTGGAGCGGTGATAGAAGATGTACCACTGCCCCTTGTACTCGACGATCGACCCGTGGTTGTTCCAGGTCTCCGGGTCGCAGCCGGCATTGTCGATGATCACGCCCTTGTATTCGTAGGGGCCGAGCGGGGCGGTCGCCATGGCATAGCCCAGGCTCGTGGGACGGTGGTTCCGGCTGATGTCCGCATACAGATAATAATTGTATTTCCCGCGCTTAAAGACAAAACTCCCCTCATGGAAAAAGTGGTCCTTCTCCGTCACGAGACCATCCACCATCGTGCTCAGGTCCAGCGTCTTCATGTCCGGATTCATCTTGGCGCCTTTCCCGGAGAACTGGCCCCAGAAATAATACGCCTGTCCGTCGTCGTCGATGAAGATGTTCGGATCGATCTGCTTCGGGCCTTCGATTTTCACGGCATCCCCGAACGGACCGGCCGGAGCCTTCCCTTCCGCGACGAATTCATCGCCGTTCGGGGTGTCGAAGTACAGATAATATTTGTCGCCTTTCCGGATCAGGTCCGGTGCGTATAAGGTCTCGTCCCAGGAGAAACGGTTCGGATACAGGGTCCAGGTCTTTGCATCGTTGCTTGAGAGGACATGATAATCCTTTGAGCAATAACTCCCCGGCTCTGTATCGAGGGAACCGTAGACATAGAGTTTCCCGTCCGCGTCGACCCGGGCGGTCGGGTCGGCGATATACACCCCCATCGGCGAAATGGGATTCTGGGCCTTCGCCGGGCAGCCGGCAAAGATCGCAGCCGCAAGGACCGCGGAAACCAGCAGGCCGGCCATCGAAGAGATATGGGACATAGGCATCATCGCATTAGCATCACCCAAAGATAACAATTCTTTGTGCAAAATCTTTCCAAGCCCCCTTTACGAATTGCATCGCGCCTTTATCGGGAACACAACGAACGGCACAGAACCGGCCGAAGAGAAAACGCGTGGCACCGAAATGCCTGATTTATAATATTTTGCACATTTTCTACTCGCAGAATTGGGCTCACCGGAGATTTTCCGTGTTTTTTGACCTCGTAAGAGGCGGAAGAAATCGAGCGACTTCGCGAACGAAAGCGCAAGTTTTACTCTCGAAAAAATGAAATCGGGCTACTTCGTGAGCGAAAGCGCCGGATGGCGGCAAGCCTCCGGGCGGCGTAGCCGACCGCGGCTCCGTGAGCGGGAGGGGCCCACGAGCGAAGCGATGTGGGAGGGATAGCCCCGAAGGGGCGTACCGCACGGAGGCTTGCTGCCGCAGGCGCGAAGCGAAGCGCGGCAGCGAGCAGAGCGAGATGCAAAGCTGCCGCAGGCGCGAAGCAAGATGCAGCTCATTCCTGGGTTTGAACATGAAATGTGCTTCAGAAGCGCGATTTGATGTACAAACCCAGCAAAAAACTGGGGTGTCGGGGCATTTCTTCAGGGTTTGTACACGAAATCCTGATGAGAACGTCATTCCAATGTACAAACCCCCGTTTATCACTGTTCGTCGAGTCCGGTGTTATTTTGACACCGGCGCTCCACTTCGATTGCGGCCTGCGTGACTGCTCCAGACCGTAGCGGCAGGCAGTGGAAACCGTAAGCGGCAGGATGAGGAGACGGGAAGGGACGGGCGAGGAAACGGGAAAAGACAACCGAGAAAACGGAAAGCGGCCGCCCGGGATGGGTGGCCGCTTGAGGGTCAAATGCTTCCAGAAAGTTCGGAAAGGCCGACAGACTTAACCGTTGACGCGCTGGCCGTAGCTGCGGTCAGTGGTGTTGACGGTGATGACGTCGTCGGTATTGATGAAGAGCGGGACCATGATCTTGGCACCGGTCTCCAGCTCGACTTCCTTGAGGGCGGAGGTGGAAGCGGTGTTGCCCTTGACGGCGGGCTCGGCGTAGGTAACCTGGAGGGTTACGTAGGTCGGGAGCTCGCAGGTGAGGCAGCGCTCCTCCGGCTCGGTCACGAAGATCATCTCGACGTGCTGGCCTTCCTTCATCAGGTCGGCGTTCTCGACGAGATCCTTCGGGAGGGAGATCTGCTCGTAGTTGTCTTCATTCATGAAGTTGAAGCCTTCCTCATCCGCATAAAGGAACTGATAACCACGGTGCTCGACATTGATCGTCTCGATCTTGGCACCGGCGGTGAAGGTATTCTCAAGGATGCGGCCGTTCTCCAGGTTGCGGAGCTTGGTCTTGACGAAAGCGGGACCCTTGCCCGGCTTGACATGCTGGAACCATACGATGGAGCACGGTTTGCCGTTGAAATTCAGATAGAGCCCGTTCTTGAAATCTGCAGTTGTTGCCATATGGATAAATAGTTAAATTATAATCATTCAGCCCACAAAAATAGTAATTTGTCGCTATAGATGCAAAATTTTCTGCGCAACCGCCTCCAGCAGCCACTTCGGCGTGCTCGTCGCCCCGCAGACCCCGACCCGGTCTCCGTCCCGCAGCCACGAAGGATCCATCTCCGCCGCGGAGCCCACCCGGTAGGACCGCTCGTTCACCCCCTTGCACAAGCCGTACAGGACCTTCCCGTTCGAACTTTCCCGGCCCGAAACGAAAACGATCACATCGTGCGAACGGGCGAAAGCCGTCAGCTGGGCATGCCGGGAAGACACCTGCTTGCAGATGGTGTCATGCACGGTAACCTCCCCCTTCACGAAAGAACGCAGCGCCGCACAGATCGCAGCATATTCCGAAGGGCTCTTCGTCGTCTGGGAAAACACCTCGACCGGACCGGACGCCTGCACGAGTCCCCGTTCGAACGCATCGGATAGCATGGACATATTCTCCACCACCAACGCATCCCCGTCCACCTGGCCGACCAGGCCCAGCACCTCGGCATGTCCCACTTTCCCGAAGATAACCACCTGTCCGCCCGCTTCCTGCATCCGGGCATACGCCTCCCGGATCCGGCGCTGGAGCTGCAGCACCACCGGGCACGTACAGTCGATCAGTTCAATCCCCCGGGAAGCGGCCTGGGCATAGGTTCGCGGCGGCTCGCCATGAGCCCGGATCAGCACCGACCCGCCGGAAAGCCCGTCCAAGGAAGACACCGTCCGCAAGCCCTTGGCATGCAGGCGTTCCAATTCCGCCTCGTTGTGGACGATCGATCCCAGGGAAAGCAACTGCTTCCCGGGATGGGCGGCCAGATAGTCCTCCGCCTGGCCGATGGCCCGGATGACCCCGCCGCAAAAGCCCGAATGGGCGTCGATTTCTACTTGGAGATGCATGCTATTCCAGGATGCGGAAACGCCCCTGAAGCAGGCCCTGGGTCCAGACGATCTCCTCATGGAGCGTCATCTCGGAGTTGTCCATCACATAGGCATCCTCCGCCCGCCGCAGCGGGTTGGTCTCCCGGTGGGAGTCGATGTAATCCCGCTCTCTGAGGTTCTTCATCACCTCCTGCAGGTCGGGATTCTCCCCTTTCGCCTTGAGTTCGTCATACCGGCGCTGGGCACGGACCTCGTCGCGGGCCGTCACGAAGATCTTCACCTCCGCATTCGGGAAGACGGCCGTACCGATGTCCCGTCCGTCCATCACCACGCGTCCCTTCGCCCCGGCCTCGTGCAGCTTGCCGTCCACGAACGCGCGGACGAACGGCACGGCGGCGATCGGGCTCACCTGCGACGAAACCTCCATCGTCCGGATCTCCTTCTCGATCCGGCGGTCACCGATGTAGGTGCCGTCCAGGCCGAAATGCAGGTCGAGGCCCGCCTCCAGCGCAGCCTTCAGCTCCGCTTCGTGGATGGTATTGTCCGGATCGATATACCCGTTCTCCTGGGCAAAGAGGGTCACCCCGCTGTACAGGGCGCCGGAATCCAGGTACAGGAAGGAAAACGTCTCCGCAATCAGTTTGGCGAGGGTGCTCTTTCCGGTAGCGGAAAAGCCGTCAATGGCGATGATGATATCAGGAACTTGCATGGAACTGCTCTGGTTAGGAAGCAAAATTAGGAATTTTTGTGTAAAGTCAGCGATTTTTATCCGATATTTGCGTAAGAATAGGAATGGGCGGTGACGCAGCCGCCTTGCAAACAGACAGTTAAGAGTATGAAGATTCTGGTAGTCGATGACGAACGCGCCATCCGCAATTCGCTGAAAGAAATCCTGATGGATGAAGGATACACGGTCGATGTGGCCGAAGACGGTCCCAAGGGCCTGGAACTGGCCGGGAAAGAACGCTACGATGTCATTTTCTGCGACATCAAGATGCCGGGCATGGAAGGGACCGAAGTGCTGGTCAAACTCGTCGAAGAAGGCATCGAGACCCCGGTCGTCATGATTTCCGGCCATGCCGACATCGCCACGGCCGTGGAATGCATGCACAAGGGCGCCTTCGACTTCATCGAGAAACCCCTCGCCCTCAACCGCATCCTCATCACCATCAAGAACGCCACCGACAAGGCCAACCTCGCCAAGGAGAACAAGATCCTCAAGAAGAAGGTCTACGGCCAGCAGATGATCGGGCAGTCCGAACCGATCCAGCACATCCGCGACATCATCGAGAAGGTCGCCCCGACCGACGCCCGTGTCCTGATTACCGGTCCCAACGGTTCCGGCAAGGAACTGGTCGCCCGCAGCCTGCACCAGCAGAGCCAGCGCAGCGCCATGCCCTACATCGAGGTCAACTGTGCGGCCATCCCTTCGGAACTGATTGAAAGCGAGCTCTTCGGACACAAGAAAGGCTCCTTCACCTCCGCCGTCAAGGACCACAAGGGCAAGTTCGAGCAGGCC
>JAFUUB010000116.1 GCA_017483985.1 Bacteroidales bacterium | reverse complement strand
GAGAAAAGCACTGACATTTTTGACAGGGGTTGTGCTTCTGGCCGTCGCTTGCCAGAAGGCCCCGGAACCGGTAGACGGATCCCTCCTGTTCGACTACCAGCCTTCTTCCCAGACCGTCGAGGTCGTGGGTACGCTTACTCCGGCCAGTTATGACTGGATTACCATGTCCCAGACGGACAACAAAGTCACCTTCACGGTGAAGTTGAACCTCACCGGCGGCGTGCGTACGGCTACCTATGCTTTCGCAAACAGCAGCGCCAAGTACTCCGTAACCCAGAAGACCGGCACTTCCGATGCTGCCTTCGGTCTCACCGTCAAGGACTATGACGGAGAAAAGTTCAATGTGAACGTGAACATTTCCACCAAGGAGAAAGAATACTACAGTGGCTGGGGCGTCGGCATCAGCAAGTCGACGGACCGTTCCGGCCTGACGGAAGTGGCCGGTTCCGGCATGTTCAATGTCGGCGACAACTCGATCACCGTGAAGCCTGCCGATGACGGCCTCTATTACATCTGGGCCTATGTGACTTCCACGGGTGGCGACAAGATCTGGTCCTCCAACTATGTGCCGCTGATTCCCGCGTTCACCGTCAAGGCCGGCGAGGACATCCAGGCCAAAATTGACGCCGCTCCGGAAGGCATGGAAATCCGTGTGGCCGGCGGTGCCGTCTTCAACGGTCCCGTCAAGATCCTGGCGAACAACAAGAACAAGATCGTCTCCGGCGGCTGGAACGAGGACTTCACCCAGCAGAGTTTGGACAACCTGACCGTCATTGACGGCGGCGGAGCCAATGTGGGCTTCATCATTGCCGACAGCGATCAGGCTTCCACCGGTCCGCTCCAGGGCAATGCCGAAATCTCCTACTTCGAGATCCGTAACTGCAAGAACCTGAGCAGTGGTGGCTCCGCCGTCATCGCGGGTGTCGCGACGGTGGACAACAAGTTCTACATGCACCACTGTTTCGTGCATGACAATGAAGCCAAGCGCGGTACCATCTATACCCTTGACGGATCCGAAACCTTCAGCGGCACTTATGTTTTCTATGCCAACGTCATCGCCAACAACCTGGTCCACGGCCATGCCGCCGCCATCGAGTTCTCCGACGGACGCGACTCCGACGGCGCCTATGTCCGCAACCAGGGCATTATGGTAGGAAATATCCTGGCCAACAATATTTCCGATACACCGGACGGCTACGCCGGTTCCGTCATGGTACAGAGCAAGACGGATCTTCTCGCCGTGAACAACACCATCGTGAATACTTTCAACTGGCGGGAAAACAATGGCAGCGTCTGGCAGTCTTTCTATTGCCGCGGATATGGCGCCCTTGCTTTCGCAAACAACATCCTCGTAGCCAACTGGGAGAACTGTCAGGGTTGGGATGGCTACAAGCGTTATGAGGCGAACGCCATCATCGCCGGTGGCGTTCAGACCATCATCAACAGTGTCATCGAAGGAGATGTCGGCGTCTCATGGCCTGACCGCGCTACCGTGAAGGACAATTACATCCAGACTTCCGGCTTCGACGTGACCACCGTCCTGAAGAACCCCGAGGTCAACGGCATTCCGGGCACCTTCACCTACAAGAGCCTCAGTGATTTCATCGGCGGCAACTATGCCCCGCTGGGCGATGCCCTCGGAAACGGAACCCTCGCCGAGGATCTCGTTTGGTACAACTTCGGCCTGCATGATGAGAATAAGAAGGACAAGTGGAACCACACCAACATCAAGAAACTCATCACCGAGGAGTATCCGAATGACATCAACGGAAAGCCGTTCGTAAGTGGCGGAAAGGCCGTCATCGGTGCTTTCGCTGAATAATATTGATTGGTTAATACATGAACGGACGTGGGCGGGTCATTGCGACCCGCCCATGTTATTTATACAGAATGAGCGGCGAGGGCATATCTTGCGTATGGCTTGCAAACATGGATATATTATCATATATTTGCAAACATATAACATGTATATGATGATAACATCTTCTGCTAACAGGGTTCAAACGGGATTCAGGCTCGAACCCATCGTACTGGCCCGGGTGAAAGAAGCAGCCAGGCAACAGAACATCAGCGCCAATGAGTTTGTAAACAGGACGCTGAAAGAAGCCACCCAATCCATCGAGTCCGAACAGGAGAGGGAAGAGTGCCGGAAACACACGGAGGCCTTTCTGGATGCCGCATTCGGGTCGTGGGTCGGTGACGAATCGGAAGAGGAAATCCTGAATGCCGGCAAATCCATGAAGGCAGTCAGGGAAGTTGCCCCGCTATGATCCGCTATCTTTTGGATACCAATGTCTTGGTCGACATTCTGCGTGGGAAGGACAAGTCTGCAAGAAAGCGGCTCCTGGAACTTGGAATAGACCATTGCGCCATCTCCGACATCAGTGTTTACGAACTGTATTGCGGTGCGGCCTTCAGTGCCTGTCGGCAAAAGAATCTGGAGATTCTGGAAAAGACTTTCGAGCATTTGGCAGTCATCCCGGCCAGTGACGGATACTGGGAAGCAGCCACGGAGAAGAAACGGTTGGAAGAGGCCGGTACTCCCATTGAGGATTTTGACCTCTTGATCGGCTGTACTGCACTTAGTTACGGATTTACTCTGGTTACGAACAATCTCAAGCACATGCAGCGGATACAGGGGCTGAAAACCGAAGCCTGGAAATAGCAAGGGCAGACCACCGAAGGCCTGCCCCTGCCAAAACCGAATGATCGAACCTACCGGTAATACGCTTTTAGCGCAGCGATATCGGCCTCGGTCAGGACATCGGCTGTGAGGATGAATTCGTCCAGCTGGGCGGGGAGGCGGTGTTTGTACGTGCCGGTGCCGTCCTGGCCGATGCGGAGGGGGAGGGCGTCGAAGGAAACGTCCCGGAGGGCCTCCGGGATGGTCCCTTGCCCTTGCAGGGTGAAGTCTTCGTAAAGGCGCACCTGCTGCGCTTTCCGGTCCACGACGAGGGCGACGTGCATCCAGCCTTCCTTGTAATCGATCGGCAGCGGTGCGGTCACATCCATCCGCACCGACCTGCCTTTGCCGCCTGCATTGAACTTGATGTCATCCTCCCGGAGGGAGAAAACGAAACCGTCCAGGTAACCGTCGTTCCAGTCTTTGTTGGAAAGCAGGCTCGGGTCTCCCGGAACGCCGCCGGTCTTGAGCCAGAAAGCGGCTGAGAAAGAGTCGGTTCCGACGGAAATACCCTCCAACGTGATGTCCCCGTCATCCATGGCGACTCCCTGGCCGTAATAGGCATCGTAGTAGTATAACTTGCCGGAGCAGGCGGTCGTTACTTTTCCGAAGGCATCGGCCTCGTTGCCGTCCAGGGGCAGGTAGGCGAGGATATCGTGTCCACTCAGCAATTTCTGGAGTTCGCTCAGGGCAGGGGTCTCTTCCGTCTCATGTTTCCGGTCTTCGGAAACGGGAATTTCCTGCTCCTTGTGTTCTCCGCCCGTCACGTCCCAGAAAACGCCGGTTGGAACCCGTGAGGTCCATGTTTCCGGGCATTCCAGGCCCAGGGCGCAGGCCGCGATTGCGGCGATGTCCCGGTTGTCGCCATCGACAATGGGGGTATCCCTGTCCACGGTCTTGCCCGCCGCACCGAAGAAGACGGTCGTTTCGGCCTCCGTGTCGCCTCCGTGGGTGCCGCCGGGCGTTCCGCCGTGGTCGTTCACGACCATCAGGAGCGTGTCATCCAGCATGTTACGTTCCTTCAGCGTCTGATGGATCCGGCCGATCAGACCGTCCACGGCCGTGATGGCCGAGAGGTGCTGCGTCGACCCGTATCCGCTGCCATGTCCGGCTCCGTCGCAGGAGTCGAAATGGACGAACAGGAGGGTGGGCTTCTGTCTTTCGAGGTAGGACACGACAGCCTCGGCCACCGCCGGGTCGTCGGGTCCGTTCCATTTGTGGACCCCCAGGCCGTCTTCGATGATGCCGATGTTCACCGGATCCCAATTGCAGAAGGAAGCCAGCACGGCTTCGGGCATCGCTTCCCGCACCACCCGGAAAATGGACGGATACGGGCTGGCGGAATCATAGGGCATGCTGGCAACGATGGAATTGGTAAGCCGATGGAACTCAGGCAAAACCCCATGCAGCATGGAGCCCCAGTTTTGCGCGCTGATGGTGGGATAGACCGCTTTCCACGCGTAAGTGACCGCGCCCTTGTCGAAGATGGTGTCCATATTGGGTGTTGACGCTTTCAGGAAGAAAGCGCCCCCTCCATCGACCCCGAGGATGACCACGTGTTTATAGGCACCTTTGGTGGCCGGTTGCGAAACTGCTTTCTCCGCCTCTTGCAAAATGCTGATTTCCAGGCTCTGCGACCCGGAGTGGATATGGTACACGGCCTGACGGCTAGTCCTGGCCTGATTGGCCTGCACGGCAAAGGAAATGAGGTCTCCCATCTTTCCCCGTGTCTTGGACGGGACGATCCAGGCGTACGGCCCGTTGGCCGACAAGGTCCAATCTCCTCCGGAAGTGACCATCGTCGCCCACGACTGGGCCTG
>JAFUUB010000115.1 GCA_017483985.1 Bacteroidales bacterium | reverse complement strand
GGCCGTGGAGAACGCCGCCGACGAGATTCCCGACAAAATCACCCCGAAGGACCTCAAGGGCCGCCGCGATTTCCGCGACACCCTGACCTTCACCATCGACCCGGCCGATGCCAAGGACTGCGACGACGCCCTGTCCTATAAGAAGTTGGCAGACGGGAACCTGGAAGTCGGCGTCCACATCGCCGATGTATCTTACTATGTCCGTCCCGGCGGCGCCGTGGACAAGGAAGCCCAGGCGCGCGGCACCTCCGTGTACCTGGTCGACCGCACCGTTCCCATGCTCCCGGAGAAGCTCTGCAACAAGCTCTGCTCCCTGCGGCCGCATGAGGACAAGCTGACCTTCTCAGCCGTCTTCACCCTGACGCCCCAGGGCAAGGTCCTGGACCGCTGGTTCGGCCGGACGGTCATTGATTCCGACCACCGGTTCAACTATGAGGAAGCCCAGGCCATCATCGAAGGCAAGGGCGACGGCGGTGCTTCGAAAGAGATCGGCGCCGCGATCTTCGACCTGTGGAAAATCGCCGCCCAGCTGCGCCGTCGCCGCTTTGCAGCCGGTGCCATCAGTTTCGAGCGGCCGGAGATGAAGGTCGAATGTGACGAAAACGGCAAGCCCGTCGCCGTCCACCAGCACATCTCCAAGGAGGCCAACTGGCTGATCGAGGAGTTCATGCTCCTGGCCAACCGCAGCGTGGCGGAATACGTCGCCACCGACGGCAAGATGGACGGCAAGGAACGCAAGACCGCCAAGACCTTCGTCTACCGCGTGCACGACCTACCGAACATGGAGAAACTCGGCGGCCTGTCCGAGTTCGCCTCCGGCTTCGGCTACAAGGTCCAGTTCGGCGAAGGGGACAAGATTGCTTCCAAGTTGAACGGACTGCTCTCCGACGCCAAGGACAAGCCGGAGTTCATGGCCTTGGAAATGATTGCCTTGCGGGCCATGGCAAAAGCCGCCTACAGCACCGACAACATCGGTCACTACGGCCTGGCCTTCAAGTTCTATACGCATTTCACCTCCCCGATCCGCCGGTATCCCGACCTGATGGTCCACCGGCTGCTGGCCCAGTACCTGGACAACGCCCCGTCCCAGAACAAGGACTATTTCCAGGAGCAGTGCGTCCACGCCTCCGAGCGGGAGGTTATCGCCGCCAATGCCGAGCGCGACAGCATCAAGTACAAGCTGGTCGAATTCATGCAGGACAAGATCGGCCTGGAGTTCGACGGCCATGTGTCCGGCGTGACCGACTGGGGCATGTATGTGGAAATCGAGCCCACCCAGATCGAGGGCATGGTCTCCCTGCGCGAGATCAAGTCCGATTTCTTCGAGTTTGACGAAAAGGCCTACTGCCTGCGCGGCCGCCGTACCGGCCGGATCTTCCGCCTGGGCGACCCGGTCCGCATCCGGGTCAAGATGACCAGCCTGGAACAGCGCCTGCTGGACTATGAACTCGTCGAGGAAGGGTTCGGCACCGGCGATACGGCCGTCGATGAGGGCACCGGCTATTCCGACCGCGACATCGAAATGGATCCCTACCGCTCCGGCGGTTCCCGGAAGGGTTCCGGACGCAGGGGTCACGACGGCGGCAGCAAAGCCGCGAAGGGCGAGGGTCCCGGCAACAAGGCAGCCCGCAAAGCCAAGGTCAAGGAGGCCATCAAGGCTTCCAAGAAGAAATCCGGTAGAAACAAACGGTAAATCGCAGAAAACGTAATCATATATCATACAACCCTTTAGCTCCTCGTCCTGTAGTAAATATACAACATGACGAGGGGCTAAAAGGTTAATAATAAGAACATTGCATTTCTCGGGCAAACGTCAGACGAAGCCCTTCGAAGATTTGTTTTTACCATTTTAATTCATAATCTTTGTCTTCGGAGTCGGGCCGGTCGGCCCGAACCGTAAATATCGAGCAGAATGGGGAATGAAGGGAAGAAAGCGAGCCGTGATTTCTGGTTCCATACATCACATTTATCAGCGTACATTAAACGGGGAACTGATCTTTTACACCATCCGTGACCATCTTGTGCACTTTTCCATCCTGTCAGTTTGTGCCAGGCGGCACGGACTGACCGTGCTGGCCTTCTGCCAGATGCCGGACCATCTTCATCTGACGGCAATGCCGATCTGTAAAAAACAATTGGCTGACTTTATACGGGATGCAACCGCCTGTTTTGTCCGGGAATACAACCGGGCCGTCGGCCGCACCGGACCGCTGTTTGATTCCCGATTCGGAAGCGCTCCGAAAATCAAGGAGAAAAAGGTGCGGGAAAACCTTGTTTATGTCTACAACAATGCCGGCGAACGCGAGCTTTGCTCATATGCGGAAGAGTACCGATGGAACTTCCTCGCATACGCCCTTTCAGCGCACCCTTTCTCCGAACCCTTCGTCTATGGTAAAGCATCCTGGCGCATGAAAAAGGCAGTCCGGGAAGCGAAATCCCGCGCCGCTTCCGGAGACTTCCTTCGTTACAATTTTTTGGAGAGAATCTACGCAGGTCTCGACCAAAGGGAAACGGCACAGCTCACAGATATTCTCGTCACGCTCTACCTTTTCATTGATTATCAGACAAGTATCGCATTCTACGGTTCCTTTGACAAAATGCTGGCCGCCATTCACTCCAACACAGGGACGGAGCATGACATCCGTGAAGTATTCGATGCAGGTACGGACAGGGTCTACGCTAAAATGTCGATGGTCATCGACAAACTCGGAAGATACCGGAATATCCGGGAAGTGACCGTAGCCTCGGCGGATGAAAAAATCCGATTGTTCAGCCTGCTGCAGGAAAAGACGGGAGCCACCGGCAGACAGATCGCCAAATTCCTCCATATGTCGGTCTGAGATCCATCCCTCCGGGCAAACATCGCTCAGGACACAGCACTCCATCTGCCGCCCGGGCTTTTCATCAGTCGCGCAAGTCTCCTTTTATAGCATGCCCCAAGAAATGCAATTATATGATTTTCAAACATTTAAGCCGTTGTCATGTAGTCAGAATGCAACAGGACAAGGGGTTAGAGTTTTGATAGCCAAAAGATTAGATTTCTTAGTGATTGCGTGACGCTAATTATGGTGATCAGGGGAATACCCTCCGAAATGAAACGCTGGAGGATGGCGGATGAGTTCAAACGGACGATTTACGGTTTTCGCCGGGTAATGGCCGGATTATCGGGAAATCTGATTAAATTTGCAGGATGAACCGGCCGGCCCGGAAGCGAGAAGGGCAAAGGGAAGGACGGGACGCTCAACTGCAGATAATTACAATAAGATACCATGAACAGAAAAGTACTTCTCATGATCCTGGACGGCTGGGGTGAAGGCCGCCACGACTATTCCAACGCCATCTGGACCCAGGGCACGCCGAACATCGACGCCCTGCGCGCCAAGTATCCTTACGGCCACCTGCAGGCCTGCGGCGAGTACGTCGGTATGCCGGACGGACAGATGGGCAACTCCGAGGTCGGCCACATGAACCTCGGTGCCGGCCGGGTCGTCTACCAGGACCTCGTCAAGATCAACATCGCATGCCGCGAGCACAAGCTCCTCGACAACAAGGAGATCCGTGCCGCTTATGACTATGTCAAGCGCACCGGCAAGAAGCTCCACCTGATGGGCCTCACCTCCCACGGCGGGGTGCACAGCTCCCTGGACCATGTCTATGACTTCCTCCGCGTCGCGAAGGAGGAAGGCCTCGAGAAGGTCTATGTCCATGCCTTCATGGACGGCCGCGACACCGACCCGCGCAGCGGCCTGGGCTTCGTCCAGGAACTCGAGGAGAAGATGGCCGAGACCACCGGCAAGGTCGCCACGGTCTGCGGACGTTTCTATGCGATGGACCGCGACAAGCGCTGGAACCGCGTCAAGGAAGCCTATGACCTGCTCGTCGAAGGCAAGGGTGCTGCGTTCACCTCTGCCACCGCCGGCATCCAGGCCTCGTATGACGCCGATGTCACCGACGAATTCATCAAGCCGATCGTCGTGACCGACGCCGCCGGCGACCCGATCGCCAAAATCGAAGAAGGCGACGCCGTCATCTTCTACAACTTACGCAACGTCCGCGCCCGCGAGCTGACCAGCGTGCTGACCCAGCACGACATGCCGGAAGAAGGCATGCATACCATCCCGCTGTATTACTGCTGCCTCACTCCGTACGACGCCTCCTTCCAGGGCGTGCACATCCTCTTCGACACGGAACTAGTGCAGGACACCCTCGGCGAGACCGTCTCCAAGGCCGGCAAGCACCAGCTCCGCATCGCCGAGACCGAGAAATATGCCCATGTAACCTTCTTCTTCAACGGCGGCCGCGAGACCGTGTTCGAGAATGAAGACCGCATCCTGGTCAACTCCCCGAAGGTCCCGACCTACGACCTCCTCCCGCAGATGAGCGCCCCGGAAGTCGCCGAGAAACTGATCGACCAGATCCGCAGCGAGAAGCAGGACATGATCATCCTCAACTTCGCCAACGGTGACATGGTCGGCCACACCGGCGTCTACACCGCCGTGACCCAGACCGTCGCCTGCATCGACAAGCTCGTCGGCCGGGTCGTCGAAGAGGCCATCGCCCACGACTACGTCGTCCTGCTGACCGCGGACCACGGCAACGCCGACTTCGAGGTCAACGCCGACGGCAGCCCGAACACCGCCCACTCCCTCAACACCGTGCAGTTCGTCGTCATCAATGCCGGCGACGCCGTAAAGCAGGTCAAGGACGGCGCCCTGTGCAACGTGGCCCCGACCATCCTCAAGCTGATGGGCATCCCGCAGCCGGCCGCCATGACCGCCGAGCCGCTGATTTAAGCAGACCTAAAACACTAAGATACAGGCCATTCTGTCACAAGAGACAGGATGGCCTTTCTTTGTAGAGGAAGCGGGTGATCCGCCGGTCGGAACAGCAGGGTTGTTTGGGAGATTCATAAAAATAGCTTACCTTTGGCAAGACTGATTTACTTACCATATGAAGCATCCCCTCCCATTTGCCAGTCTGGTCCTGTCTGTGACCCTCCTTGTTTCCTGCAATGTCGACAGGCCCCTGCGTGATTCCCAGCTCACCCCCGCCTTGGAGCGACTGGACCGGGCCATCGCGGAACGGCCGCAGCGGGAGGTCCGCAAACAGGCCCAGATCGCATCCCTGAAGAGTTCCTACCGGGTCGCCCACTCGTGGCAGGACCGCAGCGCCCTGGCCCGGAGCATCATCCAGGAATACCTTCCCTACAACTTCGACTCTACGCGCGCCTGGATTACGAATTACCGCAACCTGGCCCAACAGATGAATCATCCCCAAGGCGTTGCCTGGGCCGACATCAAGATGGGGGAAGTCCTGGCATCCGCCGGATACTACATGGAATCCTACAACCTCCTCAGGGAAATCGAGAATCCGGACTATCGCCTGCCGGAACTCCTGCCCGACTACTATTACGCCTTGTTCCGGCTGTCGGACAACATCACCGAGAACTCCCTCGCAACGCTGGGCGTCCTGAACATCGGATCCAGCTCGGCGTACGTCGATACACTGCTGTCCGTCCTCCCCGGAGGTTCTTATATGTGGGGAGAAATGTACAACCGCCGCCTTACGCTGGACGGCCACTTCGAAGAAGCCCGCCAGGCCAATGCCAAATTGCGGGCATCCCTGGACAAGGATTCCCACGAATACGCCAAGTCGGCCTGGTTCGAGTCGGTCCTGTGCGACTCGCTCGGGCTGGACCGGGAACGGCTTCTGTGGGAGATCGAATCGGCCATCGGAGATTTCAAGAACACGGTCAAGGACTATGCCTCCCTCAACCTGGTATGCACGGACCTGCTGGACATTGACATCGACCGCAGCTTCCGGTATGTCCGGACGGCCATGGAAGACGCGGTCTTCTACAACGCGAAACTCCGTCCCTGGCAGATCTCCCAGCACCTGACCCAGATCCAGGATGCCTACGAGACGCAGGCACAGAAAGCGAACCGGCGGCTGGTCCTGTTCTTCTGGGTGATTTCCCTGCTGGCCCTGATGCTGGTCGTGGGCATCATAATGCTGTTCCAGTCCAACCGCAGGACCATCCGGGCCAAACGCGAAGTGGAGGACCTGGCCAACCAGCTGAAAACCGCCAACGACGACATCCAGCGGTCCAATGCCGACCTGTCCGAATCCAACGGCATCAAGGAACGGTACATCGGCCTGTTCCTCTCCCAGCTTTCGGAGAACATCGACAAGGTCAAAT
The DNA here is from genome assembly GCA_017483985.1 of Bacteroidales bacterium. The sequence continues at coordinate 10,514 of JAFUUB010000115.1, read as the reverse complement.
CCATCGAATCCAACGTCATCAAGCAGTTACGCTACGGGAAATCCGACCAGCTGCTCAAGGAAATGCTGGCTTCCACGGCCGTTGAAGAAGAGACCGACGCCTTCTACGACACCTTCGACTCGACCTTCCTCGCCATGTTCCCGGACTTCGTCAACCAGTTCAACGACCTGCTGGAAGAGTCCTCCCGCATCGTCCTGAAGAAAGACGAAAAGCTCAATACCGAACTCCGGATCTATGCCCTCGTCCGCCTCGGAATCGAGGACTCCAACACCATCGCCGGACTGCTGAAATACTCCGTCCGGACCATCTACAATTACAAGGTCAAACTCCGCAATGCCGCCCGCATCCCGCGCGAGGAATTCGACGAAATGGTGAGGGAAATCGGGTGAAAAACTTCCCTTTCTAAGTACTTTTTAAACGTTTTAAACTGTTTTAAGCCGCTGAAGGTCAGCGGCTTTTATTTTTTTACCCGGTACTTTCCGGTACTTTTTCAGTACCCAATCTCAGAGGGGTACCTTAATTATTTAATTTTGTTTCGGAAAAATCGTTTTACACCATAATTTATAAACCGACTTAATCCAAAAGATGCCTATGTAGAAACCCTTCCAGGAAGAATAACACGAAACAAACCGGCCGGTTCCGGCCAAAAACCTATTTATTACCACAGTAGTCTAACAAAATCTATCCAATGAGACATTATTTACAGCTTCTTACTGTTGCAGTGATCATGCTCATCTGCCCCCTCCCGCAGGCCTTCCGTGCCCAGGCGGCGACCTCCCAGGCAGAGCAGGGCCGGATCACCGCCAAAGGTGTGATTCTCGATGCACAGGGCGAGCCGGTCATCGGCGCCTCTGTCTTTGAGAAGGGCAACCAGAGCAATGGTGTCGTCGCAAACGTGGACGGTACTTTCTCCATTTCCGTCCCTGCCGGCGCAACGCTCGTTTTCTCATCGATCGGCTACACCACCCAGGAAGTCGCCGCTTCCGCCAACATGCGCGTGGTCATGTCGGAAGATTCTGAAATGCTTGAAGACGTTGTCGTCGTCGGTTACGGCGTTCAGCGCAAGGAATCCCTGACCGGTGCCGTCACCGCCATCACCTCCGAAGACATCGAGACCACCAAGTCCGAGAACTTCATCAACAACCTCCAGGGTAAGATGCCGGGTCTGTTGATCCGTCAGAAAACCGGTGAGCCGGGTACCTTCGACAACATGATATCCATCCGTGGCTACGGCACCCCGCTCGTGGTCATCGACGGCGTTACCCGCAATGGTACCGACGACCTCTCCCAGTTGGCTTCCGAAGATATCGAGAGCGTTTCCATCCTGAAGGATGCCTCCGCCGCCATCTACGGCCTGAACGCGGCCAACGGTGTCATCATCGTGACCACCAAGCAGGGTAAGAACGAGCGCGCGCGCGTTTCCTACAACAATACCCTCGGCTTCAAGAACCCGACCGGTTTCGAGCGCACGACCGACGCCCTTTCCTACTATGAACTCAAGAACGAGATGGACCGCAATGTCGGCAAGACCCCGTCCTATTCCGACGAATTCCTCGCCAAGTATCGCAACGGCGAGCCGGGTTACACCGACCATGATTGGCTGTCCCTCTACATGAAGAACTACGCGTTCCAGCAGAACCACAACCTGACCGTCCGCGGCGGCTCCGATACCGTCCGCTACTTCGTCTCCCTCGGCTACAACGAGGACAACGGTCTGCTCAAGAGCGGCATCCAGTACTTCAAGCGTTACAATTTCCGCACGAACCTCACCGCCGACCTGACCAAGAACCTGCAGCTCGCCGTCAACATCAACGGCCGCTGGACCGAGCAGCGTCAGCCGCGTGAAGACTTCATGTGGACCTACAAGACCCTCCTCGTCAACGAGCGCGGTGTCGGTCCGTTCGCCATCGATGCGAACGGCAACGAAATCGCCGGCCACTATTCCTACATCCAGCCGGAAGGCAAGAACGCAGCCGCCCTTGTGGATCCTGACGGTGACGGTTACCGCCGTACCCGCGGCCTGAACTACCAGACCAGCATGGAACTCACCTACAAAGCTCCGTTCCTGAAGGGCCTCACCCTGTCCGCCCTGATGTCTTACGACGGTTCCAACTCCAACTACGACAGCCTGCAGAAGTCCTATCAGCTCTACGACTACTACACGGATGCCAAGTCCTCCGTCTTCGGCAGCGACAGCTACTCCAACACGCTCCGTCTCTACCAGAAGATCTACGGCCGTCTCATGGCAAACTACACCAAGAAGATCCAGGACCACAGCTTTGCCGTCACCCTCGTCGGTGAGGCTTCCGCCACCCGTAACGACAACCTTTCCGGCGGCCGTCAGTTCGCCGGTCTGTACACCCACGACATCATCGACATGGGTAACAGCTCCACGGCTTCCAACTCCGGTTCCCGCAGCTTCGCCCGCCTGGCCGCTTACCTGGGCCGTCTGAACTATGACTACAAGGGCAAGTACCTCGTCGAGGCCGTCGCCCGTTACGATGGTTCCTACCGCTATGCCCCTTCCAAGCGCTGGGCTTTCTTCCCGTCCGCTTCCATCGGCTGGCGTGTCAGCGAAGAGCCTTGGATGAAAGAGCTTGTCCCGGTCCTGAACAACCTCAAGATCCGTGCTTCCTACGGTAAGTCCGGTATGGATACCGGAAACGCATGGGAGTATGTCCGCGCATACAGCGCCAGCGCCAACAACGGTATGACCTTTGACGGAACCACTCTGACTCCGGGTATGACCGCTCCGGGTGTCGTCAATGACAACCTGACCTGGGTCACCTCCATCATCACCAACCTTGGTATAGATTTCGAGCTCTGGAGAGGCAAACTCGGAGGTACCTTCGAAGTTTTCCAGCGCAAGAACGAAGGCACCCTCGGCAACTCCCTCGCCGTGATTCCGAACACCTTCGGCGCTTCCTTCCCGCAGGAGAACCTCTACTCCAACAAGAACTTCGGTTTCGAGTTCTCCCTGTACCACACCAACCAGGTCTCCCGTGACTTCAGCTACACGGTGTCCGGCAACTTCACCTATGCCCGCAGCATGAACCTGCATGTCACCAACAACGACCCGACTTCCCAGTTCAATACCTGGACCAGCCGTACCGAGAACCGATACAACGGTTACACCTGGTTCTTCGACTATGACGGCCAGTTCACCGACATCAGCGAGTATGAGACCGCCCCGCTCTACGGTGGTTCCAACGGTAACTCCCTGATGCTCCCGGGTTCCTACCGCCTCGTCGACCTCAACGGTGACGGCCGCATCAGCAACGACGACCGCCGCGTCCAGAAGTGGACCCGCGGTACCAACCCGCCGATCCAGTACGGTTTCAACGTCACCCTCAACTACAAGCAGTTCGACCTGAGCATGGTCTGGCAGGGTGCTTCCGGCTACTACATCCAGTACTCCAACAACGATATCTGGGGCTACGGCCGTTATCCTACCACCTTCAAGAAGTTCGAGGACCGCTGGCATACCGCCAACGTGACCGACGACCCGTTCGACCCGGCCACCAAGTGGGTCAGCGGCTTCTATCCGGCCCTGAAGACCTACGGCCACGCCGGTACCTATGATATGGGTAGTAACGGCGGTACGGGCAACACCATGATCGACATCTGGAACCCGGATGCCACCTACCTGCGTCTGAAGACCCTTGAAATCGGCTACACCGTTCCGAAGACCGTTCTCAGCAAGGTGGGCATCAGCAACGCCCGCATCTACCTCAACGGATTCAACCTCCTCACCTTCTGCAACAAGCTGCTCAAACAGGCTGACCCGGAACGTGAAGAGCGCGACTGGAGCGCCGGTCTGGCCTATCCGCTGATGCGTTCTTATAACATTGGTGTCAACATCACATTCTAATGAAGGAAGAACAATGAAAAAGATATTTTATCCGATTATTTCGCTCGTTGCCATCCTCGGTCTTGCCGGCTGCACGGATTGGCTGGAGCAGGAGTCCCTCACCAAGGTCTCCGAAGATGTGCTGACTTCTTCCGAAGGTGGTATCATGCAGCTTGTCGCCAAGATGTACAACATCACGCCGATGGAAGACTTCCGCTACCGTCCGAATGCCGGTTACCACCAGTATGACTGGGCCGGCGGCGCCGGCGACATGCAGATGGTCGACATGTACACGCAGTATTCCTGCCGTTCCGATGGTTTCGGTATCAACTTCACCACCAACCACTGGTCGACCTACTACACGAACATCCGCCAGGTCAACCTGTACCTCGAGACCATCGAGAAAGCCAAGGAAGACGGTGTCATTACCGCAGAAGCGGCTGCTCGCTATGCCGCGGAAGGTTATTTCACCCGCGCATACATTTATATGTCCCTCGCCCGCCGTTACGGCGGCGTCCCGATCATCGACCGGGTCCAGGATAATGACTATATCCCGGGCGGCGACGGCTCTGAACTGCTCGTCCCCCGTTCCACGGAGAAAGCGACCTGGGAGTTTATCCTGGCCGACTGCGACAAGGCTGCAGCAGGCCTTCCTGCCGAGGTGAATGACTATCGCGCCACCAAGTGGGCGGCCCTCGCCCTCAAAGCCCGCGCTGCCCTGTATGCCGCTTCCATCGCGAAGTACAGCGGCAAGTACACCATGGCCGGCGAAGCCGTCAGCCAGGGACTGGTCAGCATGAGCTCATCCGATGCCAATGCTTTCTATAAGGCTTGCATCGATGCCTGCGACGAAATCATCAGCAAGTCCGGCAAGAAACTCATGGGCGGCGCCCAGACCGATCCGGCCAAGGCTGCCGAAGTATACCAGAACATTTTCATGCACCCGGAAGCTGCCGGTGACGAAGTCATCTTCAGCCGTGCCTATCTCGACGGTACCGTCCTCTGGGGCCAGGGCCACTGCATGGATATCTACTTCAGCCCTGCGCAGAAGAACCCGGGCTTCCACAAGTATGCCCGCTGGAGCGTCACCTCCGAACTCGTCGACCTCTATGAGGACTACACCGACGACGGAACCGGCAAGAGCGCCCCGATCAAGACCCGCACCGACGGAAACGAGAAAGCGATCTTCCGCAATGTCAACGCCAACGAAGATGTCGTCACGACCAGCTTCATCAAGTATGACAAGGTGACCGATCCGTTCAAGGACAAGGATGCCCGTCTGCGCGCCACCGTGATCACCCCGGGTGCCGAATATGCCGGCCAGGAGATCACGATGCAGGGCGGTATGATCAAGACCGACGGCAAGGCTTACATCTATCAGAAGACCACCGAAGATGTCGGCGGCGAGACCTACTACTCCTACGGCGGTGAGTCCAAGGCCATCGACTACTCCGGTTTCGACGGCGCAGGCGGTGACTCCGACAACTGCTCCATCTCCACCACCGGCTTCTCCATCCGCAAGTTCCTCGCGGAAGACAACATGCCGGCCGGTGTCCAGGCTTCTTCCACCACCACCTGGATTGACATGCGTCTGGCCGAGGTTTACCTCGACTATGCAGAAGCTGTCGTCGAATCCGGTCAGGGTGACAAGACCAAGGCTGCCAAGTACCTGAACGACATCCGTCACCGCGCCGCCCACAAGGACAACATCCCGCTGACGCTGGAGAACGTCCTGAAAGAGCGCACGGTCGAACTCTTCGGCGAAGGCCAGATCTATTGGGACAACATGCGCCGCCGCAACATGCACGAGCTCTGGAACTCCTCCTCCCGCCACGGCATCATGCCGGTCCTCGACCTGCGTGGCGGCAGCCCGAAGTACGTCTTCGTCCGCATCAACCAGAAGAACGACGAGACTTCTCCGAAGACCTTCGACCAGGTATCTTACTACCTGAGCATCCCTGGCCGCGATGTCAACAAGCTCGTCCAGAACCCGGGTTATTAACAGATAATCTTTTTGCCACATGAAAAAAGTATTGTTAGCTGCAGCGAGCATCCTTTTCCTGCTCACTTCCTGCAAACTCGATAACTACGACGGCCCGAACGCCAAGGTCCACGGTAAGATTCTCGATGAGAAGACCGGCGAACTGGTCGGCACCGATATCCAGAACGGTTCCCAGCTGATGGTCTATGAGCAGGGCTACGCCGCTGCGGAGACCCACTCCAACGGCCAGACCTGGGTCATCAAGAACACCGGCGAGTACCGCAATGACCTGGTCTTCGCCGCCCGTTACGAAGTCATCTTCCAGAACGGCAACTTCTACGGTTTCACCGACTTCATGGATGTGAAGAAGGGCGACAACGAAATCGACTGGAAAGTCACCCCGTACCTGCGCGTCAAGGATTGCTCCATCACCAAGAGCGGCAACATCGTCACGGCGAAGTTCAAACTCGAAGGTGGCAAAGGTAACGAAGGTGTCAAGGAAGTCCGCCTGTTCGCGTTCTCCGACATCTGGGTAGGCAACTATGTCAAGTTCGCCATCGAAGGCGACACGGACAAGATCACCTACGGTGTCAAGGACGACGACGGTAACATTCCGAACCCGGTCGTAACGGTCGATCCTTCCAAGGAGTACACCCTGACCATCGATACCAGCAAGAACAAGACGTTCTTCAAGTACAGCGGCAAGAACTATTACTTCCGCGTCGGTGCCCAGGCCCAGGTCTCCGGAGCCGGTACGATCCGTCACAACTACTCTGAGCTCGTAACCATCCAGCTCTAATACATTTATGTCCCGTGCGGGCCCGGCAACGGGCCGGGTCCGCAGGGGATTTTTTATCCCTTTTCAGGACGGTCAAAGGACCGTCTTGAACGCAAGTTTTGCCTTAAAACCTTATTCCAGCGATGAAAAAAATCCTCAGTTCCATCGTATTGCTCTGGATGGCCTGTGCATCCGTCTTTGCGGCGAAGGTGCCTGCCTCCCACTCTGTGTACACCCTCCGTCCGGAAGATCCCGAAGCCATTTTCTTCACTCCTGAGAACTACGGTTTCAAGGCAGACGGCAAATCCGACGTCACCGCGGCCCTGCAACAGGCCATCAACGACGTCAAGATCAAATACAATTTCGGCATCCTGTACATCCCGGAAGGCGAATACAGGATCACCAAGACCGTGACGATCCCGAGCAACATCCGCGTGATCGGCTACGGCAAGAAGCGCCCTGTCATTTACCTGGCGGACAACACCCCGGGCTACCAGACCGAGCGCAACTACATGATCTGGTTCACGGGAGGGCTCGCCCGTGAGGGACAGCGTCCCTCCGACGCGGGTGCGGGAACCTTCTACAGCGCGATTTCCAACGTGGACATCCGCATCGGGAAGGGCAATCCCCAGGCCGTGGGTATCCAGAGCCACTTCGCCCAGCACAGTTTCCTCAGCCACATTGACTTCCAGCTGGCGCCCGATGCGCTGGCCGGCGTCTGGAACCTCGGCAACGAAGTCGAAGACCTGCGCTTCTTCGGCGGACAGTACGGCATCATTTCCAGCCGTCCGTCCCCGAGCTGGCCGGTCATGGTCGTGGATACCTATTTCGAAGGCCAGAAGAAAGCCGCCGTCCTGGGCAAGGACCTCGGCGCCGCCTTCGTCGGCATGCATGTCAAGAACGTGCCGGTCGCCTATGAAAGCGACGACAACATCCGCGACATCGTCTACATCGAAAAAGCCCTCTTTGAGAATATCTCCGACGCGGCCGTCAAGATCGCCGTCGAAGGGATTCCGACGAACCTGGTCAACCTCCAGGACGTTACCTGCAGCAACGTCCCGGTTGCCGTGTACTACAAACCCAGCCAGAAGGCCGTTGCCGGAAAGGGCCAGGCCTACAACATCAAGCATTTCACCTACGGCATGACCTACGCTTCCGCCGATGCGGAACCGTCCATCCGCGAGGAATGCGAAATCAACCCCATCGCCAAGGCTCCCACTTCCCTGGCCAAGGACCTGCGCGCCCTTCCGGGCATGGAGACCTGGGTCAGCGTCAAGAAATACGGTGCCAAGGGTGACGGTGTCACCGACGACACCGAGGCCTTCGAGAAAGCCATCGCCGAAAACGAGGTGGTCTATGTCCCGACGGGCTGGTACCGCCTGACCCGCACCCTCAAGCTCGGTCCCAAGACCAAGCTCATCGGCCTGCACACCTACGCCTCCCAGTTCGTCCTGACCGAGAGCGAACCCGCGTTCAGCGGCTTCGGCAGCCCGGTCCCGATGGTCGAATCCTACCCGGGCGGCGACAACATCTTCAACGGCATCGGTATCTTCTCCGGTGCATACAACTATCGCGCGGTCGGCCTGAAATGGCAGTCCGGCGCCGAATCCTACCTGAATGACGTCAAATTCGTCGGCGGCCACGGAACCCTTCGCAAGCCGGTCCCGGTCGACCCGAACGCAGCCCCCCGCACGGGTGGTTTCAACATGCGCGGCTTCGCCCGCACCCCGAGCTCCCCGACCGCCCCGGTCTATATCCAGGGCAAGGACCAGGCCTGGGACAACCAGTACTGGAGCTTCTGGATCACCAACGGCGGTGGCGGCACCATCAAGGACGTCTGGTCGGCGGATACCTATGCCGCGGCCGGCGTGTACATCAGCGAGACCCAGACCCGGGGCCGCATCTACTGCATGTCCCTGGAGCACCACGTCCGCAGCGAAATGCGCATGACCAACGTCGCCAACTGGAAGATCTATTGCCTCCAGTTCGAGGAGGAAGGCACCGAAGGTCCCGACTGTCTCAACATGGAGATGACCAAGTGCCATGACATCAGCTTCATGAACCTGTGGATGTACCGCGTGATCCGCGTGCAGACCCCGAAGCACTACGGCTTCCGCATCTGGGACAGCAAGGACATCCATGTCAACAACATGTCCAGCTACACCCAGATCGTCCCGATCCTGGAAAGCCCGCTCTACGATGTCAACAAGGACATCGCCGTTCCGACCTGGAACATCGTCAAGCTCGACATCACCGGAAACGAGACTTCCCGCCGCGACACCCCGTCCAAGCTCTTCGAGCCGGTCAAGCTGGCCGACGGTTTTGAACTCGCCGCCGGCGCCACCGCCGACAGCAAGGGCAACGTCTACTTCAGCGAGCACCGCATGAAGCGCGTCTACAAGTGGGACGCTGAGACCCGGAAACTCAGCTTCGTGGCCGACTTCCCGTGGAAGCCGCTCGCCCTCGCGACCGATACCCAGGACAACCTGCTGGCCATCGTCCGCTACGATCCGCAGCCGGGCCTGATGATCGACGGCAAACAGGAGACCGTTCCGGTCCTGGCCGACGACAACCCGGACTACAGCGGCTGGGGCAACGGCGGCTGGACGGTCCGTGTCTGGTCCATCGATCCGGACAAGGGTGAAAGCACCTTCACCGCCCTCCCGCTGGTCAAGTCCTCCAGCCTGCGCGGCATCGAGCGCGTCTGGCATCCCGGTGCCCGCCGCCGTCCCGACTTCCAGGCAATCGCTGAGAACATGCCGGAGAACAGCTACCTCGCTACCGACGGCAAGACCTCCATCCCGGAGACCTTCGACCTCTTCCGCTGCAGCGCCGTGTTCCCGGTCACTCCGAACCAGAAACAAGACGTCTATGTCGGCGATGAGTTGAACCGCACCTCCGTGGCCTTCACGGTCAACGCCGACGGTTCCCTCAAGCAGAAAGGCATCTTCGCCCCGTTCTCGCAGTATTGCACCATCGCGGATGCCCAGGGCAATGTCTACATCGCGGACGGCGACGTCGCCATCTTCGACAAGGACGGCAAGGCCATCCGCCGCATCCACATGGAGGACCGTCCGATCTCGCTCGCCATCGGCGGCAAGGCCAAGGACATCCTCTTCATCACGACTTCCCGCGGCCTCTATGCCGCCCGGATCAAATAAAACCGCAACCACCACAACTGAATTATTATATATTCAAAATGAACATGAAAAGATTCTTTTCAATGCTCACGATCCTGCTGCTCGGCACCCTTACCATGGGTGCCGTCCAGCAGCAATCGGTCTACACCCAGAAGCCGGATGATCCAGAAGCCCTGTTCTTCACCCCGGAGAACTTCCCCGGCATCACCGCCGACGGCAAGACTGACGTCTCCGAGGCGCTCCAGGCGGCCATCAACCGCGTCAAGACCGAACAGGCATTCGGTATCCTCTTCGTTCCCGAAGGCAAATACCGCATCAGCCGCACCATCTACATCCCGGGTGCCGTCCGCGTGATCGGCTACGGCCAGAAGCGCCCGGAATTCATCCTTTCCAAGAACTCCCCCGGTTTCGCCGACGAACATCCCAACGACAAGGGCAAGAGCAAATACATGTTCTGGTTCACCGGCGGTATCGTGACCAATGAAGACCGCGTCGGTGACGCCGGTGCCGGCACCTTCTACAGCTGCATGTCCAACATCGACATCCGCATCGAAGACGGCAACCCGCAGGCAGTCGCCCTGCGCACCCACTTCGCCCAGCACAGTTTCGTCAGCTACATGACGATCAACATCGGCAAGGGCAAGGCCGGTCTTTTCGATGTCGGCAACGAGATGGAAAACATCGCCTTCATCGGCGGTGAATACGGCATCTTCTCGACCAAGGCCTCTCCGGGCTGGCAGGTCATGATGGCCGACTGCTATTTCG
>JAFUUB010000114.1 GCA_017483985.1 Bacteroidales bacterium | reverse complement strand
GCACAGGAAGCGGACGCCGCCCAGGAAATCCCGGAACCACGTCCATTTCAAAGACTGGTCGTTGTAGCCGGCGGCATGGTAGCCCAGCCAGCCGCCGCCGTTTTCCATGTACTCCTGGAAGGCCGCCTGGTCGGCCGGAGAAGAAGGAGCCACGTCCGGCATGATGATGACGTCATACTGGGACAGGTCCCCATGCTCCAGCAGGCTGGTGCCCACATCCATGATCCAACCCTCCCCGTAGGTCAGGCGGTGGAAGAACTCGATGGCCTGGTGGGAGAAGTCGCGATGGGCCTCTTCCACGTAGTCGGAGTAATACAGAAGGGCTTTGAAGCGCGGCGTCTTGCCGGCATAACTGGCCGGACGGACGTCGGCCGCCGACACGAAAGTGGATTGGGGTGCGGTTTTCTGACCGCAGGCAGCCAGCAGGATGGCCGCTGCCAGGATTGCAAGGCGTTTCATATAAAAAATCATTGATATTCAGCAGTTAAGGATAAGAACTTCCCGGCGGTCGTCACCCAGACTTCCTTGTAACAGGCATTGTTGGTCCGGGGCCAGTAGGGTTCGTCCCCGTCCCCGAGGGTGCGGATGCCGACCGGCATCTCTCCGGTCACCTCTCCGATGGAAAAACTGTTCATCGAAGGGTAGTTGCGACCTTCTCCATAAATCATAGACTGGCCGAACGGATTCAAGCCCGTCACCCAGGAAAGCTGGTCGCGGCCGATCTGCAGCAACGCTTCATCTCCCAGGAACCGGCCGCAAAGCGCAGCCGCCTTGCCTTGGGACAGGATGATGGCGTTGTTGCCGTTGAAGATGCTGAACCAGATCGGGAACTGGCGGAGGCGGAAATTCCGGCCGCCGTCCCCGAGGGGCTCTCCGGTGGCGAATTGCGCCTGGTAATGCTGCACGGCATCGGCCGGGGCAAAGAGGTGGAGACGGGTGAAGGGATCCTCGTCCTTCCACTCATCCGCCCGGTACACCCCGGCCGGAATCATGCCGTACTGTCCGCGGGCGGCGAGGCCCTTGAGGTATTCGCCATGGAGCCGGACGGCCTCGGCCCAGCGGGGCCGGTCCGGATGGTCCGGCAGCAGTTCGCACAGCTGGACCAGGGCCTGCATGTAGACCTGTTCGCGGGACTGGTGGATGTAATGCACCAGGGAACGGCGGGTGGTGTCCCGATAGAAGAAACCTTGCAGGAGTCCGTCACCCTCAAGCGGTTCGGTCTGCTGGCAGGAAAGCGTATAGCGGATGGCCTCAGCCGCTTCCTCCGCATAAGCGGCGTCCCCGGTCAGGCGGAACAGCTGTCCGGCCGCCCAGGAGACGGTCGCCATGTACTGGCTCGGCGAGGTATTGAACGTGTGCTCCATCATGTGCCGGAACGGCTCGAACCCTTCCTGGGCGAACCGTTCCCGGGCAAAGGCGAAATCTTCCACGGCCGCCTGGCGAAGGGCTGTCCGCAAGGAGTCGGAACGGGCCAGGTTCATGGCGCCGAAAGCCTCATACCCGGCGGAGAGGAAATTGTCGAAGGCCAGGTTCTGCTTGCGCACGGTCTCGATGTCATCGGCCGTCCCGACGCGGTTGTCCGTCCAATGGAGCAGGCCCATCGAAGAGGCCCGCCAGCCATCACCGAAACGGCAGTGCAGCAGGAATTCCAGGCCCCAGCGGGCTTCTTCCTCGAGCCGGGCGGACAGGGCCGGTTCGGAGTCCCGGCAGGCCAGGGCCGCTTCCAGCAGCGCATAGGCCACGTCGCCGGTCTGCAGGGTCTGCTGCGACAGGTCGCCGGCATCGTGCCAGCCGCCGCCGTAGGAAATCCGCATCCCGTCATGGACGCTGAACAGGTCGTGGTGACAATCGGCATGGATCCCCGCTATGGCATCGCCGCAGCGCTGGCAGTAGATATAGTTCAGGACCCGCCAACGGGCATCCGTCCACAGCCGCCGGCTGACCCGGAAGGGGGCGGATTCCTGTCCGCCGGCCCGGATGACATACCGGCCTTCACGCTGCAGGGCCGAGAAATCGGCCGCACCGTACGTTTCGCAGGTCGCGATCCGGCCCCGGTACACGGTCCGGCGGCGGTCCAGGTCATAGACCTTGAAACGTCCGTCAGCCGACGGCAGATAGGCCGTCTTGGCCGCGTCGGGTTCATACCCGGTCGAAGAAACGACGATCCCCTGCGGCTGCCAGCCCGTCACCGGCGCATCCGTGGCGACCCGCTGCAGGCGGATGTCCGTGATCCGGTAGACCGAGCTGTCGGCAGGAGACTGGCCACGGTCGGTCACGGAGAAGGTCAGGCTGCCCATCTTCTCGCGGCGGAACTCGCCGATTTCCAAGAAACAAGGATTCGGTTCCCCATCCCGCAGGGGGATATAATGGGAGCCGGAGGGCTCGTTGTAGCCGCGTTTGGCCGGGCCGGGGACGGCGTTGAAGGAAACCGTCAGGCTGGTCACCTCTGCTCCCCCTGCCTGGGGCGTTACCGTAAAGGAGATCCGGTTCCATTTCTCCAGGTCCCTCCCGTCCAGCGGCAGCCGGGCGGAATAGGAGCCGAAGGTCGCATAATCGATATCATCCGGCGACCCGACCGGGCGCACTTTCGCATGATTGGCGAAACGGATTTCCAGCTCTTGCGGCAGGACCTCTTCCTCCAGCACCGGTTCAGCCGCCCGGACCGCTTCGTAGGAGCGTTCCGGGTGGAGCGGCAGCGGTCGATGGATCCGGTCGGAAGCGAGGATCTCCGCTTCCAATTCCGGGTCCACGGCCAGCTTCCCTTCCGGGACAGCCGTACACGCCGCCATCAGTCCCAGCAGCAGGATCAGCGGACGGCGGCCCATAGGATCGAGTTGACCAGCAAGGTCTTGAATGCCTCGTTCTCCATCAGTTTCGGGCTGTGGCCGAACTGGAAATAGACGTTGCGCCCGAGCACGGACGTATTCGTCCAGATCACCGGATGGTCGCCCATCTTCACGGGCGTGGAAAGGGTATAGGAAGACTCATCCACGGTCGCGAGGTTTTTCACGTCCGGCGATTTCCGGGGATTCTTGTCATAGGTATACCACTCGTCATCCGGCAGGGTGAAAGACGCCGGGACGCCGGCGAAGATGGGATGCTCCGGAACTTCTACGTCTACGCGGCCGTCCGACAGGTCGGCGATGTAATTGTCGAAGCGGATACCGCCCAGGAACTGCGAGAACCAGGGCCACATGGGATAACCGTCGAACTCGCCCAGCAGCGAAGCATGGTGCAGGCCGACCCAGCCGCCTCCGCGGTTAACATATTGGATGAAAGCCTCCTGGACTTTTTCCGGCCAGGGATAGGGCGGGAAGTCCAGCTGGAGGACGGCGTCGAAACCGGCCAGGAAAGCGGCATCCACTTCCTTGAGGTTGTTGCGCTCGGTAATTTCAAATCCCTTCTCCTTGGCCACTTCCTGCAGCCAAGGCATGGTGGCTTCGGTAAACGGCAGGTGATGTCCGCCGAGTTCCCGCAGGACGAGGATCTGCGCCGGTTTCAAATGGATGGACCGGATATAGGAGGTCTGCGGCTCGCAGTTGGCGAACTTGACCGCTTCCAGCAGGCCGGACAGCGCGGCGCGGGCGGAATCCCGATCGGGGACGATCCGGCGGAGCTCGCCGAAGGAGGCCCGGCGGCCGTCGGCGAAACGGCGGACCACATCCCAGCCTTCGGGGGCCTTGTAGGCCATCATGCAGGAGCCGTCAATCTTTTTATACGGCCAGAAGGTCCAGCCGATGTTGTTGTCCTCCAAGGTTTTGCAGAACTCAGCCTGCCAGAGGTCCGTGCCATGGCCGATTTCGCCCATGTACATCGGGAGGTTGGTCTTGTCCCGGAATTCGATGAACGAACGGATGGCATCCGCATCGGTACCGCCGCCATAACGGTGGCAGGTGTACATGATCTTGTCATCGAACTTCCAATCCGTGAACATCGAGAAATTGCTGTTCCACTGGGCGCCGCCCAGCAGGACGATGTGGTTGTTGTCGACTTCCCGGATGGCGGCGACGGCACGCTTGTACAGCGGCTCCAGCTGCTGGTTCAGCTGGTCCTGCTTCTCCCGGAAATGCGTGGCGATCGGCTCGTTGCAAAGCTCATAGCCCAGGATGACCGGCTCGTCCTTGTAATGGGCGGCGATCCGTTTCCAGATGTCGCAGAAAAGGGCCTGGGAAGCCTCGCTTTCGAAGAGCCAGGGGTAGCCGTAGCTGTCGTCGATGTTGTCGCCGGTCTGGCCGCCCGGGGCATCATGCATGTCCAGGATGAGGTACAGGCCGTGGGCGCGGCACCATTCCACCAGTTTATCGACGCGCTCGAACCCGTCCTGCGCGGAGGTCAGGCCCATGTAGTCTTCGTCGGTGAAGAGCTTATAATGGAAAGGAAGGCGGATGGTATTGGCGCCGGTCGAGGCGATAAAGGCGATATCGTCTTCGGTGATATAATTGTCCTTGAAGGCTTTCCAGAAGTCGGCCGCACCGTCCGGGCCGAGCAGCTGGCTGAACGCCTCGTTGATCAGCCGCGGGGAGGTGGCCCGGCCGAAATTGAACATGTAGCCTTCCGGATTCAGCCAGTTTCCGAGGTTGGTGCCTTTGATCAGGAAAGGCTGTCCGTCCGTACCGACCAGGGTCGGACCGTCGATGGTGACAAAGGTTTTGGGCGAAGAGCAGGCAACGGCCAGCAGCAGGCCCAGGGCAAAAAGGATTCGTTTCATAAGGCACATAGATTATTCGGTCCAACGGACGGAAACCAGGGAACGCGAAGGCACTTCGACCGGCAGGGAATGCTTCCCGGCCGTGAGGCAGAGCTGTTTCGCGGCATCGGCATCATTGAGCAGGAGGGCACCATAGGAACCGTCCACGTTGCGGAAGACCAGGCACTGCACGCCTTCGACGGATCCTTCCGTCCCGACGCGGACGGCTTCCGGACGGACAACGACCGAAGCATGGGCGATGTTGTACCACTGCGTATACCGGTCCACCTTGGAATAGTCACCCGAAACGACGTTGACCGCACCGTAGCAGGTCATGCAGGAGCCCTTGAAATTGGTGTAGGGACCGAATTTCTCGTCCAGCATCAGGTTCCAGAAGATGACGCCTTTCCCGTTCCGGGACAAGGTTCCGAGGAAGATCTCCCGGAAGTCGTTCAGCAGCGAACGGCCGAACCGGTAGCCCCACTTGCCGATGGACGCTTCCGTAAACCAGATCTCCTTGTCAGGCGCGGCGGCGATGATCCGGTCCAGTTCGCTGACCCGGCCGCCGTAGTTGTGCCAGGCGGAGCCGGCGATGTACTTGCTGGCTTCGGGATCTTCGTAGACCTTGAGCGGATAACCGTCCTGGTCCGCCATCCGGTCGTAGTTGTAATTGTGGTCGAAAATCAGGATCCTGGTCTTCAAGCCGGCCTTTTCGAAGGCGGGACCGAGGGCCGTCTTGACATAGTCGCGGGTATCTTCCCAGTACATCAGCATGGACATGGAGTTGCCGGCGTTGAGCGGCTCGTTCTGCGGGGTGATTCCGTAGATCGGGAAACCCTGGCCCTCAAAGTACTGGATCCATTTGACGAAGTAGTCCGCATAGTCCTGGTAGCAGGCGGGGTTCAGGCGGCCGCCGGTCCAGCTGTAATGCGGTTCCTTGAGGTCGGCATCCAGCTTCATCCAGCGCGGGGCGGTCCAGGGGGAGCCGATGATCTTGACGTCCGGGTTGATGGCGTAGATCTCCTTGAGGACGGGCAGGACGTATTTGACATCCAGCTCGTGCGGGGCGAAATGCTCCATCCCTTCTTCGTCGCACCAGGTGAACCGGCCGCCGTTGGGGTGCTCGTAATCCCACGTAAAGTCGGAACCGCCGATGGCCAGCCGGATCAGGGATGAGCCGACGCCCTCCTTCGGATCGAAGAGTTCCACCAGGAAGGCCTTCCGGTCTTCCGGTTTCATTTTCAGCAGGTTGTAGCAGGAAGAAACCGTTATGGCCGCGCCGAAGCCTTCTACGGTCTGGAAGGCCTGGTCCGTCACCCGGATGACCGGGACAGCCGGATCGGCAGCCGCGAAGTCCAGGCCGCTTTTGACAAACAGCTGGGTGCTGTCCGCCGTGGTCGTATAGACCAGGGCATCGAAAGATCCCACACCGGGAATCTTGTAAGCGCCTTTGTGGCCGCAGGAAAGCAGCAGGACGGCAAGCGCCGCAATACTTAATACACGTTTCATAAGGTTGTTATCTTTTTTATTGGGTTTCACGGACACGGGAGCCGAACTGGGCATAGAGCAGCATCAGGAGTTCGCCGGCCAGGACGATGGCCCAGGAAAGGCGCCATCCGCCGATCAGGTCGGCCAGCGCACCCTGGCAGAGCGGCAGGATGGCCCCGCCGACGACGCCGATCATGAAGACGCCGGAGGCGGCGGAGGTATATTTGCCCAGGCCCTGGATGGCCAGCGTGAAAATCGCACCCCACATGATGGAGTGGAACAGGCCGACGGCCGCCAGGATCCACGGATTGTCCAGGAGGATGGCCAGCAGGACCAGGACGGAGGCCGTGACGGTCGTGACAGTCAGCTGCACGCGCGGCGGAATCTTGCTCAGGCTGCTGCCGACGGCCCGTCCGATCAGCATGCCGCCCCAGTACAGGGTGGCGAGCAGTGCCGGCGAAGCCAGGCCTTTTTCGATGGCGTACAGGTTGATGTTGCCGCCGATGCAAACCTCGACGCCCACATAGAAGAAAATCGCCACGACGCCCAGGGTCAGGTGGCGGAAGGACCAGACGCTCTTTTCCAGTTTCTCACCGTCCTGCGCCCGGGTACCGGCGATGTCCGGCAGGCGGAAACGCGACAGGACGAGGGCAACCGCGACGATCACCGCGGCCAGGACGAAGAACGGAACCATCAGCTGCCGGACGGAGATATCCTCCATCGCCAGGCCGCCGAAGACGATACCCGTCACGAAATACGGGGCGACGGTCGTACCGACGGAATTGGCCGTTCCGCCGATGGCCATCCGCTGGATGGCCTGGGTACCCGGCACTTCACAAGCATTCAGATAGGGGTTGAGCACCACCTGCAGGATGGTGGCGGAGGCGCCGGTCACGAAGGAACCGGCCAGGAAAATCAGGAATCCGGCCGGGATTCGGAGGCCTTCACCGCCGATGGCGGCATCCGGGAAACGCACGGTGAACCAGGACGAGAGGAAGAACAGCACGAGGCCGCAGGCCATGACAGCCAGGCCCCGGATCAGGGTCGTCTTGTAGCCGCGGCGGTCGACCCAGCGGGAACTCACCGGACCGGCCAGCGGATAGGCCAGGAACCAGGAGAAGGTAATCAGGGTGGCGAACGTGTTCTTCAGGCCGCCGGCTCCCGAGAGGAAGGCCTCTTTGAGCGGTCCCTGGAACTGGGTGTTGGCCGTCGTCAGGAATCCGACGATGAAAAACAGGAAGACCATCGTCAGGAATGGTCCCATGTAATTGGTTTTCTGGTTCATAATTGAGATGCGGCTAAATGGTCGAGTAAATATTCACAGTTGGGATGGTTTTGCAGGATCGATGCGGGAACCGCCTCCGTGACGGGCCCCTTGATGATCTTTCGGACGATGGAGGCCTTGTTGCGGCCCTTGGCCACCAGCAGGATGCGTTTGGCTTCCATGATGTCGGCCAGGCCGAGGGTCACCCCGCCGAGCGGAACCTCCGGCGGAGTCGCCGTTTCCCGGCGGATCCGCTCTTCCAGTTCGGGGTACATGACCGACACCCGGGTCCGGCTGTCGAAAGGCGAACCGGGCTGGTTGAAACCGAGGTGGCCGTTCTCGCCCAGGCCGAGCACGAGCAGGTCGATCCCGCCGCGCCGGTCCAACTCCGCCTTGAAATCCCGGCAGGCGGCCGGGAAATCGTCCGAACGGGTCGGGAGCATCAGGAAATGGTCGTCATCGATGCCCAGGGGGTCGATGATTTCATTGCGGAGCATGGCGACGCAGGCGCCGGCATACAAGGGGGACACGCCGGTGACCTCATCCTGTCCGAAGAAGGTAATCCGGGAAATATCAAACGGGGCGGCTTTCCAGCTTTCCGCCACAAGGCGGTGCATGGCGCCGGTCGTCCGGCCGGTGGACAGGCCGATGACGGCGTCCGGTTTCTCGCGCATCGCTTTCAGGATCTGGTCAGCCGCCAGCCGGTCAAACGCGGATTCGCCGCGTACAATGGTTGCTATCATTATCTACAGAATGGCGTTAGCGATCGTTTTGGCCAGGTCCAGGTCCGCATTGTCGCCGCTGTAATCCCAATACATGGCACCATGCAGACCTTTTTCCAGCAAATAGTTGCATTTCTCCTGGATGGAGCGGACATTCTCAAACCCCAGCAGGAGCGTCCCCTCGCTGTCCGCATAGTAAGGGACCCGGGCGATCTCGTCCCAGACTTCGACATCCCCCTCACGGGGGCCCTGGATGTCCTTGTAATTCCTGTAATCCCCATAGGCTTCGCGCTTGCCGCGGCCATAGAAAGGCATGCCCATCACCAGTTTCTCCGGCGGCACGCCGGCCGCCAGGTGTGCACGGACCGCCTCGTCGGCCGTCACGTCACCGGCGATCGGAGTCGTCTTCCCGGAGGCGTCGGAGCGGTACAGGGGCGCATTGTGCTTAGGCGCCCAACCCATGTCGTAGGACATGATGTTGACGAAATCGATATAGGGAAGGATGGCGGGGAAATCGATGTACTGGGCCGTACTGACCGTTGCCAGGGTCAGCAGCCGGTCCGGACCGAGGGCGGTCCGCAGGTCCCGCATCAGCAGGGTGAAATGCTTCGTGTCATCCGGCGAGGAGGAGATGCCGGCGCCGTTCTGCGTGGGATATTCCCAGTCGATGTCGATGCCGTCCAGACCGAAGGCATCGGCCGCCCGGGCGCAATCCGCGGCGAAGGCGCCGCGCAGGCTGTCGGAAGCGGCCATCTCGCTGAAGTTGCCGCTGCCCCATCCGCCGACGGACAGGCAGACTTTCAGGTCCGGAGCCTGTTCCTTGAGAGCGACGATGGACCGCAGGCGGTCTTCGTTGCTGATCCGTACGCCGTCAAAGGTGGGAGTCACCCCGCCGAAGGCATAGTTGATATGGGTCAGGACGGAAGGTTCGGGCATGACATCCGTCCAGGATGTCACATAAGCGACGACGACGCGGTCGCTGCCCGTTTTCGGTGCGCCGCTGCAGGACAGCAGCAGGGCCATGGCCAGCATGGCGGGGAAAAGAGGTTTCATATCGGTAGTCAGTAGTTGCGCAAAGATAGGGATACTTTCTCAATGTATCAATGGCTTGTGGCATCCATCGCGACGGCCGCGGCACCCAGCAGGCCGGCATACCGGGGATCCAGTTCCGTCAGCACGACCCCGCGCGAGACGAACCGCATCGTAGACGGATGCAGGTGGGCCAGGACCCTTTCAAGCATGGTTTCCTGGGCGATCACCCCGCCGCCGAGCACGACGGTATCCGGATCGGACATGCGGACCAGGTTCATGATCAGCCGGGCGATCCCGTCGGCCGCATTCTCCACCAGGAAACTGCAGAGCGGATCTCCTTCCTTGCTGAGCGCCAACACGTCTGAGAACTTGACCGGGGTCCCGTCCACCGGAATCGGAAGGGCTGTCCGGTATTGGCGCTGCAGGAAGCGGGCGCAACGGTCGATGCCCGAACCCGAAGCGAAGGCTTCGACGCAGTCGGTCCGGCCGCAGACGCACCGGATGCCGACGCCGGCACCGACCTGGGTATGGCCGACTTCCCCGGCATTGAAATGACCGCCGCGCACGATCCGGCCGTCCGTGACGGTTCCCGCCGCGATGCCGGTACCGATATTAATGAATACGAAATCCTTGGACTGTTTTCCGACACCCCAGACCTGTTCGGCCCGGGTCGCACTTTTGACATCATTGTCGATCCGGCAGGGAAGCCCGTAGCGGGCCGCCAGCATTTCAGCCAGGTTGACGGGTTGCGTGCGGCCGGGATCGATCTGGTGCCAGATACCCGCATACGGGTCCACCCGGCCGATCAGGCCCACGCCCATCGCCTGCGGCGGCTCACCCGTCGCCCAGCCGACCGTGGCGATATAATCGTCCAGGGAGCGGCAGAGCACCTCACAGGCGGCCTGCTGGTCCAGAAAACCGGAAACATACGATTTGCTCCGAAGAACATTCCCTTGGGCATCCACCTCTCCGATCAGGAGCTTGGTCCCGCCCAGGTCCAATCCCAAAAAAGTTTGCATCTCAAGAAAGTATTGGTTCGTTATCAGTCCCTTTTCCAGGGTTGATACAAAGATAACGAATTTTCCTTACCTTTGAAAAAACTACTGCTGATGGAAACCAATTTCACCGGACGCCGCAACGGCGCCATCGACATGCTGCGGGGACTGACCATGTTCCTGATGGTGATTGTCAACGATTTCTGGACGGTGCGGGGCATCCCGCACTGGATGGAACATGCCCAGACCACGGAAGATGCCATGGGACTGTCGGACATCGTCTTTCCGATGTTCCTCTTTGCCATGGGCCTGTCCATACCTTATGCCATCGAACGGCGTTTTGCCAAGGGCCTGAGCGGCGAATCGACCGTCGGCCACATCCTCTCCCGCACCCTCGCCCTGCTGCTGATGGGCGTTTTCATCGTCAACAGCGAAGGCGGCTTCGCCCCGCTCCTGGGCTATGGGAAGCCATTATACTGGGTCCTCATGGTGACCGGATTCTTCCTGATCTGGAACCGCTATCCGGAAGATTTCCGCTATAAAAGGGTGCTGCAGGCCGCCGGTATCGCCGTCCTGGCCTTCCTCGCCCTGACGTTCCGCACCCCGGAAGGCGGCCTGTTCCGCAGCAGCTGGTGGGGCATCCTCGGCCTGATCGGCTGGGCCTATCTTTTCTGCGCCATGGCCTGGCTGCTCGCGCGCAAACAACCCGGCTGGCTGATCCCGGTCTGGTTCGCCCTGGTCGCCCTCAACCTCCTTTCGACCGGCATGCGGGACGGCACCCGGCTGATCGAAGGCCGGAATCTCATCACGGACTTCGCCGATACCCTGCGACTCGGCAACGGTTCCGGCGCCATCATGGCCCTTGGCGGCGTCCTGACCGCCTGGACGGGCCTCCGGCTCCAGGAGCGCCCGGAGCGCCGGCGGATCATCTTCGGCCTGGAAGCCGCCGCCGTGCTGGCCCTCGCCGGCTGGGCCGCGCACCAGGGATGGATCGTCTCCAAGAACATCGGCACCCTCCCCTGGTGCCTGTACGTGGGCGCCCTTTCCGTCGCGGCCTTCACCCTGCTCAGCGTCCTGGACCGTCACGGTAAAACCAAGTGGTTCACTCCGTTGCGTCCCGCCGGGACGGCGACCCTGACCGTCTACATGATGCCGTATCTGTACTATGCCCTCTGGGTCATCCTCGGCTCCCCGGTCCCGGCATGGCTGGCCGGCGGGGTCGGATTCCTCAAATGCGCCCTGTTCTCCCTGCTGTGCATCGGCTCCGCCGCCCTGCTCGGGAAGGTGGGCCTCAAACTGAAGATATAAAATGGAACAATCCCCGAAAAAGACCGCCACAACGCTGGTTTCAGCCCTGATCTGCCTGATCATGGCCGCCGGAATCCCCGGCTGCCTGCTCAAGGACCGCCGCAACGCCTTCTCCCCGCAGGAGCGGCGCATCATCCGCCAGTCCGACAGCGTGATGTATGTCACCGTCCTGCCGCAGGACAGCGCCATCCTTCGGGCCACCGTGCAGGACCTGCCGGAGGCCCTGCTGCGCAGCGAAGACTTCCGGACCCTGGCCGCCAAGATGCTCGCCACCGTCCAATCCCCCGAGCAGGACGGCGTCGGAATCGCCGCCCCGCAGGTCGGCATCAGCCGCCGACTCGCCTGGGTGCAGCGCTATGACAAACCGGGCGCGCCGTGGGAACTGTATCCGAACATCCGGATCCTGGAACGCTCCGGCGCCGTTTCCCACGATCCGGAAGGCTGCCTTTCCGTCCCTCCGCAAAGGGCCGTCGTACCCCGTTACGGGACCGTCGTCGTCTCCTGGACCGACCCGCAGACGCTGCAGGAGCGCCGCGACACGGTCCATGGCTACACCGCCGTCATCTTCCAGCACGAATGCGACCACATGGAAGGGACCGTCTGCACGGACCGGGCGGATTCCGTTTCCGTCAACGAGGCCTGGGCCGCCGAACGGGCCGCCTTCCTGGAAAAGGGCGCATACCGCAAACCGGCCTGGTGGGAATAGGATTTCCGGGAGTTTTCGTATATTTGCTGAAACAACACTTACCGCTATGCGTTACGTCATCCGCGCCGTCAAATATTTCTTCTATTTCTGCGCCCTGCTGGCCCTCATGATCGGCATCCTGATCCTGGCCCATGCCACCGATGCCAACA
Organism: Bacteroidales bacterium; assembly: GCA_017483985.1. The sequence continues at coordinate 46,475 of JAFUUB010000114.1, read as the reverse complement.
ATGTCGAAACCCTCTTCCGGGACGGATACAATTCCCTCGTGAAGATCGCCATCATGTTCGGCATCCTCTCGGCCTTCTACCCGATGTTCGGCTTCCAGAAGAAAGAAGCCATCGTACCCGGGGAATACAAGGAAATCCGGACCGCCGTCATCGAATTCATGGAAAGCCGGGGCTACAAGCTGGAATCGGAGCAAGGCGAGGACATGACCTTCCGCAGCAGCAGCGCCGTCAACCGCCTCTTCCGGATGTATGAGGACCGCATCACCCTGACCCGCCGCATCAGCGGCTTCGACGTCGAAGGTCTCCGCAGGGATGTCGTCCGCCTCGTCCACGGCCTCGAGAACAAGATAAGGAACATGGATCTATACTAGGCTATGATGAAAGAAGAATTCAAAACCGTCGCCCGGTTCTCCGATCCGCTGATCGCCGAGATTACCGCCGGCATGCTCCGGGACAATGACATCCCGGCCCAGGTCTTCGGACAGACCTCCTCCTACCCCTCGATCAACGCCGCCATCAACAGCGTCGAAGTCAAGGTCAACGCCGAGGACTACGAAAAAGCCCTCGCCCTGCTCGAGCAAACCGAAAAGGAAAATTAGCCCAGAATGTGCCGCGCGGCGGCATCGAGCATTTCCCAGAAGTCTTTACCGTACAGGAATTCAAGGGGTTCGCGCAAGAACTGATAGACGCGGATCCCTTCTTTCCTGCCTTTGGCGACCGCATCCGCGCAGATGGACCAGCGGTGGTAGTTGAGCGCCTCGCCCCCGCCCGGCATCTTCGTGATCCGGATCGGGTACAGCCAGCAGGAAACCGGCTTGCGGAACGGGATCTTCCCCTGGAAGAAACACCGCTCCACCGCGCACATCACGTTCCCGCTCTCATACAGGCAGTACGCGCAGTCTTCCAGACCCGCCGTGCCGACCGTGCCGTCGCAGCCCGGGATCGAGGTCAGTCCCTCCACCCGGTGCGGCACCTTCACCGTCGGGGTCACGACGTCCCCCTCCCGGTCGATCTCGAAGAAACCTGCCGCCTCGGCCGCTTCCCGGCCCTCGGGCGTCATCAGGGGTGCATAGACCGGATAATGCCGCTCCAGTTCTTCCGCCTCCTCTTCCCGCATCGGAGCCCCGCCGTCGCCGATCACGCAGCAGCAGCCACGGCATTTCTCGTAGTCACAGCAGAAGAACTCCGTGACGACCTCTTCGGAGACCAGGACGTCTCCGATCTGGATGATGGTTCCAAAGTCTTTCGCACTCATAGGATTGGCGTCAAAGGGAAGGTTTGCGGGCCGAACAGTTCCCGGTAGAGGTCCAGCATACCGGTTGAATCCACCGCCGGGCGGGGCGGCTCCACATCCGGCCAGGCCGGCTCGGACGGTTCGGAGTCATGCAGGGGTTCGCCCACCTGCGCCGCGCGGACCAGGTGCTCGGCACAGAGCCCGCCGGCCAGCTGCTTCAGGACCCGGTCGACCTGCTCCCGGCTGACGGCCCCGACCTTTTCGGCATAGCGGGTCATCAGGTCCTTGCCATAGGAATGACGCAGGACCAGTAGGGAAATCACGGTCTCCGGGTCGGAAGCCCCCGTATTATACTGGTTGATCAATTCATTCTTGCCGGCCTTCAGCCGGGCCGCGGAAATACCCTCCGACGCAGCCTTGGCAAGGGCTGCATGCACATCCTGCCGGACGGTCTCGACCGAATCGGCGGGCATCAACGAAGCCGGAAGACCTCCCGGATCCGCCACCGAAGACAGGATGTCCAGGCAGAAACGGTCCACCGGATATAAGTCGAACCGCCAGGACGCCTGGCTGTACCATCCCCGGCGGGAAAGCGCCTGGGCCGCCGCATCCGCCAGGACCTTCGCCGCGATATTTGCGGCGGCATATTGCTCTACGGTAAAGTCCAGATAGGCCGTCATCTCCAGGTCCAGCTGCGGCCGGGCCGCCCCCTCGTCCACCCGGACCGACCGGCCGGCAGACGGACGGCTGGCATTCCGGAACCGGCCGGCAGGAGCCCGCTCCGTCCGGAAACCGCCCAGATGCTGGGAAAGGATCCGCTTCAAGGCATTTTCATCAAAGCTGCCCGCCAGGATCAGTACGCCCTCGCCCATCCGGGAAAACGCTCCATCAAAGAACCGTTCCGCCCGCTGCGGGAAATCATCGGTCAGGGAGATCCGCCGACGCAACTCGGACGTCGCCAGTCCGGACGGGCGGGCCAGGCTGTCCAGGATGGACAGACGGGCCGGTATGCTCCCTTTTTCCTTCTCCCACCGGAGGGCCTCCTGATCCCGGTAGGCCTGGTAAGCCGCCGGATCGGGGTCCCGGCGCTCCGAAAGGGCGAGCAGGGATTTCAGCAGCAGGGTCAGGCGGGAGGTTGGTGCGGCACCGCTGAGCCGGAAATCCGTCAGGGTGACCGTCGGCTCCAGGGTGATGCCGTTGGCGCGCAACATGTCCTGGAAGGCGGAATGCTTCATGTCCGCCACGTTGTCCAGGGCCAGCATGTCGCCCAGGTAAGGGCCTTCGCCCGGATGCAGGCCGGGTGCCGTCCCGTAGCCGCTCTTGAGCAGCCAGGTGTACCGGAACACGCCGCTGGTCGGCAACGGTTTGTATATCACCCGGATCCCATTGGCAAAGGTCCACATCCTGCCGCCGGACAGGGGTTCCGTCTCATCGGATTTGAGCCGGACTCGGCCCTTCGGCGTCTGCAGGGTCAGGGTGTCGCTGTGGCTGACCACATAGGCCGCCTGGGTTTCCGTTTCCCGCGACCAGGCGCTGTTGAACAGGTCCCGTACCCGGGCCTCGGGGAGGAGATCCGGGTCGGCGCAGACCGTCACGTTCTTCCGGGGATCCAGCAGGGCCCCCACGTAGCTGTTGAACAGGTCCGTCGCCGCCTTGGGATCCATGCTGCGGGTCAGGAAGAAATCCAGGTTGGATTTCGGAGAAGCCAGCGAGGTTCCGTACAGATAGGCGGAAATGCACCGGCTCACATATTCTTTATTGGGCAGGAGATCCGGTCCCCATTCGCGGCGCAGGTCCATCTCAAGCTGGTTCTGCACGTCCCGGTACTCCGCTTCCATCGTCCCGCTGCGGTCCAGCGCAGCCAGGGTTTCCGCCAGGAGGTTGGCCGCGGAAATGTAGCGGCGGGGGTCGGTCGTCAGGCTGATTTCGACCTGCTCGTCCCCCGGACCGTCCGCGCTGCTCCGGTACGTGACATCCAGGCCGGAAACCGGGATTCCGGCCAGCCGGAAGGCGCGGCTGAGCCGCTTGCGGAGCAGGATCCCGAATTCCCGGGCATACCGCCAGGAAACCAGGGACTGGACGGTCGCCATGTTCTCCTGCGGCGTCCGCGCAGAACGGTAGCGGACCACCAGGTCGGCCGCCTTGCCGGAAGGAGCCGGCAGCGGCAGGACCCGGAGCGTATCGGATTCCTCCCAGGCATAGGGTTCCTCCAGACGGAGTCCCGTACGGCGGGTGACCAGCATCGACAGCATGTTCATCTTGTTCAGCAGGGCATCCGGATCGATGTCCCCGGCGACGATGACCGCCTGGTTCTGGGGGGCATAGGCCGGAGCATCGCTGCGGCCGACCACGTCGAAGACCATCAGCAGGGTGGAGTCGACGATGTCCGGGCTATAGGGAAGGGTCAGGTCGGAAAACCGGTAGACCGTCGCATCGGGTCCGACGGTCACATAGCCGCCTTCAGCCGGCCAGATCGCGCTGCGGGAGAGGTATCGCTGCGGCGTCTGGGTCCTGAAATGAGGCAGGTCGGACAGGGAACCGCGGGCCTGCACGGCGGCGTCGCCGGCCGTCCGGGCATCTTCCCCTGCAGAACCGACGCGCTGCACCAAGGCCACTTCGGCTTTTCCTTTTTCAGCGGAATTCTTTACCAGATAATAAGTTACGCCATTATCAAGACGCCCCGTCCGCACTTGGGAAGCCATCGGAAGTTTCGGCAAATCAACGGCTGGCACAATTCTTGGAATCAATGCCAGCAATGCGCAAAGGATCAGCCGTGGTATCTTGAATGTCATGTTTCCGGGGTTGTTTGACAAATTTACAAACTTTTTTTTCTACATTTGTCTCTTGCGTGCAAAAAGAAAGTTCAACAAAAACACAGTGATATTATGAAAAAATTTATTCTCGCCTTTGCTGCTGCCGTCCTTTCGGCCGGCATGATGTCCGCACAGGACCTGGCATCCGCCACTGAAACCTACAATAATGGAGCCGAACAGTTCCAGGCCGGTGACAAAGTCGCTGCCCTCGACCTTTTCAAAAAGGCCCTCACCATGGGCGAAGCCTGCGGTGACGAAGGTGCGGAGCTTGTCGCAAACTGCAAGAATACCATCCCTGCCCTGACCCTTTCCATCGGCAAGGACCTCGTCAAGGACAAGGAATATGACGCAGCCATCGAGAAGATCGCCGAGGCTGAGACCGTCGCCAAGGAGTATGAGAACGACGAAGTGATCGCCGACGCAGCCGAACTTCTCCCGCAGGTTTACCAGGCCGCCGGTTCCAACGCCATCCGCGAGAAAGCGATGGACAAGGCCGTCGAATATCTCCAGAAATCCCTTGAGCTCGATCCGACCAACGGCACCGGTGCCATGTATCTCGGCCAGGCGCTGAACGCCCTCGGCAAGGTAGAGGAAGCCAAGGCCGCTTTCCAGACCGCCATGGCCAACGGCCAGGAGGACAACGCCAAGAAGCAGCTCGGCAACATCGTCCTCAAGGAGGCCCAGGCTGCCCTGAAGGCCGGCAAGAACGCCGATGTCGTCTCCATGATCGCCAAGGCTGACGAAGAAGGCCTGATCTCCAACGCCGCCGCCTTCCAGCTCGCCGCTTCCGCTTCCCAGAAGCTGGGCAAGATCGGTGATGCCATCAAGTACTTCGAGAAGTTCATCGAGGCTGACCCGCAGAACAAGAACGTCGGCGCCATCGCCTACACCGTGGGTGCGCTCTATCAGGGCCAGAACAACAAGGCCAAAGCCCTCGAATTCTACAAGAAGGCCGTCGCCGCCGGCTATGCCGACGCCCAGAAGATGGTCGACGCCCTCAATAAGTAAGACCGCCTGCCGGCATGAGACAGCTTGAGCTGCTTGCTCCGGCAAGGAATGCAGATATCGGCATCGCAGCCATCGACTGCGGTGCCGATGCCGTTTACATCGCCGGTCCCGCCTTCGGCGCCCGCCAGGCGGCCGGCAACAGCGTGGAAGACATCCGCCGGCTGTGCGCATACGCCCACCGGTTCGGCGCCCGGATCTTCATCACCCTCAACACGCTGATTTACGAGGAAGAGCTGGACGCCGCCTACCGCTTCATGCTGGAAGTCCAGGAAGCCGGGGCGGACGGATTCATCGTCCAGGACCTGGCGGTCCTGCGGCTCGCCCAGGGCGGACCGGACGGGACGAGGCCCAAGGTGACCTTGCCGATGCATGCCTCGACCCAGTGCGCCATCCGTACGCCGGAAAAGGCCCGCTTCTACGCCTCCCTCGGTTTTTCCCGGCTGGTGCTGGAACGGGAACTGTCCCTGCGGCAGATCCAGGCCATCCGCGAAGCCTCCGGCGCCGAGATTGAATGCTTTATCCACGGGGCCCTGTGCGTCTGCTACAGCGGCCAATGCTACCTGTCCGAGCACCTGGCCGGCCGCAGCGCCAACCGGGGCGCCTGCATGCAGGCCTGCCGGTCGCGGTATGACCTGGTCGATGCGGCCGGGAAAACCCTCGTCCGGAACAAGGCCCTGCTGTCCCTGAAGGATTTCAACCTCAAGGACCGGATCGGAGACCTGGCCGCGGCCGGCGTCTGTTCCTTTAAAATAGAAGGACGGCTCAAGAACATCTCCTATGTCCGCAATGTCGTCCGCGAATATGCCCTGGCGCTGGATGCCTTCATCGCCGCCCATCCGGGCGAATATGTCCGCGCCTCCTTCGGCCGGGTGACCGGCGGGTTTATCCCCGACCCGGCCAAGACCTTCAACCGGGGCTACACCGAACTGTTCCTGGATGGCCGGCGCAGCCGCGGCTGGGCCGCCATGGATACGCCCAAGAGCATGGGAGAAGCCATCGGCACGGTCCGGAGCATCCGCCCGGCCGGCCGCGATGGCATGGAAATCACCCTGGACCCGGCGACGGACCGCCCGGTCCTGACCAACGGGGACGGCTTCGCCTTTGCCACCGGGGAAGAGATCATCGGCTTTCGGGGCGACGTCTGCCAGGGACATACCATCCGCTGCAAGGCCGTTCCGCAACTCCGGCCCGGCATGGCGCTCTACCGCAACATCAGCGTCGCCTTCGAACGACTGCTCGAACGCAGCCGCTGCCGCCGCCTGCTGGATACCGCCCTGCAGTTGCAGGTGCAGCGCTGCGGGGCCGGCTGGCAGCTTGCCGTGCAGGCGCAGACCGAAGACGGCCGCACCGTTTCCCTCTCCACCCCCGCCGAGGCGGAAACCGCCACGGATCCGGCCCGGATGCAGTCCCTCTTCGCGGCCCAGCTGGAGAAAACCACCGGGGACTATGCCTTCCGCCTGGAATCGCTGGAAGCTCCTGACGGCCTTCCCTTCCTACCGGCCTCCTTCCTCAACGGCCTGCGGCGGGAAACAGCCGAGGCCCTGGACGGACAGCCCTGCGGCCGCCGGCCCCTGCAGACCGCTGAAGCATCCGACGGTCCCCTTCCCATCAAAGACCTGGACTACAAGGCCAATGTCGCCAATTCCCTGGCACGCTGGACCTATCGGGAACGGGGTGCCGAAGTCATCGCCGACGCCTACGAACTGGCCCATCCCGCCGGTGCCGAACTGATGCGCAGCAAATACTGCATCCGCTTCGAGCTCGGCCTCTGCCCCCGTTTCCAGGGGGCAGAGGACACCGGCCCGCTCTATCTGCTCAACAACGGCCGCCGCCTCGAACTCGGTTTCGACTGCCGCGCCTGTGAAATGACCGTCCGCTGATCGGCTTGTCTCCGGACGGCGTAGCCGCCCGCGGCTCCGGGAGCGGGAGGGGCCCGCGAGCGAAGCGAAGTGGGAGGGATAGCCCCAAAGGGGCGTACCGGTCCGGAGACAAGCCGATCAGCGGACGCTACCCATGGCAACTACCGCTCGAGGATTTCGAAGGTGAGGTCAACATCGCCGAAATGCCCGGAAACATTGCTGTAGCGCTCGAAGTACTTCCCTGACAGGCTGCCCCGCCAGACGATGTCGTCGCGGGAATTGAACGGGATCGAGAGGCTGAACCCGTACGTCTTGGACTTGATCTTCACCTCGCCCTCCGTCTTCCAGGTCGTACGCGTCCCTCCGTCATCCTCTGTGATCATCAGGGCGCAGGTCGAAAGCTGTTCGGTCCAGTTCGACACCAGCATCGCATTCAGCGGACGCGGCTGGCCGACGAGCATCCGCCGCACCACGACCATGAAATCCGTGATGAGCGGCTGATACAGCAGCAACTCCGCCTCGGTCGAGGCATAGAAATCGTCCAGTGCCCCCAGCTTGACAAAGAACTCCGACGCCCCGCCCAGCCAGGGATCGAACTGGCGCTTCATCGTAAAACTTTTGAGGACCAGCGTCCGGAGCACCCCCGCATCGCCCGCTTTCGTCGCGGGTCCGGCCGGGACCAGGGACAGGCCGCCGCCCCCGGAGCCCCATTCCGGATGGAGCTTGCGCAACAGCTCCAGGGTCGGGTAGCCGCTGTCCTCGTTGCGGTTGACCACCCACACCGGATGCCGACGGGCATATTCCTCATCCACGATGATTTCCTCAACGCTTCCGTCCGGACGCCTCCGGTAGCCGGTATTCGCCGAAGACCCGTCTCCGGGATCGAACGTCACGACCGGCAGTTCCCCCTCCGGGAAAGACGCCTCGGAATAGGGCCAGTAAATCTGCACATCCGACCGGCTGAGCACCTCCGGATCCGGCACCGGCATCCCGGCCTTCGTGCCGGCAGCGGCATATTCCCGGATCAGATCCTTCAGCGGTCGCTCATAGGTACGGGACGGCCCCGCCTTCGTTTCCAGGTCCCCGACCCCGGAACCCGGGCTCCGGAACAGGTCGGTCATCCGGTATTCCTCATCATAGCCGTTCGCGATCGAGGCCGACACGGCATCCCGCACTTCCCCCACCTGCCCCGGTCCGACCGGCAGCACGGCCAGCATCTGCGCAACCTCCTCCAGCGGCACCACGGCCGCGCCTTCCTGACCGCCCTCCGGCAGGTCCACCTCCTCGCACGCCACCAGCGCACAGAGAAGCAGCAAAACTCCTTTTTTCATCGCTTCGTTTTTTCTGCAAACCAACAGAAAAAGAGCCGTTTTCCAAGGTTGGAAAACGGCTAAGTGAAAAAATCGCGATCCTGCGGGGCTGCAGGGCCTATTTCTGATAGAAAATGAAGCGGTTTTTATCGTAAAAATCCTTGATGACTTCCGTCGTGGAGAAGCCCTCCTTGCGGAAAAGCAGCTCCGTCTGGGCCCCCAGCACCTCGTTGATCTCCGTCAGGCACTTGCCTTCCGGGGCCAGCAGCCGCTTGCTCCAGGCCGCGATGGCCCGGTAGAATTTCAGCGGATCGTCATCCGGGACGAATAGGGCAGCGGCCGGTTCATACTCCAGGACATTGGGCCGCAGCAGGCTCTTCTCGGACTCCATGATATACGGAGGATTGCTGAGGATCAGGTCGAACTCCCCGTAGTCGAAGGGCTGCTCCGTATCCAGGACATCCAGCTTGACAAACTGGGGCGCCGTCGCACCCGTCTCTTTCAGCTGGACCGAAAAATCCTGGCTCCGCGCCACCTTCAGGGCTTCCTCGGAAATGTCCACCGCCACCACTTTCGCGGTCGGGACGGACAGGGCGACTTTCCAGGCGATGCAGCCGGAACCCGTGCACAGGTCCAGGATCCGGACCGGCTCGGCCGTCTTGCCGTACGGGATGCGCATGCGGTATATCCGGGATCCGATCTTGATGGCCTCGCGGACCAGCAGTTCGGTCTCCGGCCGCGGGATCAGCACATCCGGCGTCACCTTGAAGGTCAGGCCGCAGAACTCGCTGGTACCGATCACATACTGGATCGGCTCCCCCTTGGCCAGCCGCTGCAGGTCCGCCTCCAGGGCCTTGATCTTCGCCTTGGGCACTTCATAGGCCGGTTCGACGATATGGGTATAGCTCTTGGTTCCGATCAGGTGTTCGCACAGCATCAGGACGATCGTACGGGCCTCCTTGGTCGGATACAGGCTCTCCAGCGCCGTCGTCCCCTGGGAAATGAATTCAGTCAGGAGCATATCAGGAATTCTCAATGATCGTAGTCAGGAAATCGGTCATGTCCAATCCGGCCGTCCGAACCATCTTCGGCACGAGCGAAGCACTGGTCATGCCCGGGATCGTATTGACCTCCAGGAAGTAAAGTCCGTCTTCCCCGTCGATATAGTCCATCCGGACCACGCCGGCGCAGCCCAGGCGCTCATAGATCCTGCGGGTCGTCTCCCGGATCAGGCCGGACTTATCCTCCGGAATGGGTGCCGGGCAGATTTCCTGGCTGTTGCCGTTGTATTTGGCATCATAGTCAAAATACTCGTTGGACGTCACGATCTCGATGACCGGGAGGGTGCTCACACCGTTCGCGTCCCGGTAGGCCGCGCAGGTGAATTCCCGGCCGGAAATCCCCTTCTCCACGATGACGGTCGGTCCTTCGGAGAAGGCATACTGGATGGCCGGAACCAGGTCTTCCTGCCGGCTGACCTTGGTGATGCCGAAACTCGATCCGCCGTCCGTCGGCTTGACAAAGACCGGGAAACCCAGTTTGGCCGCCGCCTTTTCAGCAAAGGCAGCCACGTCCTCGCCCCGGCGGACCAGGGCGTCCGGCGCCAGTTTGACGAAGTCGACGCCGTGCAGGTAGCTCTTGCAGGAATACTTGTCGAAGACCACCGCCGAAACAAAGGCGCTGCAACTGCTGAAGGGGATGCCGAGCATCTCGAAATAGCCCTGGAGCAGGCCGTTCTCGCCCGGTTTGCCATGCTGCATGATGTACGCATAGTCGAGCTGGATCTTCTCTCCGTAGACATTGACCGAGAAGTCGTTCTTGTTGACCTCCGGACGGGCGCCCTCCGGGAAGGTGACGCGCATGGAGTCCTTCTTGCGGAAGGCCACGAGCTGCCATTTGCCGAAACGGGCGAAGATTTCGTAGATACTGTAACGCGTATCGTCGATCCGGGATGCGGTATATTCTCCGCTGCGGCAGGAGACTTCCCACTCGGAGGAGTCGGAGCCGTAAATGACTGCGATGTTGGAATATTTTGCCATGATGGATAGTTAATCAAAATAAGCTTCTGCTTCTTTCTGTTCGGCCGTCTCGCGCGCGTCCTCGTCGCCGCCGCTGCAGCTCAGGTCCAGGCTCATGCCCGGAGGCGCCGTGAAGGTATCCGCCTCCGAGACCCCCAGGGTACCGTCGGCCAGGACCTTCTTCATCCAGCGGCCCCAGATCGGGAGGGCGGCATTCGATCCGCCGCCGAGCGCCGTGGACTGGAAATGGACCTGGCGGTCTTCGGCGCCGACCCAGATACCGGCCGTGATGGTCGGGGTGTAGCCGATGAACCAGCCGTCCGAGTTGTCATTGGTCGTTCCCGTCTTGCCGCCGATCTGGCCCTTGAGCGCATAGACGCTGCGCAGGCGGGAACCGGTTCCGCTGTTGACCACGCCCTGCATCAGGTTGGCCATCAGGTAGGCCGTCTCTTCGCTGACGGCTTCGTGCTGGCGGGTGTTGAACTCGCTCAGGACGTTGCCCTGGCTGTCCTCGATCTTGGTCACGAAGATCGGATCGACGTAGACGCCCTTGGACGGGAAGGTGTTGTAGGCCGCAACCATCTCATAGACAGACACGTCCGCCGAACCTACGCACAAAGAGGGAACCACTTCGAAATGGCTGCCGACGCCCATTTTCCGCATCATCTGGACCATCGCTTCCGGTCCGAATTTCTTCATCAGATAAGCGGAGATGTTGTTGGAGGAATGGGTCAGGCCCCATTTCAAGGTCACGGTCTTTCCGATCCAGGCGTCCTTGTCCGTACTGCGCGGCGTCCAGGTCTGGTCGCCGATGATGAAGGTCTGCGGGATGCAGACGGTCTGGTCGCAGGGGGTCATGCCCTCCTGCATCGCCAGCGTATAGAGGAACGGCTTGATGGTCGAGCCGACCTGGCGCTTGCCCTGGCGGACGTTGTCATACTTGAAATACCGGTAGTTCGGGCCGCCGATGTAGGCCTTGACATGGCCGGTCCCCGGCTCGATGGCCATGAAGGAGGCACGGAGGATCGACTTGTAGTAGCGGATCGAGTCGTCCGGGGTCATGGTCGTGTCCACATAGCCCTTGCCTTCCCAGGAGAACAGCCGCATCTGGGTCGGGACGGAGAAACTGGCCATGATCTCGTCGTCGGTCTTCCCGGCTTTCTTCATCAGGCGGTACCGGTCGCTCCAGCGACGGGCCTGGTTCATCAACCGCGCGATGGTCTCGTCGTCAACGTCGTTCGAGAAAGGCTTGTTCTTCTTCCACTTGATATCTCGCCAGAAGGCCGGCTGGAGATCCTTGCCGAGATGCTCGGCCATCGCCTCCTCGGCATACTGCTGCATCTTGTAGTTGATCGTCGTATAGATGCGCAGGCCGTCGCGGTCCAGGTCGTACCGGGAGCCGTCAGGCTTGGTGGTCTTGTTGAGCCAGCCGTAGAGCTGGTCGTCCCGCCACAGGAGCGAATCCACGGAATAATCCTCGCGGAACTGGTAGTCGGAGCGCTTGGGGCGCTGGGCGTTCATGTACTTGCGGAGCATGTCCCGGAAATACGGGGCGAGGCCGGCGTTGTGGTCCATCACCTGGTAGGACAGGGTGATCGGGATCTGCTGGATCGAGTCGCGCTCCGCCTTGGTCAGGTAACCGGACTCGCACATGCGGGCGATCACCGTGTTGCGGCGGGCCAGGGCCTTGTCCGGATTGAGGGCGGGGTTGTAGCGAGTAGGCTTGTTGACCATGCCGACCAGGGTGGCGCTCTCCTCCACGGTCAGGTCCTTGGGCTCCTTGGCGAAGAAGGTCTGGGAGGCGGACTTGACACCGTAGGCGCTGCTGCCGAAGAAAACGGCGTTCAGGTACATGGTCACGATCTCGTCCTTGGTATAGTCCCGCTCGAGCTTAACCGCGGTGATCCACTCCTTGAGCTTGGTCCAGACCATCTTGACCTGGTAGGCGCCGGGGATCTTGCTCCGGTTCTCGCTGCGGGGATAGAGGGTCTTGGCCAGCTGCTGGGTGATGGTACTGCCGCCGCCCTGGCTGGAATCCCGGCTCAGGAGCGTCTTGAACAACACGCGGGCGATACTCTCATAGTCGACGCCGGAGTGCTTGTAGAAGCGGGCATCCTCGGTGGCGACCGCCGCCTGGATCAGGTAGGGGGACAGGTCGAAATAATCGACGTGGGAACGGTTCTCGATATGGAAGGTGGCCAGCAGTTCGCCGTCTTCGGCCAGCACCTGGGTCGCCAGTTTGCTGTCCGGATTCTCCAGTTCCTCGAAGGAAGGGATGTCGGCGAAGGCCCAGACAAGCAGGAGCAACAGGACCACGGCCGCTACGGGGAAGGCGAGGATCCGCCAGAACCATTTGGTAATTATCTTCTTTCTTTCTTCCGTCATAGGTATCTTCTTTGGTGGCGTTTCCGGCCTTTAGGCCGGTGGGGGCATACCACTATTATAAGTTTACAAAATTAGCAACAAAATTTGGAAAAATCGCCCAAATCTTCTTTACTTTGCAAACTTGAAACCAAAAAGGCGGGAGCGACAGGCTCCCCCTTGTGTGAGAAACTTGAACAGGATATGAAGGGAAATCTGGTGATCGTGGAGTCTCCCGCCAAGGCCGGGACCATCCAGAAGTTTTTGGGAAAGGATTTTACCGTGAAACCGAGTTTCGGACACATCCGGGACCTGCAGGAGAAGAAACTGGGGGTGGATGTCGAAGACGGTTTCAAACCGGAATATGTCGTGCCGGCCGACAAGAAGAAAGTCGTCGCCGACCTCAGGAAACTCGCCAAGGAGGCCGAAGTCGTCTGGCTGGCGTCCGATGAGGACCGGGAGGGGGAAGCCATCTCCTGGCACCTCTATGAGACCCTCGGTCTGAAGCCCGAGAACACCCGCCGCATCGTTTTCCACGAAATCACCAAGGACGCCATCCTCCACGCCGTCGAGAACCCGCGCACCATCGACATGAACCTCGTCAACGCGCAGCAGGCCCGCCGCGTGCTGGACCGCCTCGTCGGTTTCGAACTGTCCCCGATCCTCTGGCGCAAGATCCAGCCGAAGCTCAGCGCCGGCCGGGTCCAGAGCGTCGCCCTCCGCCTGGTCGTCGACCGCGAGCGGGAGATCATGTCCTTCAACAAGGAAGCCTATTACCGCATCGACGCCCTTTTCCACCCGGAAGGAACGCCGGCCGGGGTCACGGTCAAAGCCAGCCTCGACACCCGTTTCAAAGGGCTGGAGGATGCCCGTAAATTCTTGCAGGACAGCATTGGAGCCCGTTTCTCCATCAGCGAGATCGAGCGCAAGGAAGGGCTGCGTTTCCCCGCCGCCCCGTTCACGACGTCCACCCTCCAGCAGGAGGCAGCCCGCAAGCTGCATTTCCCGGTCAGCACCACCATGCGCATCGCCCAGCAGCTGTATGAACGCGGTCTGATCACCTACATGCGTACCGACTCGACCAACCTCTCCGGCCTGGCCATCAATACGGCCAAGAAGTTCATCGGAGAGCATTACGGCGAGGCCTATTCCAAGGTCCGCCAGTACAAGACCCACAGCAAGGGCGCCCAGGAAGCCCACGAGGCCATCCGCCCTACCTATATTGAGAATACGGACATCGAAGGGACCCCGCAGGAGCGCAAGCTCTACGCCCTGATCTGGAAACGGACCGTCGCCTCCCAGATGGCCGACGCCCGCGTGCTCCGCACCGATATCAAGGTCGCTTCCGACCGCCGGAGCGAGAAATTCGCCGTCCAGGCGAGCCAGGTGCTTTTCGACGGTTTCCTGAAAGTCTATCTGGAGGGATCCGACGATCCGGCAGCGGAAGATGAGGAAGTCCTCCTCCCCGAACTCCGGGAAGGCGATGTCATGACGGCGAAGAGCCTGACCGCGGAATGCAAGTTCACAGCCCCGCCGGCCCGCTATTCCGAAGCGACCCTCGTCAAGAAACTCGAGGAACTCGGCATCGGCCGTCCGTCGACCTACGCCCCGACCATCACCACCCTGACGACCGGACGCGGCTACATCGTCCGCGGCGATAAGGAAGGCGAGAAGGTCACCGTCACCAACCTGACGCTCAAGGGCAGTGATATCAAGGAAAGCACCAAGACCGAAGTGGTCGGCGCGGAAAAGGGCAAACTCCTGCCGCAGGAGATCGGCATGATCGTGACCGACTACCTGGTGGCGAATTTCGACACCGTCATGAATTACCATTTCACGGCGGACGTCGAGAACGATTTCGACGAGGTCGCCGAAGGGAAGAAAGTCTGGAACAACGTGATCCGCGAGTTCTACACCCCGTTCCATGCCAAGGTCGGAGAGGTGCTGGCCGACCGCCAGTACAACCACGTCGAGCGGGCGCTGGGCAACGACCCGAAGGACGGCCAGCCGCTGGTGGCGAAATTCGGCCAGTACGGCCCGTACATCCAGAAAGGCGAGGGTGAGAACCGCCAGTTCGCCCATCTCGGCCCCGGCCAGCTGATCGAGAACATCACCCTGGAAGAGGCGCTCAAGCTCTTCGAACTGCCCCGCACCGTCGGACAGTATGAAGGCATCCCGGTCATCGCGACGAAGGGCCGTTTCGGTCCCTACCTGAAATTCGGAGACCAGAACTATTCCCTCCCCAAGAAGGCCGACCCGCTGAAGGTCAGCCTGGAAGACTGCATCGCCGCCATCGAGGCCGGGCGGAACAAGGCCCCGGAGAATGCCGTCATGGCCGAGTGGGGTGACATCCAGGTCATCAACGGCCGCTACGGCCCGTACATCAAGGCGGCCGGTTCCAACTACCGGATCCCGAAGGGAACCGACGCCGCGGCCCTGACCGAAGAAGCCTGCAAGGCCATCATCGCCGAGGCCAAGCCCACGTCCGGCGGCTTCCGCCGGAAAGGCGCCAAAAAGGCCTGACCGCAGGACCTGATTTCGATTATTTATATCCGTTATTCTGAAAATCCGTTCATTTGGACGGATTTTTTCTTATAAATCGATCTTTTGTCCGCTTAAAAATACGTTTTTTGAATTATTTGTCTATTTTTGCGAAAAGAAGACTTATAAATCGTAACGAACTATGGCAAATTACCACATTGACGCGACGGATCAGAAGATCCTGGGCTTCCTGGTCAAGAATGCAAGAATGCCTTTCCTTGAGATCGCCCGTGAATGCGGCGTCTCCGGCGCAGCCATCCACCAGCGCGTGAAGCGGCTGGAAGCGAATGGTGTTATCACCGGTTCCCGGCTGTTGGTCAAACCCCAGGCCCTCGGCCTCAACATCTGCGCATTCGTCAGCATCTCCCTTTCCGAAGCCAGCAAATACAACGAGGTCGTCGCCTCTCTGCGCCAGATTCCCGAAGTCGTCGAGTGTCATTTCGTAACCGGAAAATACGCCCTTCTGGTGAAGCTTTACTGCTTTGACAACGACCACCTCATGGAGGTGCTGCTCAACACGATCCAGAAGATCCCCTTCATCCAGGCCACCGACACCATGATCGCCCTCGACGAGGCCATCGACCGCCAGGTCTGGGTCAAGGATTACAAGAATACAACCTTCAACAAATAATTACTCCGCCTTTCCCCGCAGCGCTTCCACCGCTTCGGCGAACAAGAGGTCCTCGGGGGTCGTGAGTTTCAGATTGAACCGCTCGCCTTGGCAGAAGGTGAGCGGTATTCCGTATGCGGCGGCGACGGAGGCGTCGTCGGTATAGGCGGGGTCATAGGCCTGCCGGTAGGCGGCCTTGAGGTCCTCGGAAAGGAAGAGCTGCGGGGTCTGGACCCGCCAGATTTTCGAGCGGTCAACCCGCTGTCCCTCAATTACCTGCAGCCCGTCCGGCCCCTCTTCAAGGGCCCGCAGGGTATCCGTCGACGGGAGCACCGGGACCAGGGCCCGCCGGCCGTCCTGCATCAGGCCGGCCATCTCCCGGATCTTGGCCGCGGAAATGAAAGGCCGCACCCCGTCATGGATGGCCACGACCGCCCCGTCCGGCACCCGGGCCAGGGCGTTCCGCACGGAATGGAAGCGCGTGATCCCGCCCGGGACCAGCGTCTGCGGCACCGTGAAATTCTTCTCCAGGCAATAATTCCGCCACCAGCCCAGCCAGTCCTTCGGCAGCACCGTTACGACCTTCGCCTGCGGAAGGGCTTCCCGGAACCGTTCGATGGTCCTGCGCAGCACCGGGACATCATCGAGGGAAAGGAACTGTTTGGGACGGTCCGCCCCCATCCGGAGGCCCATGCCGCCGGCCGTTACGACGAGGTAGAATTCTTTTGCCATATTCCGTAGGAATTACCCGGCAAATTTAAGAAAATTTCGTACCTTTGAAGAAATATTGTTTTATCAGAAAAACCTTGTAAGAAAAAATATGGCATTCGGCTTCTTTACCCAAGAATTGGCCATCGACCTCGGAACCGCCAACACCGTCATTTTCCAGAATGACCAGATCGTGCTGGACGAGCCGAGCATCGTCGCCATCGACAACAATACCGGCAAGTGCATCGCCATCGGCCAGAAGGCCAAGCTGATGCATGAGCGCATCAACCCGGGCATCAAGACCGTCCGTCCGCTGAAAGACGGCGTCATCGCCGACTTCAACGCCGCCGAGATGATGATCCGCGGTTTCATCAAGCAGGTCAACAGCAAGCACCGCAGCATTTTCAGCCCGAACCTGCGGATCGTCGTCGGCATCCCTTCCGGTTCCACGGAAGTCGAGATCCGCGCCGTCCGTGACTCCTCCGAACATGCCGGCGGACGCGACGTCTACCTGATCTTCGAACCGATGGCCGCGGCCCTCGGTATCGGCCTGGACGTCGAAGCCCCGAAGGGCAACATGGTCGTCGACATCGGTGGTGGTACCGCCGAGATCGCCGTCATCTCCCTGGGCGGCATCGTGGTCCAGGAAAGCATCAAGACCGCAGGCGACGAACTGACCAGCGACATCCAGTATTACCTGCGCCAGCAGCACAACATCCGCGTCGGTGAAATCACCGCCGAGAAGATCAAGATCGGCGTCGGCGCCGTCATCCCGCAGCTGGACGACGAACCCGAACCGTTCATCGTCCGCGGTCCGAACCTGATGACCGCCCACCCGGTGGAAGCCCGCGTCACCTACCAGGAGATCGCCCACTGCCTCGACAAGAGCATCGCCAAGATCGAATCCTCGATCCTCCACGTCCTCGAGCAGACCCCTCCGGAGCTCTACTCCGATATCGTGGAAAACGGCATCTACCTGTCCGGTGGCGGCGCCCTGCTCCGCGGTCTGGCCCAGCGCTTTACCGAAAAGGTCAACATCCAGTTCCATGTCGCAGAGGACCCGCTCCGCGCGGTTGCCCGCGGCACCTGCATCGCCCTTAAGAACGCCGCCAACTACTCCTTCCTCAAGCGCTGATGAGGAAACCTGGAAAGATCATAACCATCCTCTTCAACGCAGCAATCTTCATCATCCTGGAGGTTGCTGCATTGGGTATGCTGCGCTCCGGAAAAGCCCAGGACTTCTTCATCTCCAAGGGGGCGCATGCCTTCATGGCCAAGGTCTGGGGCGAGTCGGAGTCGGTCAAGTACTACTTCTCCCTGAAACAGGCCAACGAACAGCTCGCGGCGCAGAACTTCGCGCTGACCCAGGAGCTGCTCGCCTGGCGGCATGATGCGGAAGAGGCCAAGCGCGACTCCCTCTCCAAGGGATTCGAGGACATCGGCGGCTTCCACTACATGAGCGCCACCATCGTCAAGATCAGCCGCAACAAGCAGCACAACTACCTGATTATCGGGCAGGGATCCGAAGACGGGGTGGTCCCGCATTCCGGCATCATCACGAACGACGGGGTGGTCGGCATCGTCGATGCCGTCGGCAAGCATTACTCCTATGCCCTGTCCTTCATGAACACCGATTTCAGCCTCAGCGCCCGCCTCGGGCGGGAAGGGGCGGTCGGACCGCTCGTCTGGGACGGCAAGTCCTCCGGCGGTGCCATCCTGAAGGAAATCCCCCTGCAATACAAGTTCGCGCCCGGAGACACCGTCTACACCAGCGGATTCTCCTCCATCTTCCCGGCGGACATCCCGATCGGCCTGACCGGAGAATCCCGCATCGTCAACGGTGCGACCTATGACATCAACGTCCAGCTGCTGCAGGATGTCGGCGCCGTCCGCTACGTTACCCTGGTCAATAACGTCGGCCGGGAAGAAATCGAAACCCTGGAAGAGGAGGCCCGGCCATGAAAAACAACTTCCTGGTCCTGTATATCCTGCTCGTCGCAGCCCAGATGCTGATTTGCAACTACCTGCATCTCAGCCCCTATCTCATGCTGACCGTGCTTCCGGCCCTGGTGCTGTGCCTGCCGACCAAGGTCAGCACCGCGGCCGCCCTGCTGATCGCCTTCGCCACCGGCCTGTCCGTGGACCTGATCGCGGAAGGGGCCCTGGGCATCAACACCGTCGCCCTGCTGCCGGTCGCCCTGCTGCGCCGCAGCATCTGCGACTTCATCTTCGGCGACGAACTCGTCGTCCGCGGGGAAGAATTCTCCATCCGGAAATACGGACTGCCGAAAGTCCTTTTCGCCCTCTTCCTCGTCCTGTCGCTCTTCCTGGTCATCTACCTGTGGGCCGACGGAGCCTCCACCCGGCCGCTGCTGTTCAACCTCATCCGCTTCGCGGTATCCCTGACCGCCGGCATGCTCCTGGGCATCGCGGTCGTGGACATGCTCATGCCGGACGACAGAAGATAACCGGCCATGGAACTCTCCCGCAAAAACAAGCTGCTCATCGGCCTGACCGCCGTGGCCGGCATCCTGCTGGCCAAGATCTTCTATATCCAGATCGTCGATGACACCTACAAGATCAGCGCGGAGAACAACTCGATGGTCTACGAGATCATCTACCCGACCCGGGGCGTCCTGTACGACCGGAACGGCACTATCATCGTCGGAAACAAGGTCGCGTACGACATCCTCGTGACCCCGCGGGAGGTCCAGGCTTTCGACACCCTCCTCCTGGCCCAGGTCCTGGACACGTCGGTCACCTTCCTGCGGGACAAGATGGCCGAATACCAGCGCAACCGCAAGCGCATCGGCTTCCAGTCCATGACCCTGCTGCGCCAGATCTCCACCGAGACCTACAACCGCTTCGCCGAAGTGCAGTACAGCTTCCCCGGCTTCAAGGGGCAGGTCCGAAGCATCCGGGACTACCCCGTCAATGCCGGCGGCAACCTGCTGGGCTATGTATCCGAAGTGGACGCTTCCTACATCAAGGCCCACCCCGATGAGTACCGGCCCGGCGACTATGCCGGACGCACCGGCATCGAGGCCGCCCGGGAGAAGGACCTGCGCGGCGTAAAAGGCTACCACATCTACCTGCGCAACTCCCACAACCAGATCGAACAGCCCTACAAGGACGGCGAGATGGACAAGGAGGCCATCCCGGGCCATGACATCGTCACCACCATCGATGCCGAACTGCAGCAATACGGCCAGCAGCTGATGCAGAACAAGGTCGGGAGCGTCGTGGCCATCGAACCGGGCAGCGGGGAGATCCTGGCCATGATTTCCAGCCCGGGCATCGATGTCAGCCAGCTGGCGGACTTCAACCGGCACTACCGCGAGATCATGAACGATCCCTACAAGCCGATGTTCAACCGCGCGGTCCAGGCTCCGTATCCGCCCGGATCGGTCTTCAAGCTGGTCAACGGCCTGATCGGCCTCCAGGAAGGGACCCTCCAGCCGGAAAGCATGTTCCCCTGCGCCCACGGCTACACCCTGGCGGACCACCGGCCCGGCTGCCACGGCCACAAGTCCCCGATCAACCTCGAGGAGGCCATTATGATGTCCTGCAACTCGTACTTCACCTTCGCCCTGCGGGACATCCTCGAGAACCCGAAATACCCGGACATGGACGCGGCCCTGGACAAGTGGCACGAATATGTCGAGAGCATGGGTTTCGGCCGCAAGCTCGGCAGCGACTTCCCGTCCGAACTGGGCGGGACCATTCCTACGTCGAAACTTTACAACCGCCTGTATAAGAAAGAGCTGGGCGGCTGGAAATTCAATACGATCAAGTCCATCTCCATCGGCCAGGGCGAGGTCGGCGTGACCCCGATGCAGATTGCCAACCTGGCCGCCACCGTCGCCAACCGCGGCTACTACTACATCCCGCACATCGTCAAGGAATCCGAAGGGATCGTCCTCGACCCCAAGTACAAGGAACGCCAGTACACGATGGTCGACACGACCCAGTACAAGAAGGTCATCCAGGGGATGTGGCGCGCCGTCAACAGCGGTCCCGGCATGGGAGGAACCGCCTGGGCGGCCCATGTCGACGGCCTGGAGATCTGCGGAAAGACCGGCACGGCGCAGAACCCGCGCGGAGCCGACAACTCCGTCTTCATCTGCTTCGCCCCGAAGGACGACCCGAAGATCGCCATCGCCGTCTATGTCGAAAACGGCGGTTTCGGCGCCACCTGGGCCGTCCCGATCGCGTCCCTGATGGTCGAAAAGTACCTCAAGGGAGAGATCGCCGATACGCCGGCCCGCAAGGCCGTCGAGCAGCGCGTCCTGGAAGGCAACCTGATGTCCCGTGTCAAAACCGATTAGCCCATGGTAGAGGAGACGTTCAAAGCCCGATCGATGAAGCAGAGCTTCGACTGGAAGCTGGTAGTGATCTACCTGCTGCTGGTGCTCATCGGCTTTGTCAACATCTACGCCTCCATCCACTCCTCCGACCCCGAGAGCATCCTGTCCTGGACCTCCCGCAGCGGCAAGCAGTTCGTCTGGATCCTGACCGCCTTCGGGCTGGCCGGCCTGATCGTCTTCGTCCTGCCCCCGCGCATCTGGGAAAGCGCCTCGATCCCCTTGTACATCGGCGTCCTGTTCCTGCTGGTGGCCGTCATCTTCCTGGGAGTCGAAGTCAAAGGCTCCCGATCCTGGTTCGAATTTGGGCCCGTGCGGTTCCAGCCCGCGGAAGTCTCGAAGATCATGACCTCGCTGCTGCTGGCTTACGTGATGAGCCGGCCCAATTTCAAGATTACGCAACTCAAGGATTTCCTGACGGTCGCCGCCGTCATCGGCCTCCCGATGCTGGTCATCCTCGGCGAGAGCGAGACCGGTTCGGCCCTGGTCTATGTCGGCTTCATCTTCATGCTCTACCGGGAAGGGCTGTCCGGCTGGTTCCTGACCGTCATCGGCCTGGCCATCCTGATCTTCATCCTGACCCTGACGGCCTCGCCCTATACGGCGATCCTGACCCTGGCCGGGCTGATCCTGCTGTTCAACGTATTCGAAAGCCACCAGGGCTGGAAGTTCCTCCTGTGGGGCGGCCTGTACGTGCTGGTCATGGCCCTCTTCCCCCGGCTGTGGAGGCTGCTGACCGAACTGCTCATCCCCGGGGCCGGCCTGCTGGGCAGCGTCGACCCGTCCGTGGAAATGAGCATCCGCCGGGCTTCATCCTGGGCTTTCCTGCTCAAGGTCAAGCCCCTGTATTTCCTGATCGGCTCGGGCCTGGTCGCCCTCCCGTTCCTGCTCATGGCCGCATACCGGAAAAAGAGCCGTTTCCTGCTGTTTTCCGCGCTGGGCTGGCTGGCCGGCGTCGTCATGGTCTTCTCGGCGGATTTCATCTTCAACGACATCCTGCAGGACCACCAGCGCAAGCGCATCGAAGTCCTGCTCGGCATGAAGGAAGACCCGGCCGGCGTGGGCTATAACGTCAACCAGAGCATGATCGCCATCGGTTCGGGCGGACTGACCGGCAAAGGCTTCCTGAACGGGACGCAGACTACGTACGGCTTCGTACCGGAACAGAGCACGGACTTCATCTTCTGCACTGTCGGAGAAGAATGGGGCTTCGTCGGCTGCCTGGTCGTCATCTTCCTGTACGTGATGCTGATCTGGCGGATCGTCCTGGATGCGGAACGCAGCCGGGAACACTTTACCCGCATCTACGGATACTGCGTCGCCAGCTGCCTGTTCATGCATCTGTTCATCAACATCGGGATGACCATCGGCCTGATGCCGGTCATCGGCATCCCGCTGCCCATGATGAGCTACGGAGGCTCATCGCTGTGGGCGTTCACGATCCTGATCTTCATTTTCGTGGTACTCGACCACGAAGAGAAGAAATACTTCTAAGACAAAAAAAGCCGGCCCTTGTCAGGCCGGCTCATCATTTCATGGCAGCTTACAGATTTTCCGCTTCCTCCACCGCTTTGAAATAGCGATAGGAGTTGACCTTCAGTTCGCCGACGGAATTCTCGTCGCAGACGATCGTTCCGGCCGGATGGCCCTGCAGGCCGCTGAGGGTGCAATAGTGGGACATCGGACCTTCGATGGCGTCCTTCAGGGCACGGGCCTTCTTGGAGCCGAACGCCAGGATCACGACTTCCTTGGAGCTGAGCACGGTGGCGACGCCGACGGTCAGGGCCTGCTTCGGCACCTGGTTGAAATCGCCGTCGAAGAAGCGGGCGTTGACTTCGCGGGTGTCCTGGGTCAGGGTCACGACGCGGGTGCGGGATTCCAGGGAGGAGAAAGGCTCGTTGAAGGCGATATGGCCGTCTTCACCGACACCGCCGAGGAACAGGTCGAAACCGCCGGCCTTTACGATCGCCTCCTCATAGGCCGCGCATTCCGCGACAGTATCCTTGGCATTGCCATTGAGGATATGGATGTTCTCCGCGGGATCGTCGATGTGGTCGAAGAGGTAGCGGTGCATGAAGCTGTGGTAGCTCTCCGGATGGCTCTCCGGAAGGCCCACATACTCGTCCATGTTGAAGGAAATGACGTTCTTGAAACTCAGTTCCCCTGCCTTGACCATGCGGATCAGTTCGGCATAGGTCTCGATGGGGGTGGAACCGGTGCAAAGGCCCAGCACGAAGGGCTTGTCGGTCCGGGCCGCTTTCTCCCGGATCTTGTCTGCAATGTAGTGGGCAGCCCACAGGGAGCCCTCGGCGGAATTGTTTCGGATAATGACTTTCATTTTGTTCTGTCGTTTTATGGTTCAGGGCCTGCGGCCCAGGGGGGGGTTAGCACAATTTGAGGAAGACCTCGATGGCCTGGTATTCCGCCATGCCGAGTTCGTCATAGAGACGGGCCGTATTCTGGGTCCGCTCTTCGGCACGCTGCCAGAATTCCCGCGGATCGTCGCCCGGGAAAGGCACGATGTCCTTCTGGGAGAGGTGGCGGAAGATGGCGTGGCGCTTCATGATCAGCTCGTCCGGACTCAGCGGGACAGCCATGTCCACGCGGCCCAGTTCCCACTCCATCCATGCGCCGCGGTAGAGCCAGATATTGGTATCGTTCAGCCAGGCCTCTCCTTCCGCCTTGAGTTGCTCGACGGCTTCGAGGGCCGCCTCGGTACACACGCGGTGGGTTCCGTGGGGATCGGCCAGGTCGCCGGCCATGTAGATCTGGTTCGGCTTGAGCTTTTTCAGCAAGTCTTTGATGATGTCGACATCGGCCTGGGTGCGCGGATTCTTCTTGATGCCGCCGGATTCATAGAACGGCAGGTTGAGGAAATGCGCGTTGGTATCGTCGTTCAGGCCGAAGGAGCGTACGGCGCTCCGGGCTTCGCTGCGACGGATCGCACCCTTCATTTCCAGAAGGGCCCTCGGTTCGGGCATTCCAGGCACCTTGCTCTGTACCAAGGCCTTGGCCTCGGCAAACTTGTCGGCGAATCCGAGCTGGTAGGCCGCATCCATGTGCTGGAGGACCACGTCGTCGTGGACCGCGACATTACCGGAAGTCTCATAGGCGACATGGACGTCGTGGCCCTGCTGGACCAGGCGGATGAACGTACCGCCCATCGAGATCACGACGTCGTCCGGGTGCGGGGAGAAGATCAGGACGGTCTTCGGGAACGGCTTGGACTTGACGGGACGGGTGGCGTCGTCGGCATTCGGCTTGCCGCCCGGCCAGCCGGAAATCGTATGCTGGAGATCGTTGAAGACGTCGATGTTGATCTTGTCGAACGGGCCGTACTGGTCCAGCAACTCGCCCAGGGAGTTCTCCAGGTAGTCCTGCATGGTCAGCTTGAGGATCGGCTTGTGGACGGTCTGGCAGAGCCAGACGACGGCCTTGCGGATGAATTTCGGCGTCCATTCGCACGGACCGACCAGCCAGGGAGCGACCACGCGGGTCAGCAGGCTCCCGGAAGTCTCATCGACATAGTAGGAGATGTTGTCATGCTTCTGCAGGAAGGAAGCGGCAAAGGCCGGATTGACCGAACCCTCAGCAACCGCCTTGACGGCTTCGGCTTTCTCCTCTCCCCAGGACATCAGGATGATCTGCTTGGCGCTCATCATCGTATCGATGCCGATGGTGATGGCATTCTCGGGCGTTACCTTCACGTCGCCGCCGAAATTGCGCGCCTGGCGCTTGCGGGACTGATAGGAAAGGCGGACGGTACGCGTACGGCTCTTCTCCGTGGCACCGGCCTCGTTGAAGGCCACCTGGCCGCGTTCGCCCACGCCCATGATCAGCAGGTCCAGCCCGCGGATCTGGCGCTCATATTCGGCGCAATATTCGGAGACCTGCTCCTGCGGGACGGTGGCGTCCGGGATGTGGATCTGCTCCGCAGGAACATCCACCTGGTCGAGCAGCTCGTTGAATAACCGGCGGTTACGGCCGCTGGCACGACGGTCCTTGAGCGGATAGTACTCGTCGATGGAAAAGACCTCGACATTCTTGAAGGAGACCTTCCCTTCCTGGTAGCGGCGGGTCAGCCATTTGTACAGGGAGACCGGGGATGCTCCGGTGGTCAGGCCCAGTTTGAACGGACGGCCGGATGCATTCTGCTCGTGTGCGTGGATGGCATCGATGACGATGTCGGCAATGACGTCACTGGCAGCCGTGGAATCCGGATAGATCTCAGTGCGAATCTTTTCATAGCTGTGGAGGATGCCTTTGGGAAGATTCTTCTCAATCAGGCCTCCGTCCTTTGGTAAGGTGAAGTGTTTCATTTTTTTACAGTTGGGAATCGCTCATCTGGAAGATTTTCAGGCCCTGCTGGATATCACCGGACTTCAGGCCTGCCGCCAACCAGTTAACGCGCTGCTGGGCCGTTCCGTGGGTGAAGCTTTCCTCCACGGCATAGCCCTGGGCTTTTTTCTGCAGGTAATCGTCACCGATCACCGATGCACAATGGATGGCTTCCTCCAGGTCGCCCTGTTCCAGGGAGCCGAAATTCTCGTTGTCATGATGTGCCCAGACGCCGGCCAGATAATCGGCCAGGAGCTCGATCCGCACGCTCATGCGGTTGGCATTCGTCGTATTCATGCGCGCCATCTGCTGATGGGCCTGGCCCAGGACGCCGAGCAGGTTCTCGACATGGTGGCCGACCTCGTGCGCGATGACATAGGCGTAGGCGAAATCACCGTCCGCACCCAGCTGCCGTTTCATCGAACTGAAGAAGCTCAGGTCGATGTACAGGCATTCGTCCGCCGAGCAGTAGAACGGGCCCATGGAGGCGCTGCCGGTGCCGCAGCCGGACTGCGTCGTACCGGTGTACAGGACCATGGTCGGGTTGCGGTAGGTACCGAGACCCTTGGCCTGGAAATAGGCGGTCCAGATGTCTTCGGTGCCCGCCAGGATCTTCTTGGCGAAACTGGCCAGTTCCTGTTCTTCCTGGGTGAATTCCACATCGGTCTGTTCGGTCGCGGCGCCCATGCCGAGCTGGCTGGGATCGACCTGCTGGCCGGTCAGCAGGTAAATGATACCTGCGAGCAAGAGACCACCGATGCCAAGGCCTCCGGCGATGGCTCCGCCGCTTCGGCGGCGATCTTCAACATTGGTGCTTTCGCGTCTTCCGTCTAATTGCATGGTATTGGGGGATTTAAATTCGTTTCTCTGTGGAGCCGCCTTCGACCAGGGCCGGCTTGAGGACCGTCTTTTCGGCCACGCCGCCTTCGATCATGCGTACGAGCGTCTCGACGCTCTTCTCACCCAGCTCCTTGAGCGGCTGGACGATATGGGTCACGGTGGTGGCATAGAGGCTGAAGATGTCGCTTTCGTCGAAGCCGACCACGGCCAGGTCCTTCGGGGTCTGGAGTCCGAGCTTCTTCATCGTGGAGAGGACCAGGGCGGACAGGGAATAGGTCGGCAGGAACAAGGCGTCGACGCCGCGGGAGAGGGCGTCCTGGATGATCTTCTCGACATCCTGGGCGGCATCGCCGTAGGTCGTGTAATGGATTTTCGCATTGTCGTACAGGTCGTGGTCCATCATGGCCTTGCGGTAACCGGTTTCACGCTCGGAGAGGCTGGAGATACCCAGGGTGTAGGAAATCATCTCAACCTTGCGGTATCCCTTCCCGACCAGTTCGTCGGTGGCCATGCGGCCGGCTTCCTCGTCGTCGAGCAGGACCTTGCCGACCTCGTTGATGGCTTCGACGTCGCGGTCGAGCAGCACGACGGGGACGTGCATGTCCATCGCCCGGGTGATGACGTGCTCGCCGCCGGTGACCGGGGCGATGATCACGCCGTCGATATTGTGGGCCAGTACGGCATCCAGGACTTCGCTGAGCTTCTCGGGGCTCTCGTCGGAGCTGGCGAAGAAGACGGTATAGCCGAGTTCGTGGGCCTTGTCTTCGATACGGCGGGAAATGCCGGCGAAGAACTTGTTGGAAATATCATTCGGTATCACCGCAATCGTGTTGGAACGGCCGCTGCGCAGGGAGGCTGCGGCAAAATTCCGGCGGTATCCAAGCCGCTGGGCGACCTCGAGGACACGTTTGGCGGTATCGGGATTGACCGGGCAATCGAGCTTGCCGTCTTTGTCTCTCTTTGCGTTCATCACGAAAGAGACGAGCGTAACGGAGACATTGGCTTCGCGGGCAACATCGCGGATGGTAATTCTTTTCATACTCTTTTCTTAATTAAACCGCAATTTAGTCAATCTTTCGGACTTGACAAAATAAAAACGTTAAAATCCCGTTCTACGTACGCAGAACGGGATTTCTTTTACGGAAATTGTGTATTATATATGGAGCAGGACGGTCAATCCGGCCATCACGATCGAGACCATGCTCATCAGTTTGATCAGGATGTTCAGCGAAGGGCCGCTGGTATCCTTGAAGGGATCGCCGACCGTATCGCCCACGATGGTCGCTTTGTGCGAGGCGGAGTTCTTGCCGCCGTAATTCCCCTCTTCGACATACTTCTTGGCGTTGTCCCAGGCGCCGCCGGAATTGGCCAGGAAAATGGCCAGGACGAAGCCGGCTCCCAGGCCGCCGGTCAGCAGGCCGACGACGCCGGCAGGGCCCAGCAGGATCCCCACCAGGACGGGAACGGCGATGGCCAGCAGGGACGGCACGACCATCTCGTGCTGCGCGGCGCGGGTCGAAATCCGGACGCAGGAAGTATAGTCCGGGCGCTGCTTCCCTTCCAGGATTCCGGCGATTTCGCGGAACTGGCGGCGCACCTCGACCACCATCTTCTGGGCGGCCCGGCCCACGGCGTTCATCGTCATGCCGCAGAACAGGAAGGCCATCATGGCGCCGACGAAGACCCCGACCAGCACCACCGGATTCATCAGGGTGATGTTGTAATGGGCGACGATGTCCGGAATCGAGGCGCGGGAAAGCTCGGCGAACTGCGCGGCCATATCCCCGCCCTTTTCGGCCAGGTGTCCGAAACCGATCTTGATCTCCTCGATGTAGGAAGCCAGCAGGGCCAGGGCCGTCAGCGCGGCCGATCCGATGGCGAATCCCTTTCCAGTCGCCGCCGTCGTATTGCCCAGGGCATCCAGCACGTCGGTCTTCTCACGGACGGACGGGTCCAGTTCGGACATCTGGGCATTGCCGCCCGCATTGTCCGCAATCGGGCCGTAGGCATCCGTCGCCAGGGTGATCCCGAGGGTGGAGAGCATGCCAACCGCCGCGATGGAGATGCCGTACAGGCCGTGTCCGAGCTGGGACGGATCGAAGCGGAAACCGGTCGCGAAGCCGTAGGCCAGCAGGATGGCGACCGCGATGGTCACCACCGGCACCGCCGTCGAGATCATTCCGAGGCCCACGCCGCTGATGATGACCGTGGCACTGCCCGTCTGGGCGCTTTCGGCCAGTTTCCGGGTCGGACGGTAGGAATGGGAGGTATAGTATTCCGTGGCCTTGCCGATGATCACGCCGGCCAGCAGGCCGCTCAGCACGGACAGGGACAGCTGCCACCAGTGCTCGAAGCCCAGCAGGCGGAAGATGACGAAGGTCAGGACGGCGATGAGGGCCGCGCTGAGATTGGTTCCGATGCTCAGGGAGCCAAGCAGCTGCTTCAGGCCGGCGCCTTCCCGGGTGCGGACGGTGAAGATGCCGACGACGGACAAGACCACGCCGACGGCCGCGATCATCATCGGGGCCATGATGGCCTTCATCTGCAGGGTCGTATCGCCGAAGAACGCGGAAGCGCCCAGGGCCATGGTAGCGAGGATGGAACCGCAGTAGGACTCGTACAGGTCGGCACCCATGCCGGCCACGTCCCCGACATTGTCACCCACGTTGTCGGCGATGGTCGCCGGGTTGCGCGGGTCGTCTTCCGGGATGTCCTGCTCGACCTTGCCCACGATGTCGGCGCCTACGTCAGCCGCCTTGGTATAGATACCGCCGCCCACGCGGGCGAACAGGGCCTGGGTCGAAGCACCCATGCCGAAGGTCAGCATCGTGGTCGTGATGACCACCAGCTTCTGGCTGGCATCCGGGTTGTCGACAAAGGCGTTCAGGACGATCCACCAGATGGAGATGTCCAGCAGGCCGAGACCGACCACGGTCAGTCCCATGACCGCACCGCTGCGGAAGGCGATCTTCAGGCCGCTGTTGAGTGAACGCATCGTCGCATTGGCCGTACGGGCGGAAGCGTAGGTCGCGGTCTTCATGCCGATGAAACCGGCCAGGCCGGAGAAGAAACCACCCGTCAGGAAGGCGAAGGGGACCCAGGGGTTCTGGATGCCGAATCCATAGGCCAGGACCGCAAAAAAGACCGCCAGGACGATGAATACGACCGTGACGACCTTGTACTGCTGCTTGTGGTAGGCCATGGCCCCCTCCCGCACATACTGCGCGATTTCCTTCATGATCGCCGTTCCCTCGCTTTCTTTCATCATCTGCCGGAAGAAATACCAGGCAAAGAACAGCGCAAGCAGCGCCGCCGCAGGTACGGCATAGAACAAAGCATTCATAGTGTCGTGTTTTAGTGTTTATGAGCTTTCGTTTCGAAAGTAATTGGTTTTCGTTTTGCAAATATAATAAGATTTATGAACTTCAAAACAAAAATCCCAAAAACTTCTCGGCACCTGTGCGGAAACGAAAAAAGCGCCGCAGGGTACTGCGACGCTTTTTATGAAGAAGGAAGGATTATTCTTCGGTCTTCGGGGCCTCTTCTGCGGCGGGAGCCGGAGCGGCCTCAGCCTTCTTGGCGCGGCTGCGGCGGGTGCTCTTCTTGGCCTCCTTCGGAGCGGAAGCAAGCGCGGCCTCGTTGAAGTCGACGAACTCGACGAGCGCCATCTCGGCGGCATCACCCTGACGGAAACCGGTGTGGAGGATGCGGAGGTAACCGCCCGGACGGTCAGCGATCTTCGGAGCGATGGTCCGGAACAGCTCGGCGGTGGCGTTCTTGTCCTTCAGGTAGCTGAAGACGACACGGCGGGAGTGCGTGGAATCGTCCTTGGACTTGGTGACGAGCGGCTCGACATACATCTTGAGGGCCTTCGCCTTCGCGACGGTGGTGTTGATCCTCTTGTGCATGATCAGGGAGCACGCCATGTTGGAAAGCATGGCCTTGCGGTGACCGCTCGTGCGACCGAGGAGATTGATTTGTCTGTTGTGCCTCATCGTTTATACGCTCTGTTTCTTAGGTTCAATGTTATACTTTCTGACATCCATCCCGAATGAGAGTTTCATCTTCTCGACGAGGATATCGATTTCGTTGAGGGACTTGCGGCCGAAGTTGCGGAACTTCATGAGTTCGGCGCGGCTGTAGGACACAAGGTCGGCGAAGGTATCGATATCGGCGGCTTTCAGACAGTTGTAAGCGCGGACGGAAAGTCCCATGTCGGAAAGCTTCGTCAGGAGGAGATGTCTCATGCGGAGACTTTCCTCATCCAGCTCCTTGGAGTCGGTCTCAGCCGGGCTCTCGAGGGTGATCTTGTTGTCATCCGTGAAGAGCTTGAAGTGGTAGATGAGGATGTTGGCTGCTTCCTGAAGGGCCGAATCCGGAGAGATGGACCCGTCGGTCACGATCTCGAGATTCAGTTTTTCATAGTCAGTCTTCTGCTCGACACGCCAGTTCTCGACGGTCCAGTTGACCTTGCGGATCGGGGTGTAGATCGCATCGACCGGGATGGTGCCGATCGGGGTGTTCTCGTCCCGCTCCTCCTCGGCCGGCACGAAGCCGCGTCCGTGGGTGATGGTCAGGGAGATCTCCAGTTTGACGGAAGGTTCAAGCGAGCAGATGTGCAGCTCTGGATTCAGCACCTTGAAAGAAGACAATCCCTTGGAGATATCCTCTGCGGTAAACTCCTGCTTGCCGCTTATGGTGATGTTTGCTACCTCGGAATCCACGCTGTCCACCATCCGCTTGAAACGGACCTGCTTGAGGTTCAGGATGATGTCCTGCATTCCCTCGATGACGCCCGGGATGGTCGCGAACTCCTGGTCCACGCCGCTGATGCGGATCGAGCTGATAGCAAAACCTTCCAGAGAAGAAAGGAGGATGCGACGGAGGGCGTTGCCGATCGTCTGTCCGTATCCGGGCTCAAGGGGCCTGAATTCGAACCGGCCGACGGTCTCGGTGCCTTCGAGCATGATGACCTTATCCGGTTTCTGAAATGCTAAGATTGCCATATAATTTCTTTTTAAGGTGTTAACGATTACTTGGAGTAGAGGTCGACGATCAGCTGTTCGTTGATGTTCTCAGGAATCTCCTCGCGGGCAGGGACGTTGAGGAACTTGCCGCAGAGGTTCTTGGCGTCGAACTCGAGCCAGGAATAACGGGTAGCGGAGGCTACGCTGTTCTGGATGACCTCCAGGCTCTTGGAGCGCTCGCGGACGGCGACCACGTCACCAGCCTTCACGATCACGGACGGGATGTTGACCACCTGGCCGTTGAGGGTGATGTGCTTGTGGAGGACGAGCTGGCGGGCAGCGGCGCGGGTCGGGGCGATGCCGAGACGGTACACGAGGTTGTCCAGGCGGGACTCGAGGAGGAAGAGGAGGTTCTCACCCTTCTGGCCGCTCATGCGGGACGCTTTCTCGTAGGTGTTGCGGAACTGACGCTCGAGCAGGCCGTACATGTATTTGACTTTCTGCTTCTCCTTGAGCTGGGCACCGTAATCGGTGGCCTTGCGGGCACGCTTGCGGGAGGCACCGTGCTGTCCCGGAGGGAAGTTGCGCTTCTCGAAATATTTATCGGAGCCGAAGATAGGCTCGCCGAATTTACGGGCGATCTTTGTGCTAGGTCCAGTATATCTTGCCATAGTAATGAAATCTTACTAATTAAACTTTACGACGGCCTTTCGGACGGCAACCGTTGTGCGGCATCGGGGTGACATCGACGATCTCAATGACTTCGATACCCGCATTGTTGATGGTACGGATGGCGGACTCACGACCGGCACCCGGGCCTTTCACATAGCACTTGACCTTGCGGAGACCTGCGTCGAACGCGGTCTTGGAGGCATCCTCAGCAGCCATCTGGGCAGCGTACGGAGTGTTCTTCTTGGAGCCGCGGAATCCGCACTTACCGGCGGAAGACCAGCTGATCACCTGGCCGATATTGTTGGTCAGGGCAACGATGACGTTGTTGAACGTTGATGAAATATGCGCTTCACCAACGGCCTCAACCTTGACGACTCTCTTTTTAGCTGTTGTAGTTTTCTTTGCCATAATTCATCAATTATTTGGTTGCCTTCTTCTTGTTGGCAACGGTCTTCTTCTTGCCCTTGCGGGTACGGGCGTTGTTCTTGGTGCTCTGGCCACGGACGGGGAGACCGATACGGTGGCGGATGCCACGGTAGCAACCGATATCCATGAGGCGCTTGATGTTCATCTGGACGGAGGTGCGGAGTTCGCCCTCGATCTTGTAGTTCTCACCGATTTCGGCGCGGATCTTGGCGATCTGGTCATCATCCCACTCGCTGACCTTGGTATCGTACGGAATGCCGCAGGTATCCAGGATGGCGCGGGCGGAGGAGCGGCCGATACCGAAAATATAGGTCAGACCGATTTCGCCTCTCTTGTTGTTCGGTAAATCAACACCGGCTATTCTTGCCATATTCTTATAATTGCTTTATTGTTATACAACGTTGGTTATTATCCCTGGCGCATCTTGAACTTGGGGTTCTTCTTGCAGATCACGTAAAGATGACCTTTACGACGGACGATCTTGCAATCTTCGCTGCGCTTTTTGATGGATGTCTTAACTTTCATGGTGCAAAAAATTTTATTTGTATCTGAAGGAAATTCTGCCCTTGGTCAAATCATAAGGTGACATTTCAACCTTGACCTTGTCACCGAGGAGAATATGGATGAAATTCTGCCTCATCTTGCCGGAAATGTGGGCAAGGATGACGTGGCCGTTCTCCAATTCTACTTTGAACATTGCATTCGGGAGGGTCTCAATGATGGTCCCGTCAATCTCGATCGCTGTTTGTTTCGACATTAAAATATCACGTTAAAATTAAACTTCCAGGTCCTTCTCAATGAAATCAAAGGTCGACAGCTGCTCCGCCTGGCCTTTACGGACAACAACCGTAAGCTCGAAATGCGCCGCTTTCGCATGATCAGCCGTGTGTACCGCCCAACCGTTTCTTGCAAGGTACACCCTGCGGTCTCCCGCCGTGATCATGGGTTCGATGCAGATTGTCATTCCGTCCACGAGACGAGGCCCGCGACCCTGGTGCCCGTAGTTCGGGACGCCCGGTCCTTCGTGCATGTCCCGGCCGATACCGTGGCCTTCCAGCTCACGTACGACACCGAAACCGAATGACTCGGCATACGATTGCACCGCGTGTCCGATATCGCCGACACGGTTTCCCGCAACCGCCTGTTCAATGCCCTTGTAAAGGGAAGCCTTGGTGACTTCCAGGAGCTTGCGGGTCGCGGCATCCACTTCCCCGACCGGGAAAGTGTATGCCGAATCCCCGTTATAGCCCTTGTAGAGCGTGCCGAGGTCGATCGATACGATATCGCCCTCCTGGAGCACGACCTTGTCCGACGGAAAACCGTGGACGACTACATCATTCACAGAGGCACAGATGGCATAGGGATAACCGTCGTAATCCAAGAAGTTCGGAACTGCGCCATGGTCACGGATAAAAGTCTCGGCCACCTCATTCAACTTCGCAGTTGTCACACCTGGGGCGACCCACTTGCCGACTTCCGCCAACGTCTTCGACGTGAGCTCTCCGTTGTACCTGAGCAGTTCGATTGCTTCTTCTGTCTTCGGTGCTACCATCTTCCTTTAACCATCAAAAATTACATGCCGGAGCGTCCGGACAGACGGCCGGTCTTCATCAGGCCGTCATAGTGACGCATAAGCAAATAGCTTTCAATCTGCTGGAGCGTGTCAAGGATAACACCCACAAGGATCAACAGGGACGTGCCGCCGTAGAAGCTTGCGAACTGGTTCGTCACACCGATCTTCATCGCCAGAGCCGGAAGGATCGCGATGATGGCCAGCATGATGGAACCCGGAAGGGTGACCCGGTCGAGGATACCGTCGATGAAATTCGCGGTAGCCTTGCCCGGCTTGACTCCAGGGATGAAACCGCCGTTCTTCTTCATGTCTTCAGCCATCATGTTCGGGTTGACCGTGACGGCGGTGTAGAAGTAGGTGAAGATAACGACAAGGATGCCGAATACCAGGTTGTACCAGACACCGGTATAGTTGCTCATCGCAGCGGCGAATCCACGGGTGGCATCCCACTTGGAGAAGAGCATCGGCAGGAACATCAGCGCCTGGGCGAAGATGATCGGCATAACGCCGGCCGCATTGATCTTGATCGGGATGTACTGGCGGACACCGCCGTACTGGCGGTTGCCGATGACGCGGCGGGCATACTGCACCGGGATCCTGCGGACGGCCTGCACGAGGGCGATGGCGGCGCAGAAGACCAGGAACAGGATGACGAGCTCGACGATGACGAAGAGCAGACCACCGTTGCTGGTGCTCATCTTGGTACCGATTTCGGAAACCAGGGCATACGGCAGGCGGGCGACGATACCGATCATGATGATCAGGGAGATACCGTTGCCGACGCCGCGGTCGGTGATGCGTTCACCGAGCCACATCACGAACATGGAACCGCCCATCAGGATGATGGTGCAGATCAGGTTGTAGGTGAAGTTGCTCATGCCGAGCTGGTTGACGGCGACAAAAGCGGATCCGGGGACCTGGTTGTGAACCTGGGCCATGTACGCAGGGCACTGGATGGCGAGGATCGCGATGGTCAGGTAGCGGGTCAGCTGGTTGATCTTTCTGCGGCCGCTCTCCCCTTCCATCTGCAGCTTGCGGAAGTAGGGGACGAACATGCCCAGAAGCTGGACCACGATGGACGCCGAGATGTACGGCATCACACCGAGGGCGAAGATCGAAGCGTTACCGAAAGCACCGCCGGAGAACATGTTCAGGAGGCCGACAAGACCTTCCTGGGTGCTGCTCTGAAGCTTGGCCAGCAGGGATGCGTCGATGCCCGGAAGCACGATGAAGCACCCCAGTCGATAAACGAGTACCAAGAGAACCGTGTACACGATCCTCTTGCGTAGCTCTTCGATCTTGAAGATGTTCTGGATAGTCTCTATAAACTTCTTCATCTTGGATTACTCTTCAACAAGGGTGGCGGTGCCTCCGGCCGCCTCGATCTTGGCGATGGCGGACTTGGAGAACGCGTCAGCGGAAACTTCAAGTTTAGCGGTGAGTTCACCGTTGCCGAGGATCTTCACGAGTTCCTTGACCGGGGCGAGACCGTATTCGACGAGGACGTCAAGGTCGATCTTGGCGATGCCGGTAGCATCATAAAGAGCCTGGAGGTCGGCAACGTTGATTGCCTTGTACTCTACGCGGGTAGGGTTCTTGAATCCGAATTTCGGAAGTCTTCTCTGGATAGGCATCTGGCCACCTTCGAAGCCGATCTTGTGGGAGTAGCCGGCGCGGGCCTGCGCACCCTTGGTACCACGGGTAGCGGTACCGCCTTTGCCGGAGCCTTCGCCACGGCCGATACGCTTGGATGTCTTGGTTGCGCCTTCTGCGGGTTTCAGATTATGTAGATTCATCTGTCGTTCCTCCTTGATTAGATTTCTTCAACTTTGACGAGGTGGAGCACCTTCTGGAGCATGCCAGTGGTAACCGGGGTCTTTTCGACCTCGACCGTCTGGTGCATCCGGTGGATGCCGAGGGAGCGGAGATTCGCGATCTGACGCTTGGTCTCGCCGTTCTTGCTGATAACCTGGGTGATTCTGTATTTAGCCATGGTGTATCCTCCTTTTATCCGTTAAAAACCTGAGACATGGGGATACCGCGGAGACCGGCGACCGTATAGGCGTCGCGCATTTCGGTCAGGGCGGCCACAGTGGCCTTCACGAGGTTGTGCGGGTTGGAAGAACCCTTGCTCTTGGCGAGGACGTTCTGCACACCGACGGACTCGAACACGGCACGCATGGCACCGCCGGCCTTCACACCGGTACCGGGGGCAGCGGGCTTCATGAATACCTCGGCGCCGCCGAACTTCGCGGTCTGCTCGTGAGGGATGGTCTTGTTGATGACCGGAACCTTGACGAGGTTCTTCTTCGCATCTTCGACACCCTTCTGGATGGCAGCGGTAACTTCGTTCGCCTTACCGAGACCATAACCGACGACACCATTCTCGTCACCGACCACGACGATGGCCGCGAAACGGAAGTGACGGCCACCCTTGGTCACCTTGGTGACCCTGTTGATGGCTACCAGTCTGTCCTTGAGCTCAAGGTCAGAGGTCTTTACTCTTTTAACATTTGTATTTGCCATAGTCCCGATTAGAATTTAAGGCCGCCTTCACGGGCAGCGTCTGCCAAACTTTTAACTCTGCCATGGTAGAGGTAACCGCCACGGTCGAATGCAACCTCGGCGATACCCTTGGCAAGCGCGCGCTCGGCGATGGCCTTGCCGACGATGGCGGCAGCCT
Source organism: Bacteroidales bacterium (assembly GCA_017483985.1). The sequence continues at coordinate 10,150 of JAFUUB010000114.1, read as the reverse complement.
CTTTGCCGGACTTACCCTTGCACTCGACGGCGAGGGCCTTGTCGTTGGACGCAGCGGCGACGAGGGTCGCACCCTGCAGGTCGTTGATCACCTGGGCGTAGATCTGCTTATTGCTTCTGAAGACAACCAGTCTGGGTCTTTCAGCCGTACCGTTCACATGCTTGCGAATACGGTAGTGGATCCTTCTTCTTCTTTCGATTTTAGTCAACATAATTGTGTCCTCCTATTATTTAGCAGAAGCAGTCTTACCAGCCTTGCGGCGAAGCTGTTCGCCGACGAACTTGATACCCTTGCCCTTATACGGCTCAGGCTTGCGCAGGGAGCGGATCTTGGCGGCGACCTGACCGAGGAGCTGCTTGTCGTAGCTCTTGAGGATCAGCACCGGGTTCTCACCCTTCTTGACCTGGGCGGCTTCGGCCTTGATTTCGGCCGGGAGCAGGAGCTGGATGTCATGGGAATAACCGAGGGCGAAGGTCAGGAGCTGGCCCTGGACGTCGACACGGTAGCCGACACCGACGAATTCCTGCTTGACTTCGAAGCCCTTGGAAACACCTTCGACCATGTTGTTCACGAGCGCGCGGTACAGGCCGTGCATGGCACGGTGACGCGGCTGGTCGGTCGGACGGGTAAATTTGATTTCGCTTCCCTCGATGGTGACGGTGATATCCGGGTCAACCTTCTGGCTGAGCTCACCAAGAGGTCCTTTAACCTTCAACACGTTGCCGTCGGTCAATTCGACTTTGACGCCGGACGGAAGGTTTACAGGCAATTTTCCTATTCTTGACATTCTTTGTAGGTTTTTTAATTAATATACATAGCAAATCACTTCGCCGCCGACGCCCAGTTCACGGGCTTCCTTGTCGGTAATGACGCCCTTGGAGGTCGTCAGGATCGCGATGCCGAGGCCGTTGAGGACACGCGGCATGTTGTCGACGTCGACGTATTTCCGCAGACCCGGCTTGGAGATGCGGTCGATGCCCTTGATAGCGGCGACCTTGGTCTGGGGATGGTACTTCAGCGCGATTTTGATGGTGTTGAACGGGGTTCCCTCAACCACCTTGTAGGTGAGGATGTAACCCTTCTCGAAGAGGATCTTGGTGATCGCGACCTTCAGGTTGGAGGCGGGGATTTCCACCACCTTCTTTCCGGCGCGGTACGCGTTGCGGATCCTGGTCAAGTAGTCTGCAATGGGATCAGTCATTTTTTTGTCTGTTTTGTGGACCGGCGCCGTAGCGCCCGATATCCGATTGTTGGTTAATAATATATTGTCCCGGAATACCCGGGCGCTTGTTCACTACCAGCTGGCTTTCTTGACACCCGGGATGAGGCCGTTGGAAGCCATCTCGCGGAACTGGATGCGGCTCAGGCCGAAGGCACGCATGTATCCCTTCGGACGACCGGTCAGGGAGCAGCGGTTGTGCAGGCGGACGGAGGAGGAGTTCTTCGGGAGCTTGTCGAGGGCAGCCCAGTCACCGGCCTCCTTGAGGGCCTTGCGCTTTTCGGCATACTTAGCAACCATTTTCGCGCGCTTCACCTCGCGGGCTTTCATACTTTCTTTTGCCATTGTATACGCTTTTAGTTGTTATGTTTCTTGAAAGGAAGACCCATCGCCTTGAGGAGGGCGTGCGCCTCTTCGTCACTCCGGGCAGTGGTCACGAACGTGATCTCCATGCCGTGGATGCGCGGGTTCTTGTCCATGTCGATCTCCGGGAAGATGATCTGCTCCTTGAGTCCGAGGGTGTAGTTGCCGCGGCCGTCCATCTTCTCAGCGATACCGTTGAAGTCACGGATACGCGGGAGGGAGACGCGGATGAGCTTCTCGAGGAACTCATACATCTTCACGCCGCGGAGGGTCACCTTGGTGCCGATCGGCATGCCCTTACGGAGGCGGAAGTTGGAGACGTCCTTCTTGGAGGAGGTGATGACAGCCTTCTGGCCGGTGATGAGGCTGAGCTCTTCGGCGGCCTCTTCGACGAGTTTCTTGTCCTGGGTAGCGTCGCCGACACCTTCATTGATGGTGATCTTGACGAGCTTCGGGACCTGCATGACGGTGGTATAGGAGAACTGCTTCATCAGAGCAGGGACAATCTCCTCTTTATAGACCTTCTTGAGGGTAGGGACATAGCCGGCCGGCAATGCCTGGACCTCGACGGGTGCGTTTTTCTTCTTTGCCATAATTAGATCTCCTCTCCTGATTTCTTAGCATAACGGACCTTCTTGCCGTCAACTTCCTTGTAACCTACGCGGGTAGCCGCACCGGTCTTCGGGTCGACGAGCTGCACATTGGAGATGTGGATGCCGGCTTCCTGCTTGATGATGCCACCCTGCGGAGCCTTGGCATTCGGCTTGGTATGCTTGCTGACCATATTGATACCTTCAACGATGACACGGTCCTTGTCTCTGAGGACCTCGAGGACCTTACCGGTCTTTCCCTTATCGTTACCGGCGTTCACAAACACGGTGTCGCCTTTCTTGATGTGGAATTTCTTCATGATTTCTTACAGATTAAAGGACCTCCGGTGCCAGTGAAACAATCTTCATGTATTTGTCACGCAGTTCCCTGGAGACAGGGCCGAAGATACGCGTTCCGCGAACCTCACCCGCATTGTTGAGGAGGACGCAGGCGTTATCATCGAAGCGGATGTAGGAACCGTCCGCCCTGCGGATCTCTTTCTTGGTACGGACTACCACGGCCTTGGTGACGGAACCTTTCTTCACATCACTGCCAGGGATAGCGCTCTTGACTGCCACGACGATCTGGTCGCCTACAGTTGCATAACGGTGGTGGGTACCGCCCAGGACACGGATGCAAAGGACTTCCTTCGCACCGCTGTTGTCGGCCACCTTCAAACGTGTTTCCTGCTGTATCATTGTTATTTAACTTTTTCGACGATTTCAACTAATCTCCATCTCTTGGTCTTGCTCAGCGGGCGGGTCTCCATGATGCGGACGCGGTCGCCTTCGCTGCACTCGTTCTTCTCATCCTGAGCGACGAACTTGGTGGTCTTGTTGACAAACTTGCCATAGAGGGGATGCTTCTCCTTCGTTTCGACGGCGACGATGATGGTCTTCTCCATCTTGTTGCTGACCACGACACCGATTCTTTCCTTGCGAAGATTTCTTTCCATGGTACTTCTGATTACTGGTTGTTTTCTTTTTCGGCCAGGATCGTGATCATGCGGGCGATATCCTGTCTCATTTTCTTGAATTTGGAGGTGTCCTCCATAGGAGAGATGGCGTGCTCAAGCTTCATCTGGTCGAGTTCGGCCTTCATGCCGGCGATACGGTCCTGCAGATCGGCGATCGACATCTCGCGTACTTCTTTAGTCTTCATGTTTCTCTACCGTTAAATTATTCGACATAATCCCTGCGGACGATGAACTTCGTAGCAACCGGAAGCTTGTTGGCGGCCAGGCGCATGGCTTCCTTGGCGGTCTCGAGGGACACACCCTCGGCTTCGAAAAGGATACGGCCCGGAGTGATCGGGGCGACGAAGCCGTAAGGATCACCCTTACCTTTACCCATACGGGTGGACAACGGCTTCTTGGTCACCGGCTTGACAGGGAAGACGCGGATCCAGATCTGGCCTTCGCGGTTCATGCGACGGGAAATGGCCTGACGGGCGGCCTCGATCTGCTGGGCGGTCAGCCAGCAATTCTCAAGGGTCTTGATACCAAAGGAACCGAATGCAAGCTGGTTGCCACGCTGGGCATTGCCTTTCATGCGGCCTTTCTGCTCCCTTCTGAATTTTGTTCTCTTAGGTTGTAACATGGGTGTATTACTTTAAAAATATTTCCTAAATTTCCCTAACTCATTGAGGCTCAATCGGTTGGGTAAAATATACCTCAATTTGGGGACTGCAAAGTTAGCAAAAATATCCGAGAAACAAACATTTCTCAGAAAATTTTTCAATCTTTTCGACACCAAAATTTGAAAGTTATCTCAGCGTTTTTCAGCCAGTTACAAGATGCGTTGAAAAATTCTTGACGGCATTTTCGACAGGGCCCGGAACCCCGTGGCACAGTATCTGAAATTTGTGTACCTTTGCATGCGAAGATGAAACGGAAAACCGCATACCTGCTCGTCCTGCTGCTGGGACTCCTGGCCCTGGCCGCCCCGCTCCGTGCGCAGAACCGCGGCTTCCTCCCCTATATCATCGAAGGGAAGGACACCCTCTACATCGACACCCTCCGGCCGTCCTACATCTACATCGGCAAGAAGAAGGGCCGCCAGTGGCGCAAGTACTACCGGCTCGTGCACAATTTCGCGAAGACCTACCCGTATGCGCTCCTTGCGCAGGAGGTCGTGCTGGAAGCGGACCGGACGATCGAGGAGGAGAACTTGAAAAGGCTGAAGAAAGAACGGTATATCAACCAGATCCAGAAAAGCATCTTCGACAATTACGAGAGCGTCATCCGCGACATGACCATCTCCCAGGGCAAGCTGCTGATCCAGCTGATCGGGCGCGAGACCGGCATCACCCCCTACGACATCATCAAAGACTACAAGAACGGATTCACGGCGGCTTTCTGGCAGGGCATCGCCAAGCTCTTCGGCGGCAACCTCAAGCGCCAGTACGATCCCAACCAGGAAGACAAGGCCATCGAAGACCTGGTCGTCATCTGGGAAAAGGGGGAATTCGAGGGACTCTACTACTCGATCTTCGGCAAATACCCGCCGGCCCCTCAGCTCAAGCGGGTGAACACGTCCGCCCCGTCAAAGAAGAAATAAGGCGAAGCATCCATCCAGTCCTTCAGGACCATCAGGCGGCCTCCGCCCGGAAGCGGCAGGTCGACGGAGGCATGCAGGTGGCCGAAAATGAAATAGTCCACATGCCGTTTCTCCGCAAAGGCCACCGCCCAGCGGTACAGCGGCTCCTCCTTCCCCTTGAACACGTATTCCTCGCTTTTGGCCAGCCGGCTGCTCCGGGACCACCCGTTGCCCAGCCGGAAGGCGAACCACGGATGCAGGCCGCTGAACAGGGTCTGCAGGAACCGGTTGTGGAATACCGCGCGCATCAGCTTGTACCCGCGCATGCCCGGCCCCAGGCCGTCGCCATGTCCCAGGCAGAAGGTCTTGCCGGCGATCTCGACCACGGCCGGCTGCTCCAGGCGTTCCATCCCGAGGCTTTCGAAATAGGAATAGGCCCAGATATCGTGGTTGCCCGTGAAGAACCGCACCTTGACGCCCGCATCCATCAGGTCCGTCAGGGCCGCGAACACCCGGACATAGCCCTTGGGGACCACGTCCCGGTACTCATACCAGAAATCCCAGATGTCCCCCAGCAGGTACAACGTCTCCGTCCGCTCCGCCGGGATCGAACGCAGGAACCGTACGAAGCGCGCCTCCCGGGCGGCCGGATCCTTGACATCCAGGCCCAGGTGCACATCGGAAACGAAATAGGTCAGGGTCCGCATCAGGCCAAGATGAAAATCAGCAGTGCGATGACCAGGCAATACAGGGAGAACCAGGACAGGCGGGCTTTTTTGACCAGGGCGATCATCGCCCGGCAGGCGAACAGGCCGGCGGCGAAGGCCGTGGCAAAGCCCAGCAGCAGGGCAACGGGGCCGACGCCGTCCCCGAAGGAGGCATGGCCGGTCGCCACTTTCAGCAGGTCCAAACTCTGCTCACCGATGATCGGGGCAAGGACCATCAGGAAGGAGAACTGCGCCATCCGGCTGCGGTCGACGCCCGCCATCAGGCCGGTCGCGATCGTGGTGCCACTGCGGGAGATGCCCGGGGCGACGGCGAAAGCCTGCCCGATGCCGACCGTGAAGGCCTGCCAGAAGGAAATCCCGTTGCGGTACGGCTTCGGGGCCTTGGCAAAGCGCTGGAACAGGTTGAAATGATCCGAGAAGAACAGCAGGGCGGCCGTGATGCAGAGGCCGACGGCCACCGGGATCAGGCTCTCCCCGAACAGGGCTTCGACCTGGTCCTTGAAGAAGACCCCGACGATGCCCACGGGAATCATGGACACGACCAGCTTGCAGACATAGTCCGTCTCATCGTTGTAACGGAATTTCAGGAGCCCTTTCAGCAGGTTCCAGATGACGCCCCAGAACACCACGAGGGTGCTCAGGACGGTCGCAAAATGGACGGTCACCGTAAAATCCAGGAAACCTTCCGCATCCACGCCCAGCAGCTCCTTGAAAATCATCAGGTGGCCGCTGCTGCTGACCGGAAGGAACTCGGTCAGGCCCTGGACCAGGCCGAGCAAGATCGCCTGCCACCAGCTCATGACTGCTTCTTGTTCTTGCTATCGTCCCGGAAACAGCCCATGATCGCCACGATCTCGACGATGACCCCGCACAGGATCACGAGCGGGGCCGCCACGAGACGGCGGAAATCAAACATGGCCGGATTGAACACGGCGGGGTCCTTGCTGCCGCCGCCGGTCATCAGGATATAGCCGGCGACCATGACGAGCAGGCCCGCCAGCAGCAGACGGAGTCCTTTCTTGGTGAGAGCGAAGTTATTGTCCATAATCTAGTAGTAGAGTTCTGATTTGTCGAGACGGACCAGGCGCCCGACGGCGATGTAGGTACTGGCCAGGCAGATGAGTACGCCGGAGACGACCACGATCCCCATCGCGATGAGCAGCAGGTCCAGTCGGAAAAGGGTGAACAGCTGGGGGAAATGGCTGCGGAGCACGAACAGCAGGCCCACCAGCAGGAGGATGGCCACCAGGGAGGAGAACAGCCCGAGCAGGGCGGAGTTCACCAGGAAGGGGCCGCGGATGAAGCCCTTGGTCGCCCCGACCATCTTCATCGTATGGATCGTGAAGCGGCGCGCGTACACGCTCAGGCGCATCGTATTGCCGATCAGCACGAAGGAGATGAACAGCAGCAGGACGATGAAGACGCCCAGCACCAGGGAGATCCGGGCCAGGTTGGCGCCCAGCGCATCCACCAGGGACTTCTGCCAGACGACCTCATCGACCAGCGGAGACGCCGACAGCTTCTGGCTGACGACCTTCAGACTGTCGTCGGAAACATAATCGGCCGTCAGGGTCACGTCCACGGAGACGGGGATCGGCGAGGTTTCGAAGACGCTCAGGAAATCTTTTCCGAGCATCCGGGCCATTTCCTGTTCGCCCTGGGCGCGGGAAATGAATTCGGTCCCGCGGATGAAGGGCATCGAGTCCAGGACCGCCTGGTAGTCCATCGCCTGGGCATCGGAGACTTCGGGCATCATCAGGACGGAAACCTTCATGTTCTCCTTGAAATAATCCGAGACATTGTCCGTATTGACCAGCAGCAGGCTCGCCACGCCGACCAGCAACAGCACGAGGCTGATACTGACGACCGAGGACAGGTAGGCATTCGCCAGCCTGCGCCGTATCATCCTGTTTTCCCCTTTAGCCATAGTACTCCAAATTGCTGTCAAAGATAGTGATTTATGGAAATATGAAAAAAAAATCTTATCTTTGTAGACTAGATTTCCGATCTTTCCCGGCAATCCCGGGAGTCCGGAAAGGTTTTGAAGCAAAAAGATTATGGGTGATTCCGCAAAAAAGATCCTGTTCGTCAATTCCGAGATTTTTCCCTATCTCCCGGAGTCGCCGATCGCCCGCATCGGCCGGGAACTCCCCCAGGGGATCCAGGAACGCCGGAAGGAAATCCGGTCGTTCATGCCCCGTTATGGCTGCATCAACGAGAGGAAGAACCAGTTACATGAGGTCATCCGGCTCTCCGGAATGAACATCATCATCGGCGATGTCGACCGCCCCCTCATCATCAAGGTGGCATCGATTTCCGCCGCCCGCATGCAGGTCTATTTCATTGATAACGAAGACTATTTCCGCCGCAAGCAGACCTATGCCGACGAGCAGGGCCTCTTCTTCGCCGACAACGCGGAACGAGCCATCTTCTTCGCCCGCGGCGTCCTGGAGACCGTCAAGAAGCTCCGCTGGGCCCCGGACATCATCCACTGCCACGGCTGGATTTCCCAGGTGTTGCCGGCCTATCTCAAGAAAGCCTACCGCGAGGATCCGATCTTCTCCAACAGCAAGATCGTCCTCTCCCTGTATGACGATACCCCGACCGAGTCCTTCTCCCCCGATTTCGCCCAGCTGGCCAGGTTCGGCGGTGTCGGCGAGGACGACCTGCCTTTCCTGCAGGACCGGGCCGATGGCATAAATCTTGCTAAAACTGCAGCGCAGTATTCCGATGGCATCATCCTGGGCGCGGAGAACGTCGCCCCGGAAATCACGGACTACTGCAAGAGCCTCGGCCTTCCGCTGCTGCCCTTTGACGCGGCAGCCCTCGAAGACGGCTCCTACATCGACGCGTATAACCGTTTTTATGACCAGCTGTAGCGCATGAAATTCCGATTCCACGGCGTGGCCGCCCTTCTGGCAGCGGCCTGCCTGACATCCTGCTTCGGCATCGACAACCAGCTCGGCGAAGACTACATCGCCACCAACCAGAAATACGATATCTACACCGCCGAATTCAACCTCGACGACATTGAGATGGCCTGCCCGGACAGCCTGTCCGGCTTCAGCATGTACCGGTTCACGGTCGGCGCCATCCGCGACGAACAGTTCGGGCTGACCACGCGCAGCGCCGCGTTCACCCTCGTCCCCGTCGCCGACACCCTCGATTTCGGCAAGAACGCGACCTTCAAGAGCTTCCACTTCACGGCGCCGTATGACTCCGTTTCCTGCAGCGACCTCTCCCAGGCCCACATCCTGCAGAACATCCACGTCTACGCCCTCGAGAAGGAGCTCGACATGAAGTCCAACGCCCCGAAGATCCAGCCCTCCAAGGACCGGATCACCCTGGGCATCCCGGTCTATAACGGCACCGATTCCCTTTCCTTCAACTTCAACAAGGCTTTCGGCGAGCGCTACATGCAGATCAGCCAGGCCGACCTGGATGACATCAAGACCTACCGCAAGAACTTCCCCGGCATCTACATCACGACCGACGAACCGGCCGGCAACGGAGGCCGGATCAACATGTTCAAGGTCCCGATCGACGTGGCCAACGGCAGCATCTACGGCAGTTACGCCGTACTGAAGTTCAAGGCGGACTACGGCACCCGGAGCCAGGTCGACACGTCCTTCTATTTCTATATCGGCCCGGTCAGCAAATATGACATGAGCGGCGTCTCCTCGACGTCCGTCACCGATTATCCGCAGATCGCCTACGACCAGGCGACCCACGAGAGCAAGAAAATGGAAGGGAAAGCCACCGACCGGATCTGGTTCGAAGGCGGACGCGGCCTCAAGCCCGTCGTCAAGGCCCAGTCCATCAAGGACAAGCTCTCCGCCATCGTCTCCCAGCACGGCGACGTGTCCCAGATCATCGTCAGCAAGGCCACGATCGAAATGCCGTTCGAATTCCCGGAGGATTACGAGGACATGCGGCTCTATCCGACCACGCTGAGCCCGACCTGCCGCATCGTGACCGACACCTCCGTCACCTTCGCCGGCATCACCGACGCCAGCGTCTCGACCGAGAACCAGGGCACGATCAACCGTTCCACCCTCATGTACGCCCCGGACCTGTCGCACCACGTACAGTCCATCCTGCGGCTTGAGGACACGGAGAAGATCGAGAACTATGACATCTGGTTCCTGGCCATGGCCGACGAGGTCGTCACGACCACCAGCAGCAGCAGCGCCAACAGCGACATGGCCGACTACTACCAGCAAATGGCCTACGCCAGCTACTACAACAGCATGTACGGCGGTTATGGCGGCTACGGTGGCTACGGTTACGGCGGATACGGTTATGGTGGTTATGGCGGCTACGGCGGCTATGGCTATGGCAACTACTACAACTATTACAACTACCTGATGATGGCCAACATGCTCAGTTCATCCAGTTCGAGCGTGTCCACGCAGTCCATGATGGATTTCCACCGGTACTACCGCGCCGTCCTCAACGGGCCGGATTCGGAAAACGGACCGCGCCTGCGGGTGACCTACGCCGTCCCGTCCAGCGAATAACAGGTCTTCCTCCGCACTGCGGGGAAGCACAAAATAAGGAAGGCTGCCTTTTGACATGAACCCCGAAAGTTAGACAAAAAACTTTCGGGGTTTTGTTATGCGCAAAAAGCACACTTTTGAAGATCGCCTTAAGTATATGGGGTTGCTTGAGGCGGGCCATTCCGTCAAACACATCTCTTCCCGTTTTGGTAT